>JAAUSP010000075.1 GCA_012032575.1 Anaerolineales bacterium | reverse complement strand
CTCAGTTGGACTTATTCGGTGATGATCTGGCCCTGGCGCAGCACGATAATGCGGTCGGCGTTTTTGATGGTGGAGAGGCGGTGAGCGATGACAATGGCGGTGCGTTCCCGCAAAATCAGGTCCAGGCCCTCTTGAATTTGCGTTTCGGCCAGAGGGTCAATACTGGCGGTGGCTTCATCTAAAATAATGATCGCAGGGTCCTGCAGCAGCACGCGGGCCAGGGCAATCAACTGGCGCTGGCCCATCGAGAGGCCGCGCCCACCCTCGCCAACGGTGGTATTCAGACCGTCGGGCAGTGCCTCCAGCCAATCGCCCCCGCCGATTTGCCCGGCAACGGCGCGGACGGTTTCAGCAGAGGCTTCGGGCCGGGCGTAGCGGATATTGTCGGCCACCGGCCCGGAAAAGAGAAATGGCGTCTGCGGCACAATTCCCAGGTGGCGGTGATACTCGGCCAGGTCAAAGCTGCGGATATCGCGCCCGTCAATCAAAAGCTGGCCGCCCTGAAATTCATAGAAACGGGCTACCAGTTTGCCCAGGCTCGATTTGCCTGCGCCGGTGTGCCCGACCAGGGCTACGGTTTCTCCGGCGGCAATGGTCAAATTGAAGTTAGACAGCACTGTTTCCTGTTCAGTGTAGCGAAAATCGAGGTTTTTGAACTCGATCCGCCCGGCCAGGCGCGGCACCGGCTGCGAGTCAGTTTGGATCACGCGCGGGTCGGCATCAATCAGAGCAAAGACTCGTTCGCTGGCCGACAGACCAAGCTGGAACTGGCTCCAGAAAGAGGCGATACTGGTCAGCGGAAACCAGAAAATATTGATGGCTTCAATAAAAAGGAACCACGAGCCGGGGGACACAGCCCCGTCGAGCACGCTGGTCCCGCCAAAATAGACCACAATGGTGGTGCCCAGCCCGGCGACCGTAACCAAAATAGGAAAAATACTACTGAAAACAAAGCCCTGGCGCAGGTTGACCGCATAGGACTGCTGGTTGACTCCACTGAATTCGCCGTAAATGGTGTCCTCTTGCCGGAAATTCTTGGCAATTGAAATGCCGCTGATGGATTCCTGGACGGTGGAGTTGACCTCGGCCAGCGCCCGGCGGGCCTTCTGGGTGGTCAGCCGGGCCAGCCGGCGAAATCCCAGGGCGATGAAGACGATCAGCGGGGCAATGGTCAGGGCCAGCAGGGTCAGAGGTACATTGATATAAAACAGCACGCCGACCAGCAGCAGCACCAGCAAGACCTGGCTGAGCAGGTTGAGGGTCAGCGTGACCACCTGGGCAAAATCCTGGGTGTCGGAGGTGACGCGGCTGACGATTTTGCCGGAGGCGTACTCGTCGTAAAAGGACATGTCGCGCTCCATAACGGCGGCAAAGGCATCTTCGCGCAGTTTTAATACGACATCGCCGACGGTTTGGGCGGTGTACCACTGGCGGAAAAAGTTAAAGGTCCACGACAGCACGCCGGAAACCAGAATCGCCGCCACCACCCAGCCGGTGGCGGCCAGACTGACCGATTGGGACAGTTGATCAACGCCCCGCGCAATCAAAATCGGCAGCACCGTATCCATGATGGCGTTCAGGGTGATCATGGCGGCCACAAAAAGCATCGCCCGCAGCTTGGGCCGAAAGTAGCCCAGGATGCGGCTCAACAGTTGCCGGTCAGAATAGGCCCGGTCATACGCCTCGGCGTCCAGGCCGTCCATCAGAAAGCCCATAAAAATCCTCCAGAAAGGTAGACAGTAGTCAGTAGACAGTAGACAGGGAGAAAATCGAGACTTGCTACCTCAATATGTACTCTGAAATTCCCCTTATCACTACTCTGAGAAATAACCATCTGACAACGATGAGGCTCGACTTCTTCCCCCGTCTACTGTCTGCCGTCTACCGTCTACTTCATGCCTGATAAATATTCGCCGGTATAACTCGCAGCGGGTCAGGAGTTCGGGGTGAGTGCCTTGATCAATTAGCTCGCCGCGTTTGAGGACAAGGATTTTGTCGGCCCAGCGGATTTGGGAGAGGCGATGGGTGATGAGCAGAGTGGTGCGGCCTTGCAGAACCCGGCGAATGGCTTTTTGAATTTCGTCTTCGGTGGCGCTGTCAATGGCGCTGGTCGAGTCGTCCAGGATGAGGATACGTGGGTCGGTGAGCAGGGCGCGGGCAATCGCCAGCCGCTGGCGCTGTCCGCCGGAGAGGGTGACGCCGCGCTCGCCGATGACGGTTTCATAGCCGTCTTTGAAACTGCTGATGAACTGGTGGGCCTGAGCCTCGCGGGCCGCCTGTTCGATGGCCGGCTGGTCGGTTTGCTGGCCCAGGCCAAAGCCGATATTTTCGGCGATGCTGCGGGAAAAGAGAAAAATGTCCTGCTCGATGATGGAGATTTGGGAGCGCAGCGAGGCCAGATTCCAGTCGCGTGCGTCTACCCCATCAATCAGCACCCGGCCTTCGTCCACATCGTAGGTGCGATTGACCAGTTGGGTCAGGGTGCTTTTGCCGGAGCCGGTCTGGCCGACAATGGCAATGGTCTGGCCCGGCGCAGCCCGGAAGGAGATATTTTTGAGGGTGTGACTGTCGCTGTGACCAAAGCTGACATTTTCAAAGACAATTTCGCCGGCCATCTGGCCCTGGTGGCCGGCTTCGTTTTCGTCCAGTTCGGTTTCTTCACGCAGCAGTTCCAGAATGCGTTCGGCTCCGGCCACGCCCAACTGCACCAGCGAGAAGGTGAAAATGGAAATGAGGGCCGGGAAGCGCAGCAGCCCCATCAAGGCCATAAAAGCCACCAGATCGCCAACACTGAGCTGGCCCTGCGAAAAGAGCCAGAGGCCGTGCAAAAAAGCTCCGGCCAGGGTCAAGCCGAGCAGCAGCGGCGGCAGGTAGCGGGCCTGTACCCGGCCTTCCTGCACAAAAAAATCGCGGTAGCGCCGGGCGTTTTCGCTGAATTTACGCTTTCGGCTGGTTCCTGGGCGGCTGCTTTGACTACTTCGATGCCCGATACGGTTTCGGCCAGGCCGGCGTTCATCAGGCCAAACTGCTCTCGCATGTGGGCAGCCACCGGGTTGAGTTGGCGGGTGTAGTGACGCAAGGCCAGCAAAAACAGAACGGTGAAAATGAGCGGGGTCAGCAGCAGTTCCAATCGCAGGAAGCCGATGAAAATGATCGGGATGAACAGGCCGGAAAAAGAGTCGAGGATGAGAAATAAGCCGGGGTTGAGCATCATGTTAAGCTGGCGGACATCGTTGGCAGCGCGGGCCATAATATCGCCCACGCGCTGGCGGTTGTGGAAGGTTTGGCTTTTGCCCAGCAAACTGAGATAGAGTTCATCGCGGGCATCGCGTTCGAAACGCTGGGCCAACACCTCGATGGACAGGTTGCCCGCCAGGTAAATAGCCCCCTGGACCAGCACCACCGCCAGCACCAGCAGGGTGATGGTCAACAGCCGGCCCCGGTCGGGGATGGCCTGCAAAACCTCGTCAAAGGCCAGACCGGTCAGGCGGGGAGTCAGGGCAAACAGGCCATTGCTGATAATGGTAGTCAGGATAAAACCAGACAGAAACAGCGGATAGCGAGCCAGGTGAGAGATAATCCAGCGTATTGGTCCGCTTTGGTTGTAGCGGTATTCGCCGGCAACGGTAAATTCGCGTTTAATCACAGGCTGCTCCTGAAGAAGGAACTACGGGAACCGGGGGAACTGAAGGGACGGCGCGAGCTTTGGTCTCCCAATTTTGTCGAAAAAAGCATAATAGCACAAATGTTCGGTAAAGGCAAAAGGTGGGCAGAGAATAGGTGATGTGCTTGTTGAGGTAACGATCAGGAGTTGTTGGCGGTACTTGGCTGGGTTTTGCTGAAGGCACCCTTGTCTAACCAGTTTTTGAATCTGTCACATAGGTCCTTCTTGTCTGGGTCGGGTAAAAAAGCAGCCTCGGCGGCATTGAGAGTCATCTGGCGCAGCTCGCGGAAAGGGACGCCGATACCGCGATTGGCCACCACAAATTCGTCAGTGAGGGTGGTATTGGAGATAGAGGGGTCGTCGGTGTTGATGGTGACGGGGATGCCAAGCTGGTGAAAGGCAAACAAGGGGTGCTGAGACAGGCGGGGGATGAGACCCGTTTGCAGGTTGCTGGTGGGGCACATTTCCAGGGTGATGCGCTCGCTGCGCAGCAGTTCGATCACTTTATCATTGCGGCGGGCCTGAACCCCGTGACCAATCCGCTCGGCTCCCAAATCGCGGATCGCCTCGATAATATTGGTTGCCGGGCCGGCTTCGGCGGCGTGGACGGTAATATGCAATCCCTGGCCTTTGGCCCACTGAAACACCTTGGCAAATTTGGCCGCCGAGTAGGTAATTTCGTCGCCGGCCAGGTCGAGGGCGACAATGCCCTGCTGCTGGCGGGAGACAGCAATTTCGGCCAGGCGCTGGGCGTACTGCGGCTCATGCCGGCCAATCTGAACAATCAGGCGCACCTGGATATCGTGTTTTTCTTGGGCTTCGTGGGTAGCTTGGATAACCCAATCGGTGACATCTTCAAAACTGAAGCCCTGATTGTGGCCCAGAGCGACCGGGTTGAAACGTAACTCCAGATAACGCACATTGTCGGCGGCGGCGTCGGCAATGGCTTCGGAGGTTACCCGGAGGACGGCCTCGCGGCTGGAATAAAAGCGGCGCAGCAGTTTGAACTTATTCAAAAAGCCCTGAAAATCGTACGGGTCGCCGTCAACTACCTGCACCAGCGGGCGCAACTGTTCCAGGCTCCAGGTGGGTAAATCTACGGCGTGCTCCTGAGCAATTTCGGCCAGGGTTGACAAGCGTAAACTGCCTTCCAGGTGACGGTGGAGATCAATTTTAGGTAATTTAAAAAGGACTGTTTTTTCCACTGATCCAATTAATCCGGTTCGTAGCCGTTGTTTTCGTGAATGGGCAGCCAAAAGTAAAAGGTGCTGCCTTGATTGAGCTGGCTCTCGACGGCGACGCGGCCCTGGTGAGCTTCGATAATTTGTTTGACAATGGCCAGCCCCAGACCCGAACCCTTGTACTGGCGTGAGCCAACCGGACGCCCGGCCTGATAGAATTTCTCAAAAACATGGTTGACGGCTTCCGGGGGAATCCCGGCCCCATAATCCTGCACCGAAAATTTGATAGTTTCACCCTCCAGTTCGGCGGCAATTCTGATCTCACTGTCAGACCGGCTGAATTTAATAGCGTTGCCAATGAGGTTATCAAATACCTGACCGACCCGATCAATATCTACTCGCAGCGGGGGTAAGTCAGTCGCGGTGGCCGTGACCAAATTGATATTAAACTTAGCGGCGCTGGCTGTAGCGCTTTGAACGGCCTGGCTGATCAGTTGATAGGGGTTGATTAATTCAAAACGCAGGTGGCCCGATTCGACTTTTTGCAGCGAGACAATATCCTCAACCAGGCGAATGACGGCGAAGGTTTTTTGAGAAATGAACTCCAGCTTCTCTTTCATCAAGGGAGACAGATCGCCCAACTCGCCTTCCAGGATCAATTCGATGTAAGCGCGGATAAACGTTAGCGGAGTGCGGAGTTCATGGGAAACATTCTGCACAAATTCCGACTTGAGGCGGTTGGTTTCCTGAACCTCTTCCAGGGCGGCTTCCAGCTCGATGGCCCGCTGTTCCAGGTGAGCATAGAGGCGAATATTTTCGATGGCTGTAGAAATTTGGGCAGCGGTGATGGTCAACAGGCGGCCTTCTGATGGGCCAAAAGCATTGGGTTCGTGATCGTCTATGGCCAGAGCGCCCAAAAATTGATCTTTGACAATTAACGGGACAATCATGACCGAGCGTATCGGCAAGGAATCTGCCGCCGCCGGGCTGTTGGAAGATGGCAGTTTTAGCCGGCCAGAGCTGGTCTCGTCTGGCAGGTCGTGAATGTGGAGCGGCTGTAATCTTTCGGATAGACCCTCGGCCAGTTTGGTCAAATCAGCGATGTCGGCGGAATCTATTTTTCCCTCATGCCAGCCGCTGCATGCCTTTAAAACCAGGGCGTCTTGGTCGTCTACCCTTTCTTGCAAAAAGACGCAGCAGCCGCTGCAATCCAGGGCGTGCCTTAAAATGGTCACGGTGGAACGGCTCACCTGATCCAGGTCCATCACTTTGGTCATCTGGTCGGCAAAGGTGTAAAGGGTTGACACCTCGGCCAGGCGTTGGTTGGTTTCGTTAAAGAGGCGGGCATTGTAAATGGCTACAGCAGCCTGACTGGCAAAGGCCGAGAGCAGGGCTTCATCCTCGGTGGTAAATATACCTCCCCCCAGTTTATTGGAGACCTCAATCACGCCAATCGCCTCATTTTTGACAATCAACGGGATGGCAATGAGGTTGGAGATAAACTGAGAACGAGGTGAGAAGGATACAAATCTACTATCTTGAGTCACATCGTTGATGCGCAACGGCTGGCGATGTTTTAGAGTCCAGCCGACAGTCCCCTCGCCATATTGATAATCCGGCATCGGGTCATGCGGCATTGGCCCTACGCTATAAGAAGCTGTTTCTCGAATGGGCTGATTTTCGTCGGTGCCAAGATAGACACTGGTGTATTCAGCTTTGAGCAAAGCGCCAACCCGCTGGACAATGGTATTTAAAATGTCTTGCAAATCCAGCGTGTTGATGATCCGGCTGGCTTCGAGCAGACCGGCCAACTGTTCGATATGACTCTGGGTTTGGCTGAACAGGCGCGCATTTTCAATGGCAATCGCTACCGACGAGGCGATAAATTCCAGGGTCACTTCGTCGTCGCGGCTAAAAGGCCGGCCATCCTGCCGATTGATTGCTTCCATCACCCCGACCATTTTGCCGTGGATTTGGACCGGCACGGCCAGCAGGGAGCGGGTTTTGAAGTCAATCGCCGAATCAATCTCGCTGAAGTGGCGCGAGTCCATCGCCACATTGTCAACCCGGATGGTTTGCCCGCTTTCAATCACCGACCAGGCAATCCCCTGGCCCGGTTTAAGGGTAAAGGAGGTAATGTCTTCGGAACCGGGGCCGACAGCTACGGCAAAGCGCAGCTCGTCGTTTTCCAGCAGCATCAGGGAAACCCCTTCAACCTGAAAAAGGGCATTCACCCGGCCCAGAATATTGGGCAACATCATGTTTAAATCATAGGAGCCGGAGATAACCGCTCCAATTTGGTTGAAAGCGGCCAGTTCGGCCATGCGGCGATCTCGCTCTTCAAACAGGCGCGCATTTTCAATGGCAACGGCTAGCTGATCGGCGATGGTTTGCAGCAAAAAGAGGTCATCGCTGTTGTATTTGTTGGGGAGGTCGCTTTGCACATCCAAAACCCCCAAAATCTGACCGCCCAGCACCAGGGGCACCGCCAGTTCCGACTGGGTTTCGACCGGCAGATAGCCCAGGGGTTCATACTCGCTTTGGGCTATCAGATTGACCAGCATCGGTTCAGCCGTAGTCGCTACCCGGCCAATAACGGTTTCGTTATCAATGACCAGGCTGGAAAAGCCGGGGGAAAGCGCTTTGACATTGATATTGGAGGCAGCTTTGAGATTGATCCGGATTTCGGTATTGTCAATTAAGAAAATAGAGGTGAATTTGTATTCAAAATCCTGGCTCAAGCTCTGGACGACGTAATTGAGCAGGGTATCCAAATCTAAAATGGCGGCAATACGCCGGCTTAACTTGGCGACGGTTTCAAGCTGTTTATTTTTTTGGCGGATATGGCGGGTGCGCGGCTCTTCGAGAAAGGTTTCGATAGCGCTGGGGAGTAAACGCATAAAGCCGGTATAGCGGGCCGGAGAGTCGGCCTCGGGCCAGGGATAGAGCATAAGCTCGACGGGCTTGAGATGATTCCCTGCTTGCAGCATTAGGGCCAGCGAGGGAACAGTCTGCTGGTAGCCGGTGGTTAACTGCGTTAATAGAGGTTTTAGTTTGTCCTGATTGGTTGGGTCAAACAAATTGAGTAGGGGGGCATGCTCCAGCCGCGCCGGTGTCAGCCCGGCTAATTCAGCCAGTTCAAGACAGGGCGGGAGCAGATTAAATTGGTCATCCAGGAGGAATTGTCGCCAGCCGGAGTAGGCAAAAAACTGAGCACTATCTTTGGTAAAAACAGCCGGGGCCATTGCCATTTATCCGTTACGTTCCGCTACCAGCCAGCTCCAATATCGCCAGGTAACTACCAGGCCAATGGTAACACCAATGGCGACCGGTACATAATAGACCAGTAGCACAAACCAGGTGGAACTTAACCAGGCCTGGAGTGTCGCCGGCATCAAATCGGCCACCATAACCAGGAGTTGGGCAATCCACCCGATAAGCAAAAAGGCCAGCGCTACATAATAGTAGCGATATTGGGGGCGCATCTTTATCACCGAACCAAATCTTTCAGACAGCCTGGCCAGGATATAGAAGAGAAACAGCACCGAGAGGGTGCCCAGAGCGCCTAACAACGACCCCAGCGCAATCAAGAGCGGCCCCCGATCATAAGCCTTAACAAAAAGAAGCCAAATCCGCCTACTACCAAACCGCCCACAAAGCGCAGAATATCCCCCCACAGATCACCCACAATTGTTGGGGCCAGAAAAGCGTATCGAATGGCAGCCAGGGCAAAGAGGGCAATGGGGACAAAAAATGAGGGATAATACGAGCGCCGGCCTGATTTTTTGATAAAAACGGCCAATGATATACAAAAAAAGAGGAGAATACAGACCGCTGCCCAGATGTAGATAGTTAAAATACTGCTCACAAGGTTCATACGTTTTTCTAATCCTGGTAGTTAGCTAGTCGCAGAACGGATGCGGCCCACCACAGACCCATCTCGTAACTCATGCTCAGGCGTTGCCGGGAACAGCTTGACGAGATGGCGGGCAATTGGCGTTTTTAACGTTTAACAAAAGCTTCGACAAAAGAGTCGGCCATACGGCGAGGGCTGCCGCTTAAGATACCTTCGCGGCCCTCAAATTTAGATTGAACCTCAAGGCCGTGCTCGTTAATTTCATACTGTCGAATATCTTTGGCGTGGTCGCTGCCACGCATCTTTAACACTAACAGAGCTTTGCGAATAGTTGACTCGATTTCCACATAGCGCATCATCAGATAAGAGTCAACCACAAAGCTAATGCTGTTATTTTCTGAGGACTCACCCAACAACACCGGACTTTCACGGGTGAAGATACTGGTTAAGCCCTGCCGCTTTAAGGCATTGATAAAACCGAATTCCAGACTGCGTAATTCAACCGGGTCCTGGGTGAGACGCGCAAAGTGAGTAATACTGTCAACCACAACTCGTCTGGCCCCTGATTCGTTGATGTAGGTTTCAATCATCCCGCCCACGCTCTCTACATCCAGGCGGCTCACTTCCGGGCTGGTCATCACCACTTTTAGCAGCCCCTTTTTTTCCAAATCCACAAAGTCCCAACCAAAAGCCGCCGCATCATGATAATATTGCTGGGGAAACTCCTCAAACGTAATGATAAGCCCCGGTTCTTTGGCTTGAACGATACCGCTATAAATAAACTGCATTCCCAGAGTAGTTTTGCCCGTACCCGGAGCGCCTTCAACCAAATTGGCGGTTCCTCTGACAAAACCACCCCCCAGCATTTCGTCAAGACCGGCAATACCTGTTTTGACTCGATCCGTATCCATACCTAAGGCTCCCTCGTGTTGGAATATTTATTGAAGCTGGATAAAAGTAATACTTATAGAAAGTTTGACCACAATTTGGCTAAGATAAAAGTGACTCAATTAGCAAGTAGGGGAATGAGGATAAAAAAAATAAATATCCCTTGCTTTTAGATAACTACAAAAAGCACGACAATATAACTAATTTGCCTGCTCAAGTTGCTAATAGGTTAGCGCATGCCTCGAATAATATGATAAACCGCTTTCACTCTAAAATGCCGATCTTCACACGCCACAATAAACTGGTCTACCAAAGTGCGCATCTCTTCATCGGTGGCAAGCGAATAAATAGCCGTGCTTCCCATTACTTTTTTACCCATAATGCCGCTCTCGACCAGATCTTCCAACTCGGGTTTTACGGCATCCGCATTTCTACCGGCATATTTGGCAATATTTTCAACCGTGTCAGCCGTATGCGGATTCTCGTAAAAGAATCTGACCAGGTCCCATTTGATGAAAGAATTCACCTTTGTCTTAACAAAGTCAAGCAGTGTGGGATCCATATCATCCATAAGTCGGGCCGTAAAGTCGTCGCCGTTCGCAGTCAAAGCCTGATCCTCCTTCAATAGTCAGAAGATTTGAATAGTTCGCAGATGATGGGGTGCGAGCTGAGATTAGGACAGAAATGCCTATCTGACTTGAGTTTTCATACGCTATGGGAACAACCTTTTAAGTTCTATGTTATCACTTTCGGGCAGAATTTGCAACAGGATTAAATAACTAATCCCATAAATTCTACATTAACGCCGTCTGGCCTTGTCTGGTTTCTTTTTATTACTATAACCAGCCGGCGCGGGCGCGGCTTTTACCGGCGTCTGCGCCATCCCGCCACCGTTCCCGCCCAGCGCATCCGACTTCATATGGCAGTGTTTGTATTTTTGCCGCTGCCGCAATGGCACAAATCATTACGGCCCAGGGTTTTTTGGACACGCACCGGCTCTGGAGCCTGCTTGGTTGCGCCGGGTGTACCGGCTTGAGCCTGGCTTTGCCCTGCCGCCACCGCATCGGGGTGGATGGCCTGTACATTGCGCGGGCGGGGCGCTTCTTTGAGTACCGTAGTGGCGGGGGGATGGTGATAAATTCGCCGGACCACCTCTTCCTGCACCGCCGCCCGAAGCTGGCCGTACATCTCGAAGGCATCTTTTTGAAAGGCAACCAGCGGGTCCTGCTGGCCGTAGGCCCGCAGCCCAATCCCCTGGCGCAGCTCGTCGAGGGCGGTCAGGTGGCGCACCCACAGCATATCCATAATTTGCAGCATTAACATCCGTTCCCATTGGCGCAGATTTTCCGGGCCAACAACCTGCTCCATTTCCTCGTAGCGCTGCTCGGCCATCTCCTGAATCTGGTCTTCAATTTCTTCAGCCGACAGATTCTCCCAGGCGTGGGAGGTCAGGGTGGCGGGCATGGGGACAATAATCCGCACCGCGCTGTGCAGGGCGGCCAAATCCCATTCGTCGGGGTCTTCGCTGCTGGTGAAACTCTGCACCAGGCCGCTCAAATGGTCGGCAATCATATTTTGAAGGCTATCTTTGTAGGCTGGTGCTGCTGATGATGCGCCGCCGCTCGGCATAGGTCACTTCGCGCTGCTGGTTGATCACATCATCATATTTGAGCAGATGCTTGCGGATGTCGAAGTTATGACCCTCGACTTTGGTCTGGGCATTCTCAATGGATTTGCTGACAATCCCGGCTTCAATGGGCACGTCCTCCTCCACCCCAAACCGGTCCATCAGGTTGGCCACATTCTGCCCGCCAAACCGGCGCATCAAATCATCTTGCAGTGACACATAAAAACGGCTGGAACCGGGGTCGCCCTGCCGTCCCGCCCGACCGCGCAACTGGTTATCAATCCGCCGGGCCTCGTGGCGCTCCGTGCCGATGACGTGCAGGCCGCCCAACTCGATCACTTTTTGTTTATCTTTGGCTACAAGCTCGCTCCATTTGCGAAAGGTTGACTCCCACAGCGCCGGGTCAATCTCGGTCAAATCGTGACCCTGCTTGCGCAGTTCGTCACGGGCCAGCCCTTCGGGGTTGCCGCCCAGCAAAATGTCCACCCCGCGTCCGGCCATGTTGGTGGCAATCGTCACCGTGCCGGGCCGCCCGGCCTGGGTGATAATTGTCGCTTCGCGCTCGTGCTGCTTGGCGTTGAGAACCTCGTGCCTGACTCCCTGCCGTTCGAGCAAATTGGACAGGTATTCCGAGGTTTCGATGGCAATGGTGCCGACCAGGATTGGCTGGCCGCTCTGCTGGCGCGTTTTGATTTCGTCAACCAGGGCCTTGAACTTGGCCTGCGGATTTTTATAAACCACATCCGGGTAATCCACCCGTTTGCGGAAAAGCTCGCGTTCATCCGGGCTGCGATAAATAATTACCTCGGCCCCGTCCTCCTTGTGCGACTCCTTTATCAGCGTGCCGCGGATGGCCCGATATTCGATGTTGGTGGGCAGGACCACCACATCCAGATTATAGATGGCCCCGAACTCCTCGGCTTCGGTTTCGGCGGTACCGGTCATCCCGGCCAGTTTGTCGTACATGCGGAAAAATTCTGGAAGGTGATGGTGGCCCAGGTGAAGCTCTCGTGGCGCACGTGGACACCCTCTTTGGCCTCGATGGCCTGGTGCAGGCCCTCGCTGTAGCGCCGCCCGTGCATCAAGCGCCCGGTGAACTCGTCCACAATGATGACCTCGCCATTCTGGACCACGTAATCCACATCCAGTTTGAACAAGACATTGGCCCGCAGCGCATTGTCCAGATAAGGCGTCATGGAGGCGCTCTCGCCTTCGTACAGGTTCTCGACCCCCAGCGCCCGCTCGATTTTCTCGATGCCGCGCTCGGTCAGATAAGCAATGCGCGATTTCTCATCCACCACATAATCGCCATCGGGGTCCTCCGCTTCGATGCTCTCATCGCTGCTGCGTTTGAGCGGGCGGACCAGTTGGGCGAAGCGCTGGTACAACTCGCTGCTTTCCTCGGCCTGGCCGGAGATAATCAGCGGGGTGCGGGCTTCGTCAATGAGGATGTTGTCCACCTCGTCAATGATGGCGTAGTGCAGCTCCCGTTGGGTGGTCCGGTTCAGATCAGGGACCATATTATCGCGCAGGTAATCGAACCCGTATTCGTTATTGGTGCCGTAAGTGATGTCGCAAGCGTAAGCCTCGCGGCGGGTGATCGGCTGCAAATATTGAAACCGGTCGTCGTTGTTGTGATAATCGGGATTGTATTTGAACGAGGCTTGATCTACCCCGCCGTTACCCGCGCTTTGAATCACCGCCACGCTCAACCCCAACTTATGATAGACCGGCCCCATCCACTGGCAGTCGCGCTTGGCCAGGTAATCGTTCACGGTGATGACATGCACGCCGCGCCCCATCAGGGCGTTGAGCACCACCGGCATGGTAGCGACCAGCGTTTTGCCTTCGCCGGTGCGCATTTCAACCACTTTACCTTCATGCAAAGTGGCTCCACCGACCACCTGCACATCGTAATGGCGCAGTCCAATGGCCCGGCGGCTGGCTTCGCGCACGGCGGCAAAAACCTGGGCCTGAATTTCGCCCAGCAATTCGGCTTCTAGTTTGAGCAGACGCTTCTCTGTTTGCTCTAATTGCACTTGCAAACGCTGCCGCTCCTGCCGCGGCGCTTCGACCACTTCCTGCTCCAACCTGGCCACTTCGGCCCGCATTTCTGTCGTATCATCGGCCAACTGCCGGCGAAAGCCAGCCAGCATCTGCCGCAAATCTTCGTCGCTCCTGGCCTGCATTTCAGATTCAAGCGCCTGGACTTCTTCGACCAGCGGCGTTAATTTCTTGATTTCCCGTTGATTGGGATCGCCCAACACGGCTTTGAAAATATTCTTCAACATGATGGCTATAACTCCTGTTTACGTCGAGTCAGCGCGGAAAACGTAAAGATTAGACCGCCGACCGCCGAAAATCATTGTCGTAGGTTTACGAGCACCCCCCTGGCAAGCGGATATTACGTTTTACGGATCAGTTTCTGGTTAAAAGATGTATCGAAGTATTGTACCACAATCACTAATACTTCCCAAGAAAAAAAGAGCGCAGAAATGCGCTCTCCTGAATAATGTTAAAAAACAGGATGATTTAATTTGTTGTTCGACTGTCAATAAAGCTCAAGATATATTTCACAAACACTTCGAAATCGCCCAGGTTTTGTTGCAGGATATCGTAGAGCAGTGAGTCATCCACATCCCAGTAGATATGCACCACCCGGTTGCGAAAACTAACCATTTGGCGGAGGGTAGGCATAAAACTATCGGGCAAAATTCCTTCTTCATTCAGCACAGCGAAGGCATCGTAACTGTCTTGCGGGGTTCGATAGCCTTCATCAGCAGCAAGGTGATGGGCAAGATCCAGGCAACATTCGATAGATACCTGGAGCAAATGCTTGGTGCTCTCGACTTTGGTGAAATCTTTAACAAACTCCTCTCTGGAGTAACCGGCTAAAATAGTGAGTTTAGTCCGGTAATTTTGTAGGCTATTCAGAATTGAAGTGAGTGTTTTTAGCTTGACCACGTGATAATCCCTGTTGACGAATACGATCGAGGAATGTCTGCTCCATTCGCATCGAAGTTGGAAGATAATCAAAATATTTTTTGCGAGTTAAGATTTCAAAGGCAATCCGGCGATCTTTGTCCCGGCTGTAAAGCAGCACCCCCTCCTGAATTATCTCACCCTGAACCATGAGCGGGGCCTGATTGATGGAGCGCACATCAAGATTAGCAAGGTGACAGGCATCTTCCAGAGCAGCCTGAATTTTTAACTCGAGAGTCAAGCGCTCATACGCAGGTAGTATTTCTGCTAAAACTAGAGCAATATCCACATCACTCATGGGCAAAGGGCAGCCTCGCGCCATAGAACCATACAGGTAAGCCAACTCGACCGGGTATTCTACTAACACTTTCGGGGCATACTCTTTCAATAGGGTGATAATTTCGGCGGCTCGCTGTTGTCTCTCAATTTTAACTTTAGTTTTCTCTATCATAAACCCAACCTTAAGTCGCCTTCAGAACCCTGACTTCCTGATTGATCCGCTCGCCCAGTTCGGCTTCAGCAACCTCCAGATCGTAGCGGGCCTGCAAGCGCAGCCATACTGCTGCACTGGTGCCAAAATATCGAGCCAAGCGCAGGGCAGTATCGGCAGTGATCGCCCGCTTGCCGTGAATGATCTGATTAATCCGAATGGGTGAGACGCCGATATCTTTCGCCACTCGATACTGGGTCAAACTCAGGGGCTTCATAAAATCTTCCCATAAAACTTCGCCGGGATGTATCGGCGGCAGTTTTTCTTCGTCAGTGATAGTCAACAATTTCTACCTCTGTAGTAAAATAGCAGGTAACGATAATATCGTCAAGCGATAAGGTATTACCGATCAGTCGTCAGCGGCCGGCGGTCGTGGTAGACTTTTTCAAGCTGGGGGATCAGCGAATCCCAGCCGTAGTTGGCCTGGGCAAAAATGCGCCCGGCCGTACCTAACCTGGTCCGGCGGGTGGGGTTCGCCAGCAAATCGAGGATTTCATGGGCAAACTGCTCCGGCTCATCGGCCAGAATTAATTCCTGCCCGTGAACCACCGGAAACCCTTCCGCGCCGACGGTCGTCGAGACAATGGAGATGCCCATCATCATGGCTTCCAGCAACTTCAAGCGGGTGCCGCCGCCGACACGCAGTGGCGCTACATAGACGCTTGAGCCGGCCAAATAGGGCCGCACATCGTCCACATAGCCGGTGATGGTGACGCCGGGCAGGTCGCGCAAAACCTCCAGCCGGGGATGAGGCCGCTGCCCGACAATGGCAAACGTGGTGCCGGGGCGTTGGGCCTGGATTAAGGGTAAAACGTAACGGCCAAACCAAAGCACGGCATCAATATTGGGCCGAAAATCCATTTTGCCGGTAAAGAGCAAATCGAACGGTTTGGCCTGGGTTACGTCGTCATAAGCCAACAAATCAACCCCGTTCGGCACCACCGTAATCGGCACATCAGAAGCCACGTCGCGCAGGGCTACTTTATCGGGGTGGGACATGGCGATGGTATGATTAACCCGGCGCAATAACTCGGCTTCGTAGCGCCGCAGCCGCTGCCATTGGACCCAACTATAGGCGGCGCCGGCCAGCGGGCCGGATTTTTCAGGTCGGCCAGGCAGGCTCGCTTCTGCAAAATCCACTCGGCATTGTGGGCGTCATAAATAATCAGGGGGCGGGGCTGGGCGGCTTCGATAGTGGGCAGGTAGGGGGCCATCTCGATGCCCTCGATTTCGACCACGTCGAAGGGCTGTTGACGTAATCGGGCGGCCAGCCGGTCATTCAACTCCGGCGACCAGAGACGCAGGCTCATATCGGGCCGGTTGGTGGTGAGCATCTGGCGCAGACGTAAGCCGGTGCTGCGGCGAGGGACCGGCGCAGTTTCGAGCCATTCGCACAGGTCGAGCAGGGGACCGGGGTCGTGGGGCGCTTGATCCGGCTCCAAAAAGGTCAACACACAGACCGAATGGCGCTTGGCCAGCTCTTTGACCAGATTGAAATTGCGCAGCGTCGTGCCCTGATGGGGTGGATAAGGCCGCTGCGGGGTCAGCAGCAAAATGCGCATCGCAATTATAGAAGATAGAGGATTGAAGATAGAGGATAGAATTTTTCTATCTTCTATCCACCATCATCTATCTTCACCCTTTGCCTACTTTATGATATACTTCCAGAGTTTTTTTTGCAGCCTGTTGCCAGGAGAATTTTTTAGCGCGTTTGAGGCCCTTGCAAATCAAATCTTCGCGCAGTTCCTTTTCGGTTAAGACCCGCCAAATCGCGACGGTCAGACCCTCAATATCGTGGGGATTAATCAGCACGGCTGCGTCGCCGACTACTTCGGGGAGGGAGGAGGTATTGGAGACAATCACCGGCGCACCGCAGGTCATGGCTTCGAGGGGGGTCAGGCCAAAGCCTTCGTAAAACGACGGATGGACCAACAATTGGGCGGCGTTGTAGAGATAAACCAAATCTTCGGATGGGACCCGTCCCAGAAAGGCGACATGCTTTTCCAGGTTTAGCTTGGCCACCGTTTCGTAAACTTCTTCCCAGAGCCAGCCATTGGAGCCGGCCAAAACCAGCGTTTCTTCGCGTTTGTAATCATCCCGCAGGCGGCGGTAGGCTTGCAGCAAACCCGGCAAGTTTTTGCGCGGTTCGATGGTGCTGACAAAGAGAATAAAATCCTGGTCCAGTTTATATTTTTCTTTGGCAATTCGGCGCGCTTCGTCTTTGGGCAGCGGGCGGTAAATGGGGTTGGCGGCCTCGTGGATGACGGTGATCTTCTTTTCCGGCACGCCCAGCATTTTGATGCTGTCGTGCTTGGTCACTTCGGAAACGGCAATAATATGGTCGGTTTTGCGCCAGGCCTGGTCAATTTGGCCGTAATAACGGGCGCTTTCTTTGGTTAGAAAATGGGGATAGAGCAAAAAGGCCAGATCATGAATGGTAATGACCGACTTGCAGTTGCGCCGGAAGGGCGGAATAAAATCGGGGCTGTGCAACAAATCCAGCCCCAATCGTGATATTTCAAAGCTTAAAGCGGCCTGCTCAAAGCGGTTATGACTGGGCGTCCATAATGACCGGCGCAGAAAACCATTGCTCTTGACAATAGAGCCTTTATCTTTGCGACTTTGCAGCAGCAAAAAGGTATCTTCGTGTGGCTCCAGATTGGACAACGCTTCGGTTAACTGCAATATGTATTGACCAATCCCGGCCCGGTTATAAAAAACTAACCGGGCATCAATGCCAATCCGCATATCCCTCGCTCACTTTCAAAAAACAATGCTCCCCGGTCCGGCGGGGCCGGTACTCATAGGGAGCATCGTTGATCCAATTGTAATTAACGTAATATACCATCATTACCCCCCTACGTCAAAAGGCGGATGATAAAAACTGGACAAAAATTGCCGCCCACTCAACTTCTGGCCCAAGTAGAAAATTTGAGTCTTGACAAAAATTTCTATCTGTGTTAAATTTGGGGCAATTCAAACCCAAAAATGTTGACCAGGAAAAGTAACTGCTCAAGCGGCGTTCAGAGAGTCGGCTGCCCGGTGTGAGGCCGGTACGAGCGCGAGCGGTGAATGGGCCTGCGAGTTGCGCCCCGAACGTTTCACCAGTAGGCCGCGCCGGAGCCTCCACCGTTATCAGGGAGACGGATATTCAAGCCCACTGTGGCTGCGTATCTACTGAGTGAAACTGGCTAAACTAACCTTGTGTTTCATAACAAGGTTTTTTGTTTTTTTAACCCAGTTTAAATGGGGTGGCACCACGGGAGATCAACCTCTCGCCCCCGTCAAGTTCAATTTATTTGGACTCGGCGGGCGCGAGAGGTTTTTATTTCAGCAAACAGTAGGCGGCAGACAGGGGTAAGTCTCTTTTGGAATTCAGGGGGTCAGAGGCAACGTGATGCGTGATGCGTGATAATCTGATCACGCATCACGCTCATCCCCCTCGAAATCCTGAGTCCCCGTATTTTCCCCGTCTACCGTCTACCGTCTACTTTTATCACTGGAGGGCAGCATGTACAAACCAACCTTGGCACAAGTGGAGGCGATGGCGGACAAGGGCAACCTGATCCCGATCCATCGCGATTTGCCGGCGGATATGGAAACGCCGGTCAGCGTTTATCTCAAGTTGCAGGATGAAGGCTCCAGTTTTCTGCTGGAGTCGGTTTCCGGCGGCGAGCAGGTGGCCCGCTACTCCTTTATCGGGGTGCGCCCGCGCGGCTGATGACCACCTTTGGCAACGAGGTCTACATTGCCAGCGACGGCTATGGCCGCTCGGTGCTGCTGGAAAATGGACTGGACCCGCTGGAGGTCTTAAAAAATGATATGTCGCGCTACAAGCCGGTGCGGTTGGCCGATTTGCCCCGCTTTATCGGCGGCGCGGTCGGTTTTCTCAGCTATGATGCGGTACGCCGCTTCGAACGGCTGCCCGACAACAACCCCGACGAACTCCACGTGCCCGAATCGGCCTTTATGATCGCCCACACCCTGGTTGTTTTTGACCACGCCCGCCAGCGCCTGCAAGTGGTCGCCAACGCCGATTTGACCCGTGGGGATGTCCGCACCGCCTACCAGCGAGCTATTTCCCGCATTGACGAAGTGGTGGCCCGGCTGAACGCTCCGTTGCCCGAAGTGCCGCCGACCAGCGAGGCCAGCACCAACGGCCTGATGTCCAACTTTACCATCGAAGCCTACCGGGAGACGGTCAATAAGGCCAAAGAATACATCGCCAGCCGGTGATATTTTCCAGGTGGTGCTTAGTCAGCGCTTGAGCCGCCCCACGGAAGCCGACCCCTTTACCATCTACCGGGCGCTGCGGATGCTTAACCCGTCACCCTATATGTACTTTCTGGATTTTACGGGGGTTGCCGGCATTGAGGGCGAGCCTGTCCATATTATCGGCTCCAGCCCGGAGATGCATGTACGGCTGGAAGATAGCACGGCCTTCCTGCATCCGATTGCCGGCACGCGGTGGCGGGGCAAAACGCAAGCCGAAGATGACCAGTTGGCCAAGGATCTGCTGGAAGATCCCAAAGAGCGCGCCGAACATGTCATGTTGGTCGATTTGGGTCGCAATGATTTGGGGCGGGTGTGTCAGCCGGATTCGGTGCGTGTTCTGCA
>JAAUSP010000074.1 GCA_012032575.1 Anaerolineales bacterium | reverse complement strand
CCCCTGCTGCAAAAACTGAGCGGCGGCGACCGGCGCTCGATTGGGCACGCGGAGGAAGTAGCTGCCGAGGTGCTGGCCGAGCCAGCCCTGTTTCCACTGCTCTTTGAGGGCATGCTCAGCGACGATCCGCTGATCCGCATGCGGGCGGCCGATGCGGTCGAGAAAATAACCGCGCAGCAGCCGGAGTATCTCCAGCCGTACAAAACCCAGCTCATCGAACAGGTGGCCCGGATCAACCAGCAGGAGGTTCGCTGGCACGTGGCCCAATTATTACCCCGGCTTCACCTGAGCAGCGCCGAGATAGCCCAGGCCGTCGAAATTCTGCTGACTTACCTGGACGACCCCAGCAAAATCGTCAAAACCTTTACCATGCAGGCTCTGGCCGACCTGGCCGAACAAGCGGCCAGCCTGCGGCCCCAAGTCATCAGCGTGCTGACCGAACTGACCCAAACGGGCAGTCCGGCTATGCAAAGCCGGGGGCGAAAACTGCTGCGGCGGTTGGGCTGAGGCGAAGAGGCGAGGTGGCGAAGAGGTCTTTCGCGTCATCGCCTCACGCCACCTCACGTCATTAACTGACCAGGCAGGCCAGGGTGTTTTGGGCGGCTTGCTGCCAGGAAAATCCGGCGGCTCGCTCCAAACCGGCCTGGCGCAGATGGTGGGCCAGGGCAGGGTCGGTGAGCAGGCGGGCCATAGCGGCCGTTATCGCCTCGATGCGGGTGGGGTCTACGGTCAGGCCGGCCTCGCCGACCACTTCGGGCAGGCTGGTGGTGCTGCTGGTCACAACCGGGGTGCCGCAGGCCATTGCCTCCAGGGGGGGCAGGCCAAATCCTTCGTAAAGAGAGGGGTAGACCAACATCGTCGCCTGCCGGTACAGCGCCGGTAAATCGGCCTGGGCAATAAAGCCGGGCAAGATCACTCCGGCGGCGTGGGCCTCGGTCAACAGGGCGCTGCTTTCCCAGCGGGGCAGCCCGGCCCAAACCAGCGGCGGAACATGCGGCAACTGCTGCTTCAGGCAGTGGTACGCTTGCAGCAACCGGGCCAGATTCTTGCGCGGGTGAATATTCCCCAGAGCTAAAATATAAGGCGGTTCCAGGCCGTAGCGAGCCAGGGCCGCTTGATCGGAGGCGATGGTGGTCGGGGAAGCAGGCTGGAACTCAGCGCCGACGCCGTTAGGCACCACCGTTACTTTGGCCGGCTCCACCGGATAAAAGCGGCACAACTCCTGCCGCGAAAATTCGGATACGGTCAGGACGCGCTCGGCCTGCTGGACGGCCAGGCCGGTCAGCCAGCGCATATACCAGCTCACGCTGCGGGGAAAATATTCGGGGTGCGCCCGGAACGATAAATCATGGACCATAACCACGCCCCGGCATGGCAGGAGAGGCGGCAAAAAAAAGTTAGCCAGGTACCAGTCAGCTTTTAATTGGCGTAAGGCCAGGGTTTGCTGCCACAGCAAAAAGGGGAAGCGTTGATAAACGCCCAGGTTCATCTGCCGAAACAGCGGGGGGAGGGGGGCAGCCACAGGCCATTGGCAGGTAAGCAGGCTGAGTTGAACGGCGGGATTAAGGTCGGTTAGCCCGGCCAGCAGCCCGGCAATGTAGGTTTCGTTGCCGCCGCGCTGGCGGCCCAGCTCGGTGGCATTAATCACCAGATGCATTGTTTTGCCCACCCCCCTATAGTATGTTAGAATGCCGCCTGAGTCAAAGGCAGGCCATTCTTCCTTTTCTCCCGATGAGATGATCACTCCCAAGCATGAGCATAACCTTGAGCAGCAGCTTCAATCCTGGCTGAAACGTTTTCCGGCTGATGTTCCCGTCGTCGTCGTGCCCATTTATAATGCTTACAACGAGGTAATGGTTTGTGTTGAAAGTTTGTTGGCTACCTTACCTGGGGATGTCCCCCTGCTGCTGCTCGATGATGCCAGTACGGATGAACGCCTGCCGCAGACCTTGAGCGCTTTGCCTTTAGGCCCACGTGGGCAATATGGGCGCAAAGCGGTCAACAGTGGTTTTGTCGGTACGGTTAACCTGGCCTTTAACGCCTGCCGGCCTCACGATGTGGTCCTGGTCAATAGTGATGTTGTTGTCCCCCCCCGTTGGCTGGAACGCCTCCGGGCTGCCGCTTATAGTTATCCTGACGCGGCCAGTGCTACCCCACTCACCAATAGCGGGACTATTTTATCCGTACCCTATCGGAACCAGCCCACGCCCGAACTTGTGGCCGGCTTAACCCTGGCTGAAATAGATACCCGCATTGCCCGGGCTTCGCTCAAGCTGCGGCCGCTTCTGCCCACGGCCGTGGGCCACTGTGTTTATTTCAGGCGGGCGGCGTTGGATAAAGTGGGTTATTTTGACCCGGTTTTTGCGCCGGGGTATGGCGAAGAAGTAGATTTTTCACAGCGGGCGTTGCAGGCCGGCTTTTGTCATGTAGCAGCAGACGATCTGTTTGTTTTCCACAAAGGGGGCAGTTCCTTCGCGGGGACAGAGCAGTTGCCGCAGTTAAAGCTCCAGCAAACCCATGCGTTGATTATCCACGCCCGTTATCCCCATTATCGCCAATCCATCATTCAGGCCGCCAACAACCCAACGAGTCCTCTGGCCCAGGCGCTCGAACGGGCCAGGCAAGCCGTGCTGGAGGAGTCTCCGGCGGCCCCACAAGTTCAACCGGGCTTTGTCCAGTCCAGCCTGCTCCGGTCCAGCCGCATGATCCGGTTGTGGCAACGCAGAGGCTTTTGGCCGCTTTTCTATGAACTCAAGGAATATGTCGGCTGGCAACTGCTTCAATTTAAGCCGGTCAGGTTGTGGTGGCTTAAACACAAAAACTATTAGCTATGGCCCAATCAAGCTCTTCGGCAAAAACGCAAGCTGATTTCACCTGGCTCAGAACTATCGTTTATCTGATGTTGGTCCTGGCCGTCATTCGCGGGGTTATCTATGCTGCCGTCGTGCCCCCCTGGCAGGCCCCCGACGAACCTGCTCAATTCGAGCGGACCAGGGCCGCCCTCAGCGCCGAAGCATGGAACAATACGTTCACGGAAGATCCGGTCTGGTACGGCGAGATAAGAGAGTCGCTGTTTCAGTTCAGATGGCCGGACTATCTTTTTACCGGCGTAACCAAACAGCGTGATTTGCCGCTTGATCGCTATATTGCCCTTTACTTTCCAAGTTATGGCGGCACGTACAGCAATCGTTTCTCTTACGCGGTAATGGGCTGGCCGCTTGTTTTTGCCGCCGGTCAGAGTATTGTTACCCAGCTTTATCTCGTCCGGCTCAATATGGTTATAATGGCAGCAGCCGTTGTTTTGCTGGCTTACCTCACCGCCCGGACCATTTTTCCTCGGAACAGTTTTTTGATGCTGGGGCCGCCGCTGTTGATTTTATTTAATCCGCAGCACACCCATCTTCTGGCAGCGGTTAACAATGGCAACCTGGCTGAAGTGCTGACCGCCACGGTGTTGTTTATCGGGGTCCAGGGGTTTATGCGGGGGTTTTCTTGGGTGAGGATAGTGCTCATCCTGCTGCTGTCGTTTGCCGCCATCTGGACCAAGCCAACCAGCTTTTTTTACTGGTACCGCTCGGTTATCTGGTCATCCATCAGTTATGGGGGTTTCGGCAACATTGGCGGTGGGTTGTTTTGCCTGCGGCCATGCTCGTGGGGCTTGGCCTATTGCTGGCGCCCGTGCGGCTAAAAGGGCTTGTCGTTCAGGCTATCACTCAACCCTTCACCGGCCAACTTTATTTTGAGCCAAAGGTTATCACCGAAATATTTTACAGCTATTGGGCTATGCCCGGCTGGTTAACCTTACGTTTGCCGCTCTTTTGGTATTCTATTCTATTTGCGGGCTGTTTCATTGCCGGGGTTGGTTTAATCAAACTGCTTCTGACCAGGAAAACAAAGGGACTGGGGTTAGACGGGCCGCGTTTCGGTGCATATCTCTTCCTGATTCTGGCAACCCTCAGTGCAGTGGGCATCCAGGTGGGTTGGCACATGCTTACCGGGAGCATCAGTTATTCGCAAGGTCGCTCCATCTATCCGGTAATCATCCCCATCTCGATTTTTTTGGTCCTGGGCTGGCAGCAATTAATCCGCCGGGCCTGGCGGATGCAGGCGATCCTGATATTAGCGTTAAGTCTGTTTTTGTTCGACACCATGGTTTTGCTAAACTACATCATCCCCTTTTTTTACTCGCGGTATTGAGATGTTCAGTAATAAACTTTTTCTCAGCGTTACCTATCTGGTTGGTTTGGTTGGCCTGGTCATGATCGTGGTCTCATTTTTTAATCAGCTTGGCTGCGAGGGCCAACTTCTCTATTTCTACACGCCGCCTACCGACCTGCAGCAAATCTGGGGGGAACAATCTATTGGCCAGAGTTTTACGGCCCCTCGCGATAATCTCAACCGGGTTGATATCCGCTTTCAAACCTATGGCCGCCAAAACACCGGCGAGATAACCTTTAAGCTCTTTGAGCTTCCGGCGGAAGACTCCCCGGTTGAAATTTACTCAACTTCTTTTAACGCCATTTCGTTAAGCGACCAACGCTGGCGCACCTTTGCTTTTGCGCCTGTGGCCAATTCCGCTCAGAAAAGTTATCTGATCACCCTGCAATCGCCCACCTCCAGGCCGGGAAACGCCGTTACGGTCAACGGGGTGGAAAAAAATATCTACCCACCCGGCTCGGCCTTCTTAAATAATGCCCCCGTTCTGGCTGATCTTACCTTCCGCGTCTGTTTTCAAATGGATGGTGGGGAAAAGTTACAAGTTCTGGCGGAGCAAATGACCCGCTTTCGCCCGGCCTGGTGGGGTCAGCCTGCCTTTTATCTGTTTGCGGCTGCTCTCTATACGCTGCTGGTAGTCATCTTCTTTTGGCAGCTCACCAACCATGCGGGCGATAAAGGCTTATAGCTTGCGGAACTTTTTGGACTTCCAGCGCAGATATTCGCCGGTTTGGCGGGCTAAACTCGGTAGACCGCCCATCCGCAAGGCTCGCCACCCTTTCTGAAATACCGATAGATTCTGTTTTTCGGTGGTGCGCCCCCATTGGGCCAGGTAAGCCTTATCAGGGGCGATGGTTGGGGCAGCGCAGAACTCCAGCAGGGGACGAACCGCCACATCCCAGTGGTACTGCGCCGCCACCTGTTGAAATTGGGCTTTTAGTTCAGCCTTCAAATCGGGCCGGTCAAGCAGGGTTAGAATGGTTTGAGCCACGCCCGCTACGTCGCCCGGCGCAACCAGGTAAGCCAGGCCTTGGGCGGCCAGCATTTCGCTCATCACATCGCCCTGGGTTGAAACTACCGGCAGCCCCGCCCACAGATTATCCAGGTGGCGAGTTCTAAAGGCAAAGCGCGTCTCCACGTGGTCAAAGTGCAAACTCACGCCGATGTCGGCCTCCAACAGGTAATTCTGGCGGTCGTTGTAGGCGACCCAATCATTAAAAAAAATGTGGCGGTCATAAAGTCCCAACTCTTTGCTCAAGGCAATGGCCTGCTGGACTGCCTCCATTTGCGGCAGGTCCTGGTCAGGCTGATTGATACCCATAAAAAACAGTTTGATGTCACTTCGTTGTTGCAGCATTACCGGCATGGCCCGGATAAGGGTTAAAACATCAAACCAATTCCAAATGCCTCCGCCCCACAGAATTACTTTATCGGTAGGCGTGATGGTTTTATAAATCCCTTTTAGGACAGCTTTGGTCTGCTCCGGGGGTTGGGCCGGCAGACCAAACGGCACCACATCTATCAGCCGGCGCAGGGTTGAGTCCTGGGCATAGGTATACGGATTGATTCGCCCCACCGCCGACAATGCGCCAAGCCAATAATCCCGCTGTTTCTCGCCCGCGCAAATAAAAAAATCACCGGCGGCAAGCTGATTTTTGATCGCCGCCAGATAGGTTTCGTTTGAGGTCAACTGTTTCGACAGATCATACACCGCGGCGCGATGTATAGCCTCCAGGAGATAGGGATTATAGATATCTAAAACTAAAGGTTTATTTAATTCGGCCAGGAAGGGATAAAAGTATAACAGGATGCCCAGCGCCACCATCAAATCACAATCCTCAACCAGAGTACGAAACTCGGTTAAATTATGGGGAGTGTAAATGTGAAAGGGGACATCCTTTGTCGCCGGTATAGCCGGCAGGGAAACCATTGGGGGCACAATCAACTTGACCGGAAAATGTTGCCCCAAAACCCGGCCAAATTCCCAATAGCGAATACCGGGGCCGGCCATGCGCTCGCCAATAACATCATTGGTAATGAGGGCAACGGTAGGGACTTTTTGAGCCGATGCAGTGGTTTTGTTCATATCTATCTACTTGTCAAGCAATTTTTTAAGGTCTGGAGGGTATTTGATTTATCTGAGCGGACTAATCTGTGTTATAATACATGATACTAGTATTTTTGGCATGTTAGTCTGACTACAGAGGACATACGTTGAACAGAATTGCCTTGGAATTTGTGCGTTATGTGCTTGAGCAAAATCCAAAAGCCGCTGATTTTGTGGCAATCTACGATGCCATGTCGCGGGCCGCGTGCGCTCGTTCTTTTCACAATTTGGGCCATGAGGAGTTGGCGCTGGCTGGGATTTCTTTTTCGCTTCTGGATACGAGCAAACTTGAAGATTTGATTAGTCAGGCTCAGAATTTGAACGGGTTAAAATGATTTTTTCGGTTAAACAAGGGTTGATTTAACCGCGAGTCAAAGCGTGATTTTATGAAATTGTAATTTTATGATTTCATAAAATCAAAAATAAAGCGCCGAAAAGTTTCTATATCCCGTATCTGACCAATTTCGACCGCGTTTTTACCTTTTTCCTCTAATAAAAGCGTTAAAGTATCAATTGCTATGCCTACCAATTCGCTCCGGTTAACCGAGAATTGCTCTCCAATTAACAGGTGCAATTTGTTCAAATTCCTGGTTTCGGTTTTGGTTAAATGGACGGTAGTGGGTTTACGCTGAACCTTTTTGGGAGGGCGTCCCAAGGGTTTGGTATTACGCCGGCTTAACTCTTCTTGCACATCATAAAGCTGGGCAAAGGTTCCCTGGCCCTCTCTTATTATTTTTTTCTCCGTCATTACCGCAACTCCTCAATGACTTGCTCAACCAATGGCTCGTCAACAATTAATACTTTATTCAGGATAGCGATGGGTAGAATATTCAAACAGATCACACAAATATCGCGCGGCATCCCCCGGCTGTAATTGTAGATTCTGATCAGGGCCGCCTCGGTAAAGAGAGATTCCTGGCGTCCGGCCACCATCACCCGGAAATTGATCATGGAACGGGTGTCCTCAAAATGGAGCGGCTCCAACGTCGAGCGGTGGCCACCCGTGAAGCCAACGCCCGCTTAAGCCGCAGCTTGTTGCGCAGCTCATTCTGACCGATCAAAACAATTTGAATTAACTTTTGAGTATTTGTTTCAAAATTCAGCAGTTGGCGGATTAGCTCAAACTGGGGGCCAATGAGTCCCTGAGCTTCGTCAATGATGAGCAAAATATTTTTGTCATCCCGAAACGCTTTAATTAAAAACTCCTCAAAGGCGGCTAACTGAAGCAATTTGCTGCGTTTGGGACTCAGGTTGAATTCAGCGCAAATACTTTTGAGAAACTGAAAATCTGAGGGAAAAAGCGGCGTGGGAATATAGGCCGTGTGGTAATCCGAACGATCCCGATAGACCTGATACAGGCGGCGGGCAATAGTGGTTTTACCCACGCCCACATCGCCAAAAATAACCGAAAGACCCTGCCGCTGCTCAATGGCATAAGTGGCTTTAGCCAGAGTAGCTTTGTGCTGGAGAGAAACGTAAAAATAGCGCGGATCGGGCGAGAGCGAGAAAGGCGGCTCTACCAACCCTAGCGGACTCAAGTCGAGCATGAAGAAGTTACCTCCCCGGGAAACGTAGGCGTAATTATAGCACCTACCCCCCAAAGTTACAAGTAACTCTTGACATTTTATGTAGATATGTTTATAATCCTGGATAGTAAGGCCTGGAGTAAAGCTAATTTAGGGTTATACTTACCCAAATTGGTTTGCCGCGGAGATAGAAAAAGAGGCCCGTTGCCGCGAGCCTCTTTATTCTGAAGATTTAGTTGGTTGTGTTGTTACTCAGATTGGTTGCCGCCATCTGAGACGCCATCCGAGGCAGGATTGTCATTTCTACCTCTTACTCTTTCTGGGATTAAATATACCATAAAGAGGTGAGTTCTGTCAAGTTCTCAGGCCGACCTTGATTCAACTATATTAATAGATTCACTCAAGCTTGCTTCGCTGCTCGATGTTTGAGTTAACCTGGCTCGTTTTTGAGTAACCTTCTACAAGGGTCCGGTCATGTCTGACCTGTCAATACATCCGGTATATTTAAGCGCCCGAGCGGCCATCGTTACCCCCGAACGCGCTGTTCCGGTCAGTCTCTATTCCGCTCAAAAATGGTTACCCCGGCTTGGTCCCGAACGCTGGTGTTTGGTGATCCTTCTGCGTGGCTTATGTATAGACGCCCCTCGACGGGGTGATGGCACCAAGCGAGTCATCTGTAGCTGGCGGGATCTGGCGGAAATGCTCGATGTTCACGAAGAGACTGTGGCCAGTTGGTTGAAACATGAGCCTATCCCCAACGATAAACCCTGGCGCAGTATCGTCCCCAGTGATGAAAAAGCTAAATATCTCTCTCTTTTTATCCCTCGAGTTCGCTATGCCTACGAAACCTATAACGGCAAAACCCGGCGGGTTGGCTTTTTGCTTGAAATCGTTATGGAAGACCCGGTTGTGCCCGAAGACGAAGCCCGGTTACAGCAGCAGGTTGAATTGCTGCGGTTGCAACAGGGTGAATTGGGCCTGGAAACCTATCGTGTTACTGAACCCGTAAGAAGCGACAATTTGGATTTACCTAGAATATCGGCCAATTATCGTGAACCGCAAAAAGCCGATTTACGTTATGTAAATCAAAAGAATTTGGAATTACCTCACCTTGCTAATCCGAGGCCAGCGGATTTACATAAAGGGCCTGTAAATCCAGATAGTTCCGATTTACCGCCAGCCGTGAAACAGAATAATCCTGGCTTAGATAGTTATGTAAATCTACCCTATTCAAATTCACCTGACAGTAAATCGGTAGAATCCGGCAAGAACGTTAACCAACTTGACATATTAATTAAACAACTCAAAAGAACAAATTTAAACCGGAGCAATCGTCGGGCTGTTTTGGAACCCATTGTTCGTTTTACTGAAGAACTACTCCAAGATCATCATTCAGGCGCAATGTTTTATAAAATGCTAACGGCTTTGCATCCCAAACATCTGGATTTGTATATGGCGGCTATTCAGACAGCCGTAGATGCGATAGATACCGATCCTGAAATTAATCAAGGCGCAGTTTTTGTGCGTGCTCTGCGGGATTTTGCCGATGAAGCCGAAGTAGATTTGGGCTTAAAGCAATCGTCCGAGCGAGAGGTTGAAAATCGAGACTATGAAGCAGTGGGAACCCAGGTTCCCAGTTCAACAAACTCGCTTCCTGCGCTGACTCCTCCGTCGGTTAATGAGGCTATTTGGGCCGAAACCCAGTCGGTCTTGCGCCCCCAAATGACCCGCGCCACTTACGACACCATTATCCAGGGGACGACGCTCCTGGGTCGGGAGAATGGCAATTATATTGTGGGCGTGCAAACGGATATGGCTAAGGATTGGCTGGAGAACCGTTTGCGTGATATTGTGCGCCGCGCCTTGTCAAATGTGATTGGTGTAACGGTAAATGTCGAGTTCAGATTGATAGATGCAGGTAAATAACCTTTAATATCCCAATCTGCTTATATTTTTCATCTGTCGAAACACAGGAAATTAATTATGGTTGTAGTAACCCTGGCTAATCTTAAAGGTGGTTCGGCTAAAAGTACCACAACTTTTAATCTGGCTGGTGTTTTAACTGAGGCTGGATTTCGAGTTTTGTGCATTGACATTGACCCGCAAAAAACATTGGGCGAAGCTTTTTTTGGGGTCTATGCCGGTGACGCGACTTTGTCAACCGTGTTAATCGAGGATGGGATGATTGGAACGACGGTGCAGTCTACCAACTTCGCCAATTTGCAGGTCATTCCGGCTGATGATGGTCTTAAGGCAATCAAGAGTGGTCAAACCCAAATTGAGGGGGGGGAATTAAGGTTGCGCAGTTGCCTGACTCGCATCAAAACCGATATTGACCGGATTAATAATATCAACCAAATAGACTGGATTTTGATTGATTGTCCTCCCAGTCTGGATAGGTTGACCATGAATGCCCTGGCTGCCAGCGATTACGTTTTGATACCTGTTGACCCGGGCGCAGGTGGACGTGGCGCTCTGGGAGATACGATTGAATATATTCAGTCAGCCCAGCGCTGGTATAATCCTACCCTAAAAGTGTTGGGATTGCTGATCAACAATACTGACCCTCGCACCATTTATGACCAGGCCACAGAAGAAGTAGTCCGGGAAACCTACGGGGAGCTTGTCTTTAAAACCACTGTGACCGCTTCGGTGCGAGTGCGTGAGTCATCGGAAGCCCAGGTTCCCCTGGTCTACTGCGAGGGTTCAGAGTTTGTACGCTATGCGGATATGTACCGTGCCCTGAGAAAAGAAGTCTTGCAGCGAACCGGTTTGCCAAGGGGGTTAAATGGCCAGGAGAAAAATTAACATCCAGCGTAATCTGGGGACAAAAGCAACCCTGCTGGAGCAAACTGCCCCAGGGCCGGGAAGTGTAATAGATCAGTTGACCTCCACTATGTCTGGAATAGATATTGGATTTCGCCCAACCGACCAGAGAGTTTACGAAATAAATTTGGATCGGATTACCCCTGACCCTACCCAACCCCGTCATTTACTCCCCCACGATTTGAGAACGGCCATCCACGAAAAAACAATATCACCGGCGGAAGCGATGCGGGAGCTGGTGTTACGAGCCGAAAGTGGCGATACAGTTGCTCTTTTGATTCTGGGGGCGCGACAGAAAGGACCGGTTGAAGAAGAGGATGAAATTGTTGAGGATAGCGGCCTGTTTGCTCTGGCCCAATCTATTCAGGAGGTTGGGCTACGTCAGCCTTTAAATGTTTATCGTATTGATGACCCAGAGCAGCCTGATCGGACAGCGTATCGTTTGGGTGAAGGCGAGCGGCGCTTCTGGGCGCATCATCTTTTGGTGCAGCGGGGTTATGCGGAATTCAATAGCGTAAAATGTATTGTTGAAACATTGCCGGACGATGAAGAAATTATTCATCAACGCCAGGAAGCGGAAAATGCCGCTCGAGTTGATTTGCCGGCGCTGGCGCGAGCGCGTTCCATGCAGCGGATAAAAGAGCGTTTAAATATCGAGATGGGAACCCGGGTTCCAGGCGAAAACACCATCAAGTTGCCCAGCCAGCGCGAGTTACAGATTTTGGTGGGACAACGGGTTAAAAGTTTTACCGGGCGGGCCATCGGCGACCGGATGGTGCGTAACTATTTGGCCCTTTTGAATTTATCACCAGCAATCCAAGATTTGGTTGAAGCTGCGCAGCTTACTGAAAAGCAACTGCGTCCGGTTACAAGTTTATCTACGGATGCCGAACAGTTAGCCATGATTCAACGAATTGTCGAGGAGAAGTGGAGTGGGCGCAAAGTTTTGCAGGAGGTAAAAGCTCCTTCCATACCAAAAACCACCCTGCGCGAAATAGCGCAGACCTCGGTCGAGCAGCGCTTTGAAAAGCGAGTCCTTGATGCTGCCAAGACCATTCATTCGCTTTTATCTTTGCCGTCCGAAAATTATGAGGATGCTGTCATAGCTTTGGCTATGCGGGCTAAAGACTCAAAAACGCGTCAGGCTTTACAGGCGCTCCGGCAAACCCTGGAAGAAGTATTATTAAAAGCGGAAGATTTTGCCGAGTCAAGTATGGTTGAAGTATCACTGCTGGCAATCATCCCCCCCCTTGACGCTTTGAAGCGCCATTTACCGGCCGAGAAATTTGAAGTGTTTGAGGCGGAAGTATTAACTGGTGGTCAAATACTTGAGCAGCTTATAACCTGGCGGGAGAATGACGGTGTTCTGGCCAGCCGGCTGGACCCCTTTTTTAATCAGATTGAGTTTGATGCTGAGGCGCTGCGAGCCGGAGAACCTATGCCACTTCCCCGGCTTAGAGGCGAAAAAAAGGCCAGTTATGGCGAAATCATGATCTACCGGGTTGAAGCTGGTATTTCAGTTTATTGGGCGCACGAGCTTTTGGTAAGACGAGGAGAGAGTCAGTTCAAGCTGATGAAAGCAGAAATCACCGGAGTAACTGTTGTGGATGAGGACTAAAATTAGGAACCTGGGTTCCCATTTTTTATTCTTTCTCTTTGGTATGTACTTCCTCACTAACGAATAATTCCCCGTACAATTACTTGTCCATCTTGCCATTCCGCCGAAGTGAATCGCACCGGCAGCAAATCCGCTCGCTGCAATTGAACCTGAATTTCATCTTCAATCGCCTGCCGGATTGGCCCTGGCACCGGCAAGCTTAACTCCAAAATTTTAACCTGCGGTAGCCCCTCGGCCAGGGTAATACGAGCTTTACCTCCTACGTGAACACGCAGGCCGGCAATGGTCGCATCACCTTCTCCGCTCACATAAGTTGGATTGATCTCTACCTGCGGGTTGGCAAAAGGAATCTGGGGGTAGCGCTGCAAATACCAGGTAATCGTCTGCTCTGCTTCCAACTCTGTCAACGTGATTTGCCAGGTTTCGCCAGAATGTTCACCGGAGTGAATATAATCCAACAAGGTTTCGATTTCTGGATCTCTGATAGGCTCGACCACATAAGGCGCTGGCATCGCCAGGAGTAAATCGCCCCAGGCGAAAAGATTGGCCAGAATAAGCGCAATCGCAATCCAAACATTGAGATGAGTCAATAAAAATTTTCTCATTTCTATAACCTGAATAGAAGTTGTAATCCGGTAATCCCTACGGGCACGATAGCAACAAGGCAAATCATAGCCCAGATTGCTATGCTTCTATCGGAAACAATAAAATCGAGCTTTGCCGATTCACGATTCTCTGAAATATCAAGTTCAACATTTTGAACTATCGAACGACCGGCCCATAATGCTGTTACACCCAGGATAATGAGCAGGGCCAGGGTCATTCCAGCCATGGATAAGCCCAAGATATTTATCTCCGGCGGAAGCTGGCCGAAAAACTTCGCTCCGGCCAAAGTAATAATCAGCAGGGAACTCCCGTTCCATAAGGCGTGTACGCCTACGGCCAGCCCAAAGCGTGCCAGCCAGTTGAGCCACGCGCCTGGCTCGTTTTGCAAGACGCTTCGCCAGCCCAAAGCGACCAACCCAGAACCAAGCGGATGAATGGCTCCTCCCAACGCTCGAACTACCAAAATTCCCGCCCAGAAATAAAAACCAAAGCCGGCGTAAAGTACGTTCTCCAATGCCGCAAAACCCGCGCCCGCTATAGCTCCAACCAGAAAAGCATCGCGGCGGGATAGTCGGCCCACTAACGGCAATGTGACAAGCGGTTTAGCTAATTCTTCAGCCAACGGCGCGATCACGGCCAGATGAACGAGGAGAAATATAAAGCCGGGTTCGGTAAGCGCCAGCGCAATATTTTCTCCGGTCAAGGCAATGAGTAGGTCTTCAAAACTGGCGGTCATCATCTCAGCCAGATTGAGCACCAGAGACAGCACAATCAGCGGCAGGATAATTTCCAGGATTAGCGCCACAAGTACACCGAGCGTGGCTCCCCCGGCCAGAGCCACTAACCCCCATCGCCAGGTTAAACCCCCTGCTTTTTGAGCGGTAAACCAGGAAATAGCCAGTAAAGGGGGAACTGCGGCTCCAACAAGTAGCAAGGGTGGAAAGAGCAATCCAGCCGCAAAATTGCTTTCGGTGATAAACAAACCGACGGCAACACATATACCAAAAAGGCCAGCCATTACCCAAACCGAGGGCAAGCTTAGCGAGTTGGAAGGTTTTCCCTGTAACGATCGTAAACTATGCCAGAGGATTATCCCGCCAGCCCCCAGCATAATTGTTATCAGCGTAAAACCACCCAATCCAACCTGAATCGCTTCAGAGTCACCTTCGGCAACCAATATCAAGATCATACAGAAAAAACCCAGGGTCAGAGGAAGACCGGATAAAAAAAGAAGTAACCCCGCGATAGCAGTAGCGCGTTTTACATTTTTAGACAGAGGCTTATTCAGGAGAGATTGCATATCATTCCCAAGTTTCCAATACTTCGTACCAGGCTTTAAGATTTTCAAGTTTGCGTTCCACCAGCACCGCTATGACAACCAGTGACAAACCAATGAAACCGAAAACAATCCACTGGTTGATTGAGCGCAGGGAATTGAGCAATTGCCCTAACGTAGCCAATATCACGGCAACCATACCCGCGTACAAAAAGCGGCGCATCCGGCGAGCGCTGCCCCACCACAGCGCCGAAAACCCTTCAGTGCCTAGCAGCAAAGCATAGCTCCACCCAAATAACAAGGTTTGCCAGAACAACGAGCCAAGCAGCAGAACCATTGCCGTATAATCGAGCCAACGAGCTGGAACCTTATTGCCCCGTTGCCACTCCAGGTAAGCAATGGCCAACAAATAGCAACCGGCCGGAATAGCGTACCATTGAATATTCTCCCAACGCTGCACGAAAAATGCGTGTAGCATCCAGGCCGCCAGTAACATCCCAATGGATGCATAACCTAAATCCAGCCGGCGATAAGTAAATGCCGCCGCTACATATAGCAGCCCCAGCAGCGACAACACCCGAACAAGCATCTGAACTGTTGCTAACTCGACCACTTCTCGGAATGGTAAACCTATGATCGCTCTGATTATCCAGCCAACTACATCCAAACTTAACGAGGCCGTGAACAACAAAATACCGGCTGAAAAAATCAAGCTGAATTGCTGCAAGGGTAACTCCCAGATAACAAGCCAGGAACGCAAAGTTCTATGTGCCGGCAAGTTTTGCCGAATCCAGTTCAGCCCATAACCTATCGAACCATAGCACAAAGCTAATCCAGCCAAGGCGACGGGTAAACCTTCAAGGGGACCTTCTAACGTGGAGAGCCACTGAACCAGAGCGACCACCCCTAAAGTGCTGCTTGCATAAGGCAGCCAGGTAGACAACCAAAATGAAGCCAGTATTGCGATCACAAGGGCATGGCCCAAAGTGACCGTCATGCCCACCATCGTTGCACTCAGGCTAAATACCTGTCCGAATATTATGTCAACTAATCCAATTATGTAAAGAGGCCGAGACCACCCCGTCAAAAAACGGTACGGCTGGAGGGGGGGGCCTTCTTGCCGGACGTGTTCAATAAATAGGGCAACTCCAACTGTAATCAGGGTAACTGGCAGAAATCTGTGCCAGGCCCAGGGGGGATAACGCCACCAACCCAATTCCTGCAAGTAATAAATGGCGGCCAGGTGTCCGGCTAAAGCTAACGCCAGCAGCCATCCGCGCAGGCGGAAGCGGTAAATCGCCCAACCAAAGAGCGGCATCAACAGCAAGAAATTCAAGGCTGATAGTCCGGCTTTGAATTCGGTAAAGAAAGGGCTGGCGACGGCCAGGCCAAATCCCAAAGCGTAAAGCGGCAACCCCCACCATGTTAAAAAACGACCGGCTAATGCCAACAGCCATTGATGGGGCTGACCCCACGGGAAATCCCGTTGAGCGCCGAAATGGTGGTCCAGCGCCCAGCCCAATGCCAGGGCCGTTAGAGCGCCGGGAAAGAGAGCTACACCGTAATACTCGGCTGATAACGTTGATTTTTGCAGTGCCATGGCGTAAGGAACAATGACCAGGGCGCTGGCCGGGGTAAGCAGCAGCGGCTGCCGCAGCCAGAAAGCCGTGATGGCGTAAAGCAAGGCTGCTCCCCCATAACCCCACAATGCTCCTGTTTGGTCCTGACTCGACGGAGGCAGCCCCAATGCAATTAGCCCAAAACCGACGGTCAGAATTGCGGCAGCATAGGTTTCGAGTTTAACGCGGCGCAGCGCCCAGGCCAAAGCCAGGTAAATCGAAGCTAATCCGATTAACCACCACCCCTGGCGATTACCAGCGACATTGGCTTCATGCAAGGCTAATAAAAGGGAAACCGGCGTGATAATGGCTGCCGGGTAAACCCAGCCGGGTTGTTTGAACAAACGCGCCGAAAAGACCAGCAGCACAGCATCGAACAGCAGCGCCAGCGTCAGCAGAGCGGTGTCGTGAGCCACCAGCATCGTCCCCACAATCAGCGAGCCGTATCCGGGCAAATAGGCCGGCAGCTCATAATTCGGAGCCAGAGCGGGTCGCGGAGCTAGCCGTTTGAGCCACTGCCCGACGATTAATCCTAAGGGACCAAAAGTCAACAGCATTAAGCCGTAGTGCTCGTGATGAGCCTGGGGTAGTAACCAGGCCAATAAATAGACACACCAGACAGGCAGCAGGCCCAAAGCCGGGTAGAAGAACTTTGTTTTCTTTAATGGAGAAAGTGCCTCACCTGTCCGGGTGACAAGGCGGCGATGATCCAAAACTGCCGCGAGGGTGTACAGGCCAATGGCCAGGGCAAAGGTGAAGCGGCTGGTATCCACATTGGCAACGCCCCACAAGAGCGAAAATGGGAAGAGGACATGAGCGACAACTTTTAAAGGGCGAAGATAAGGAGCAGGGATAAGCCGAAGCAGGGCCAGAGCGATCAAATACAGGGTCCAGGCCAAAATAACCCAACTCAGGGCAAATCCGGGCACGGTGGGCCGGTAGACGGTAAACCAGCCGAGGTTGGTCAGGATGGTCCACGGCGCAAAAATCAGCAACGCGGCCAGCCAGACGAAACGAGCCTGCCGGAACAAGCGGGCCGATAAGGTAGACAGGCCGACCACTACCAGCAACCCCACTATCGCCCAAATTTGCTGGATGCGCCCGCCGCCCAACAGCCACAAATTGCGCACCAGGGCCAGGCCAACTGCTCCGCCGGAAACAATCCAGCCCGCTGCCAGCAAAGGACGCCGGAACAGACGCCAGGTTAATCGGAAATATGCCCGTTGACGCTGAGGCAGGCTAGCCTGTTGACGGGACCGGAGCCAGTTTAAACCGCGCTCAAGCAGGACCAATACCAGCGCCATCATCGCCACCGAAGCCGCCGACGAGCCGCGCCCCTGGCTGTAGTTGATGACCACAAACCCTCCGGCGGCTACGGCCAGCCAGACCGCCAGATGTCCCCACCGTTCTTTATAAGTTACCCAGCCATAGCAGGTATAGGTTAAGGCCAACACCACCTGCGCGGCTGCTCCCCACAAGCGCATTGGATCGGTCCAGGGCAGGCCCAGGAAAAGATCATTGAGTGGTTGCAGGAAAATTCGATAAAGAACCAACAGGGTCAGACTATGGCCGACCAGATAAAGAGGCGTCAGAAATTTGTGGTTGAAGATAACTGACCTGCTGCGTTCGGTTTGCAAGCCGGCCCCAAAGTAGCTGGCAATGAGCAGGGCCAGGGCAAAGCTGACCGTTTCGAACGATAAGTGAAATTGAAGTGCGGCCAAAGTATAACCCCAGGCAGTCACAACTGCCCCCGGAGCCAGTTCAAACGATTGGCGGCGGGTGCTGGCGTCGGCAAAATAGAGCAGGCCGGCGCTGAGCAGAGTCAGGGCGGGGGTAAAGCCGTCGGGCGCAATGATAAAAGCAGCGATGGGCGCAGCCACACTGACCAGCAGCCCGGCCAGATACCAGGGCCAGCGATAAGCCGGATCAGCCAGGGCCAGCCGGTAACTCAGCAGCACCAAGCCCCAGGCCAATACAGCCAGAGCCAGAGGCAGGCTGAAGTCAAGCGGGCCGCGATTGGCAAAGAGCAGCCCTATCCAGAGGGGCAGCGACCAGGCCGTAAACCAGTGAAAAATGGATTTACTCCATTTGCTTTCCCAGGTAAAACCGGGCCGGCGCTGCTGGGCCAGGTGAGCGCCCCAGGCGGTCAGACCCAGCCAGTTGCCTAGCGTGTAGGCCAAAGCATCGCCGTTGTAGGGAAACAGGGGCGGCAGCAGGGCCAGCACAGCGATGACATAACCGGAGCCAACTATCGGCTGAGTTGTCTTATTTGAATTGGGGAACCGGGTTCCCAAATTGAGCGCGACCAGGAGATGTACAAGGGCCAGAGAAGCCCAGCCAACGCCCAGTTGCGAAAGGTTTAAATCCAGTTCGGCCATGCCAAAGGTAACGGCTGACAGGGAGAATAGCGAGGCGGCGTAAAGGTAGCGAGGCTGTCGCCACAGCCAGGCGGCCAGCGTAACTGCGCCGGCCAAGACTATATGGGTGCAGGCCGCCGCCACCCCGTTGGTGATATCGGTGAGGGACCAGAGGGCGGCGATCATGAGCAGCGCTACGCCCCAGCCGGTGGCGGTGCGCCCGTGACTGTAGAGAATGGGGTCATTTTTGCGGGCCAGCAGTTTGCGGCCGGTGACAAAATAGAGCGGCACCAGCCAGGCCAGTCCCAGGCCGTGCCAGGCCGGATTGATGCCGGTGTGATAAAAAGCGGCGGCCTGCGTCAGGTACATGGCAACCGGCAAAGCAATGGCGGCCAACAAGCCCAAACTGCGGCTGCGATAGTGAATAGCGCCCCAGGCAAAAATAAAGCCGCCCAGCCACCAATTAACCGTGACGGCGTGGTGGAGGGTATCATAGGCGTCGCGTCCAATGTAGCGCCAGCCAAAGGTCAGCGGCATGAGCACGCCGACGGTCAGGAGTGATAGGGAGCGGAACGGCTCGGCGAAAAAGTGAGCTGCGGTGAAGCGGGTGGACTGTTTTTCCAAACCAGTGGCCACAACGATCAGACCGAGCGCCACGCCGCAAAGGCTGGCGGTTTGCCAGTCGAGGGAGAGGCCGAATGTCTGGTGCAGTAGTTGGAGCAGGGCCAGGGCGGTACTTCCGGCGGCGGTGCCGACCAAATAGCCAAAGAAGCGGCTGCGGATTATAAGGGTCGCGCCGGTATAAGCAATCAGGCAGATGAGCGATGTGATCAGCCAGAAAGTCGGCCAGAAATCCGGCGAAATATGGAAGTTGACATAGATAGTGTAGAAATCTATGGGAATGAGCAGGGCGGCGATGGCGCTCAGGGCAATGCCAGAGCGATAGAGGGGCGTTTTGGTGCGGACGTACCAGCCCAGGGTAAAGAAGAGCGCGGTAAATCCGGCCGGGATAGCTACCCGCAGCGGCGCAGAAAAGTCTTTCCAGCCCCAAACCACAAAAGAAAGGGCGGCGGAGAAGAGCAAAAAGATACCCAGAAAGAGCAGCGCTTGCAGGGTTCGCTCGGATAGAAGGGTCCGCCAGAGCCGGTCGCGGAGAGGGGGAGCCGGGGGAGCAGGGGATCGCGGGGGCAGAGGG
>JAAUSP010000073.1 GCA_012032575.1 Anaerolineales bacterium | reverse complement strand
GACCCCCATGAGATCAATGGATCGGAAGTTGTCCAGTTTCTCATTAAGCTCGTTTTTTCGCAAATTTATGTCGAGTATCAAAAGTTAAAGTTATGCCCGTCTGGAGTATAAATAATTCGATCCGTCATTATATTGTTACCGATGCAAGTCGCGGCCCTGAAGCTGGGTCATCAACAAGTTGGTAAAAAAGGACAAAAGCAGCAGGATAAGGCCCAGGGCGATGGCCAGATCGAAATTGCCTTTCTGGGTTTCCAGGATAATGGCACTGGTCAGGGTGCGGGTTTTGCCGGCGATATTACCGCCGGTGAGCATCACCGCACCCACTTCGGAAATGACCGCGCCGAAACCCGCCGCAATCGAAACGATCACGCCGACGCGGGCTTCCAGCAAAATGGCGATAGTCGCCTGCCAGTCGGTTGCGCCCAGGGCACGCAACTGCTGGCGCAAATTGGGGTTGACGCTCATCACGGCGGCCATGGTAAAACCGGCCACCAGCGGAAAAGCGATGATGGTCTGGGCCACACTCATCGCTCTGGGGGTGAACAGCCAGCCCAACGCGCCAAAAGGTCCGCTGCGCGAGAACATCAGGTAGACAAACAGGCCGATCACCACCGGCGGAAAACCCATTCCGGTGTAAAGCAAGGCCATCACCAGCCGCCGGCCGGGAAACCGTTTCAACCCCAAAAACGCCCCCAGGGGAATCCCCACCAGGGAGCTAAATAACAACGATACGGCGGCGATCAGCAGCGACAGCGTGATGACTTCATACAGCGCCGGGCTGAAGCTGAAGATCAGTTCAAACGCCTGAATAAATCCTTGCAGGAGGTCATTCATGGTTAGAAGGTATCAGGTGATCAAGTGTCAGGTGTCAGGTTTTGACACGTAATGCGTGAGGCGTGATACGGGCAGGGTTTTGCCTGGAATCATCACGCCTCACGTATCACGCCTCAGTTACCCTAAATTTTTTTGGGTAATTCAAATCCTGAAACTGCCAAATTGATTACTACGGTTTTGCGGCGTTCCAGGCCTCGGAATCGGGAATAAAGAGAGACTCACCAAATTGGTCCACCCCAAACTGGCTGATGAGGGTTTGGGTTTCCAGCGAGGTCAGCCATTGGCCAAAAGCCTGCGCTCCGGCAGTATTAACGGCGGGGCATTTTTCCGGGTTAACTTCGATGACGCCGTAGGGATTGAACAAGCGGGAGTCGCCTTCAACCAAAAGCTGCAATTCGGTCCCTTCGGCCTGGCGGGCCAGGAAGGTAGCGCGGTCGCTGAGGGTGTAGGCTTGCTGCTCATTGGCAATGGTCAACACTGCGCCCATACCCTGCCCAACCGATTGATACCAGTCGCCTTCGGGCCGCTTGTAAGGTTTGGTGGGGTCCACATCGGCCGCTTCAATCAGGGTCAGGCCGCTGGCTTCCCACAGGCTTTGCTCTTTAGTGTGGGTGCCGGAATTGTCGCCGCGCGAGATAAAGGGGGCCTGCGATTCGGCAATTTTGAGCAGGGCCGCCGCCACGTCGGTCATCCCTTTGATTCCAGCCGGGTCGGCCGCCGGGCCGACAATGATAAAGTCATTGTACATCACATCCTGGCGGTTAATGCCCGCGCCATCGGCTACAAAAGCATCTTCCTGTTTGCGGGCGTGGACCAGCACCACGTCAGCATCGCAGTTGCGACCCAGTTCAATGGCCTGGCCGGTCCCCACGGCAATCACTTCGACCTCGGCGCTATAGCGGGCTTCAAAATCGGGCAGGATGACATCCAGCAGGCCGGAGTCCTGGGTGCTGGTGGTGGTCGCCAGAACCAGGCGTCCGACTTCCTGGCCGGTGGGTTCGGCCGGCGAGACGGTTACATCCGGCGCGGCCAGCGAGCGGGTCAGCAGCGTCTCGGCGTCGGCGGGCTGGGGACGCACAATTTCCAGCCCGTTTCAATCACATCCACATTGTCAATTTTGGCAAAGCTGCTGTCTTCGGCATTCTTGGCGTTGGTGGCATCGGCAATGGCCGGGTAGGCCAGAACATCGCCATAAACCTTTTCGGCAATCTTCGACAGCCAGTCGTCAGCCTGGACAATCACCTCTTGCTCGCAGGCAACCGCGCTCTGTAAAGGGGGGGCGGCGATGGCCGCGGGAGTCAGGCTGCTCAACACCAGCGCCAACAAAACAGTCAGGAACAGAAATTTTTTAATTTGCATAGCAGAAACCCTTTCTTCTTACTCCTTTTGATTTATTTCAATGAGCGATGGTTCGCTCACCGTCAACGATGAGGTTATTCGACCCACTGCACCCGGCCCGTCTCCTTAACATCATACCCCCCCAGCGCGATCATTTCAGTCCTGGCGGTATCGGTGGTCAGCCAGTGGGCCAAAGCCTGGATGGGCGAGAACGCCCACGCCTCGGCAGGGATTATCAGGTCGTACCGTTCCTCTGTTAAGGGAATGAAACGCAGCCCAAAGGCCAGGGCGGCAGCCTCAACTCCCAACCCGATATCGGCCTGCCCTTCGGCAATCATCTGGGCCACCTCGGAATGAGTCCGCTTTTCCTGGTCATAACCGGGCAGTTGTTCCGGCGTAATACCCAGCCGGTGCAGATGGGCGTCGAGCCACACCCGCGTACCCGCGCCGCGCTGGCGATTAATAAAACGCAACCCGGAATTAGCCAGGTTCTCCAGGTTGATTAATAAGGTTGGATTGGCCGCAGATAACAAAAAACCGAGGCGGCGGTGAGCCAGGGTGAGCAAAGCAACCCGCCGGCCCGGCAGCAGCCGCCGGACAAAGGGCACGTTATAAGTATCACTCTCTTCATCCCACAGGTGACAGCCGGCCAGGTCAGCTTCACCTTCGGCCAAAGCAATCAAACCGCCCAGGCTGCCGGAAAAGGTCAGGTGCGGCGTTTCGCCAGGGGCAAAATCGGCAAAGCGGGCGGCAATCAGGGCCATAGCCGGGTCATGGCTGCCGATAAAACGCAGGCGTGACTCGGTTAATGGAACCGGAGTCTGGCTTAAGGTGCGCCAGCGATCGAGGGCCATGCGAACGGCCTGCTCGGTTTCAAGGGTCGAATAGCCGGCAGTCAGCGCTTCCAGGATAAAAGCCTCGGCCCGATGGACCAGGGCAGCCCGGCGCAAAGGCGTCTCCAGGGTGGCCGGGATGGCGGCGGTCACATGGGTTCCCTGGCCGGGGCGGCTGGTTACCAGCCCCTGCCGCGCCAGTTCTTCATAAGCGCGTTGAACTGTGCCAATGGTGCAGTTCCAACGGGTGGCCAATTCACGCACCGAAGGCAATCGGTCGCCGGGGCGAAGGGCTTCGTTCCGAATATCCTGCCGGATGGCTTCGGCAATTTGGTAATACAGAAAAGTTCGATCCATGCCGCGAGCGCTGATGCTGAAAGTGTATAGTTGAGTGGATGCAATTATACTCAGGTGGTAAAGAGAGGGCAAAACCAGCGGTTTGAAGTCTTATAATTTTCAAACTCAGCGGCTTATTGGTAAAATAGAGGCTCTTTAACCTTAAAAGTAAGGATACCATTATGGGTTTGCAGGATTATCCTCGACCGCTTAACGATACCGGGCGCGGGGTGCATTGGTCGCCGGCCCCGGCCCGGTGGGGCCAGGAAAATTGGCCCTTTTGGCGTGATTTTCTGCTGGCCACGCATATCAAATGGGTAAAGATCAATGACGATGGCGGCGGCTCGGCCAAAGGGCTGGTCGCCCGGCTGACCAATCTGGGGATCATGCCGGTGGTCCGGCTGTATCGCCAGCCCAGTTATCCAGGCTATCTGACTTCACGCGAAACAGATTATGCGAAAGCTCTCTATGAACGGTATGGGGCCGTCTACTTTGAAACTCGCAATGAGCCGGATTTGAATCTGGAATGGGGGGGGCGGCGACCGGATAACTGGCTGCAGCAAGTCATTACTTATTATCTGGATGACTGCGACAAGCTGGCCAAAGTAGGCGCAATTGCCGTGTTTCCGGCTTTTGGGCCGGGGGGTGAGGGGAATCCCTTTGAGATCATTGTCCAACGTGGTCGCCGGGATGTTTTTGAGAAGATGGTGGTAGCGTTGCACAACTACTGCCTGGGCCGCCCGCTTGCCTATCCCAATGATGGTATTGCCGATCTGGGCCAACCCCTCAGCCAGGCCGAGTGGCTGGCCGCCGGTGATGGCCGGCCGGAAATTGCCAATATTGTCTGGGATCGCTGGAACCATTCCCGTATCTCCGAAGTCCGGCAGAAACTGGCTGACCCCAAGATTACCATTTATGACGATTGGACCTGTTTTCGGGCTTTTGAACGGATGGACAAATTAGTCCGGGACGCCTGCGGACACTCGGTGGCCATGATGATGACCGAAGGCGGGTATAATGTGCTGCAACGGGCGGGGACAACGGGCGGGGATGACCCGCGCTATCCCAAGCCTACCCCGCAACGCACCTCTGAATTGACGATGGCCATGTTCAATTATCCTCTGCCCGATTACATGCTGGCGTTGATGCCCTGGATTGCCGGAGTCGCCAAGTTTGGGGTGCAATCGCCGGGGTTTGAGCATCAGGGCCGTGGCTGACCAATATTTATGATCGCGAATGGGGACTGCAAGAGGAACTGCCGCTGGTGCAGATGTTAAAGAACGATCCGGGGAAAGTGCGAGCGAATGGCCCAGTCTTGCCTGTTGTACAGCAGTACTACCAGGCGCAGAAATTTGAAGACCGGCGCATTGATGAACGGCTCAAATTTTTGGAACCGATGGTGCAACTGGAGCCGTATCAGGGCCAGCATACTTTTTGGCGGCTCAATGAGGTTCAATTCAAAGAAAAGGGCAATGGTTATATTTACGTTAAAGTTGAAGATGCCAACGGCATCGCCCAGGAAGGCGTCACTTTTGTAGCTTACGCCAAAGATAATCAAGCCAGAACTGCCCCTACCAAAGGCAAAGCCGACCAGTATTGGGGCAATCTGCCCATGTTTAGCGCCCCGCTGGGAACATTTCGGATTGGCCTTCACAACCAGCCTTCTGATATTCTCAGTGGGGTTGGTAATGGCAGTGAAGGCGGCTTTCAAATGGTGGATTATTACCTGACTTTTAGAAAAGTAGAAGGGACGGCTGAAGCGATGCTCAACATACCACAGTGGCGGCAGACAATGTTAAATTATTACACCAAAGGTGGTGAAGCCTATAACAACGCCGAAGCTGCCGGCGTGAGTATCAAAAAAGCGGCACTCGACAATCAGGGCCAAACTGCGGCTGAAGTGTGGCGGTTGATTGGCGTCCGTCAATTAACGGCAGTCGAAGGCGGCTCAAAACAGTACCTTTATATTGATCTGGTTGACCAGAATGGGCAGCCGGTCAGAGGCGCTGCCCCGCTTATCGCCTGGACCTGGGAGGGACGCCGCGCTAATGAGGCGGCACCGCCTATGCGGCCCGACAAACCTGCTCAGGAGGCCGCCGGAAACATTGGTTTGGCCGCCGGACAGAAAATCACGGTGTGGGTTCAAGACGGTAACAACTTTTCCGATGGGGCCGCCAATCTTCAAGCAACGCCTCCTCGGCCGGCCCCCGGCAGTGATACGGGGCCTCGTTCCTTTTATGTGCTGTTTCAGCGGCAAAAACTCACGCCCAAAGAGCGGCCGGCCGATCTAGGTGTAGAAATTCTCAAAAAATATCGCATCTCTTTTGTTTTTGATGAAGAAAAAATGACCCTTGATGAGGTAAAAATAACCAAACTTTAGCGAGACAAGAGTTAACCTGTCCGGTTTTGATGGCCCTTAAATGCACATAAGGCAAAAGTATGGTAAAATAAGATTCAGTTACCATACTACAATGAGGTGTCAGAATTGTGGGAAACATTTTAGTTGTTGACGATGAAGAACGGGTGGCACTGAGTATTGAACGCAGCCTGCGGCGCGAGGAATATCAGGTCCGGGTGGCCAATAACGGCGGCGATGCGCTAAAAATCGCTCGACGGGAAAAACCCGATTTGATTATCCTTGATATCATTATGCCTGGGATGGATGGGCTGCAGGTGTGTCGAGAATTGCGAGCTGACCCCACATTGAAATCCGTGCCGATTCTCTTTCTTACCGCCCGCGGACGAGTGGAAGATAGAATAGAAGGATTCGAAGCCGGAGCTGATGATTACTTGACCAAGCCCTTTGATGTGCGTGAGCTTTTGCTGCGGGTGCAAGCAATTACCCGGCGCACTGCCGCTCAAACATCCAAATCAGGTGTTGACCAGCTTAGCATTGGGCCGCTCGTACTTAACTGTCAGAATTACCAACTCAGCACAGGCGAAAAAACCGTTTTGCTTACGCCCGTAGAATTTGATCTGATGTATCACCTGATGAGCCATCCGGGCCAGGTATTTAGCGGCGAGCGTCTTTTGCGGGAACTATGGGATTATCCCAGTGATACCGGCAGTCCTGATTTGGTTCGGATGCATATTAGAAATCTCCGGCTTAAGATTGAGCCTGATAGTCAGACCCCTCGCTTTATCCTCACCGTACCTCGGCACGGATACACCATTGCCACTGAATAGTGAAATCTTCTGGAAAATTTATTTATGGACACAACAGAACGTATCTTAATCGTTGACGATGAAGATAAGGTACGAGAGCTAATTAAATTGGCTCTGGCTGAAGAAGGCTATCTTGTTGAAACGGCAAAAGATGGTCAGCACGCCCTGGAAATTCTGACCGCTGATCAAGCCTTTGAGCTAATTATTACCGATTTGATGATGCCGGGAATAAGTGGTCTGGATGTTCTAACCCGAGTCAAATCCCATCTACCCACAACTGAAGTGATCCTGATCACAGCTCACGGGGCCTTAAATACAGCAATTGAGGCCTTGCGCCAGGGCGCACACGATTATCTCACAAAACCCTTCAATTTAGAGGAACTAATCCATAGTGTCCAGCAGGCACTGGCATATCGCCGCCTGAAACTGGAGAAGGAAGATTTGCTGGCCAACCTACAACTCCAGGTAAGTGCTCGGAATGCTATGGTCAAAGCGGGTCAACGCATTGTGACAGTTTTAGATCAACAGGAAGTAATTCATACTGTTTTGGAAGCCGCCATTGAGATATTCCCGCAGGTCGAACTGGTATTAATTTACTTCAAAGTAACCGAGACTGAATTGAAAGTTACCGGCTTGACTGGCGAACGAGTAGAGATACCTATTTCCCCCCTGACCGATACCGTAATAGCTGAAGTATTGCAAAGCAAGCAAACTCTTTACCAACCTCACTGGCTGTCTCCCAAAGACTTCTCGTTTTCCCCAACGCGGCAGGCACAGGGAGATCAACGCCCTGAAGCTGATTCACTCGCAACAGAAGAAAGGCTACTTGTTATTGAGCCAATGACTCTGGCCGGTGTATCACTGGGGGCATTAGCTATTGTCAGTTTACGTCCCGCAGCATTTAATAGCGATTATAGTCAACTCTTAACAATGTTAGCTAATCAGGCAGCTATTGCCATTCAAAATGCGCGGCTTTATGCTGAGGCTCGGCGGGTTGATGAGCTTGAAGCTCTCTCTGAAGCAGGTCAGGCGCTCAATCGTCATCTTGATCTACAGGAAACGCTAACGACAACCCTGGCAATCACTCGCAGTTTAACGGGTGCCTCAATTGGGAATATTTACCTTTATTCACCAGATAGTCATCGTATTGGTCCGGTTATAACGCTCGGTGAGGAACTTATTTTATCGGACGCTGATCGTCGCCAATCTGCTGAAATTGCCTGGAACCTCTTAAAACACTACGAAGATAATCATCATATCGAACAGGAGGTCACTGTTATAAATGTCCAGGCTAGCCCCACTACCCTAACTGAAACCCCTATTGATTCATACAAAATTCTCACCTGGATGGCCGTTCCTTTGGTTCGCACCAGTAACCCGCCGGTAGGTGTATTAGAGTTAGGCAGCGAAAAGTCCAATTCCTTCTCTACTGACGATGTACGGCTGGTACAAGTGATTGCCGCTCAAGCGACCACTGCTATTGAAAATGCTCGCCTTTATGAAGAAGTTCGGCAGCGATTAAAGCAGTTAGCTCATCAGCAAGAAGAGATATTGCGCAGCCATCGAACCCTGCAAGCCTTGTTTGATGGTATCACAGACGGACTCTATATTGTGGATCGTCACCTGCGCATCGTAGCCATTAATCAGGCAGAAGCCAAACGCCTGGATCGGACCTCAGAATCGTTACTTGGACAGACTTGTGACACTTCGTTATGGAACGAAGCCACCTCAGCGATGACCAGAATCGTGCTGAATACATTTGAAACCGGAAGCGAGGGGAACTGGGAAAGTCAAACTGATAGTCCTCACCGAGGACCATTCACCGACCGCGATGTGCGCACTTATCCCATTTTTCTCGTGCCAACTTCTTCTAATTTCTTTCGCCAGGACGAAAAAGATGCCAAAGTAAGCCAGGTTATTATTCTGGCCCAAGATGTCTCAGAAAAACGACAGTTACAAGCGTCATTGTTTCGTTCAGCCAATTTGGCTGCCGTGGGGCGTTTGGCCTCCAGTATTGCTCATCAAATTAACAACCCTCTCACGGTTGTTATTGCCAATAGCCAGTTGATGCAACTAGAAGCTAGTCTTGACTCGCCAGATTATCCTATTATTCAAGATATTGTTGAAGCTGGTACCCAAATTCGCCAAATAGTGCAGAACCTCCTTGATTTTTCCACCCAGGACAGCTATGAGTGGTTCGAAACCGATATTGAGGACACTCTGGAGGATGCGTTGGCGTTAGTGGCTCATCCACTGCGTAAAAGCAATATTGAGGTTATTAAACGAGTAGATCAGCTCAATCCTATTATCGGCAGCGCCAGCCACTTAAAGATGTTATGGATGAATTTGTTACTCAATGCACGTGATGCAATTATAGAAAGGGGAGAAAGGGGGCATGTAAGAATAACGGCTGCTAAATCCGAGGCAAACTTTATTCAGGTGCAAATCACAGATAATGGACAAGGCATTGCTCCTGAATACCAGGAGCATCTGTTCCGGCCGTTTTTTACTACAAAATCCCCTGGACAAGGGTTAGGCTTAGGTCTTTATACTTGCCGCACCATAGTCGAGTACCATCAAGGCAATATTACGATTAACAATAACCAAGGTAGCCCAGGAGTAACAGTAACCGTTACTCTTCCCCTAAAAAACGATAACCGATAAAAGCCTGACGTTAATTTTTCACTCAGCACATATTTACCGATTAACTTGCGGCAAATAAACCTGATGAAGCACCATTGCCGATGGACTAAATTAAAGCCATCTAAATACACCCAAGTATTATCACGTGGAGACTGGCGGTTTGGCACGCGAAACTCCAGGGTGACTACCTGCCCCGCATAGGGACTCAGATCAAGTACTGCCTGCTTCCAGCCCAAGTCTTTTGGTGACGTTGGCAGGTCTTGGTACCAATTGTTCCATTCTTGAGACCAAGGTACGCCATCTTGCATTACTTCTCGACCATTCAGATAAACCTCAAAAGGATCCCACTCTTTATAGCCATTATTAGGGGAACCTACAGCAACATCATAGCTCAAGATACGATATTCAAAAGTGAGTTGGGTCAAACCACCAGTCGCAATATAAACAGGCTGACTTAACCAAACCTCACTTAATTGATGGTCGCTTTTGTTAGTAGTAGTTGCCCCCAGCCTGACCATCGTAGAACCACTCGGCGATGTTATCGAAATACCTCCTATTGAGTCGCTGTTCAATACAGAAGCAGAATAGGCAGGGGTTGAACCAGTGGGAGTAGTAACCTGCCCTACACTCCAATCAGTCAATCCCTCAATCTCGAAACTACTGTTCTGGAGTGAGTTACCCACAAAGTGTATTTTTGCATCACCATCGGCCGTCAATCCATCTACCGAAATAACTGCTGCTCCGCTTTCGAGGCTAGAGGTAAGTATGCGAGTCGTTACACCATTTACGGTGGGAACAAAACTGCTAATCGTTCCCCGATTGGTAGTTACAGTTAATGGGCCAGTATTGGTGATGATATGCCCATAAGTATCCTGCACCTTGATAGTCAAGGCGGATTGACTTATCCCATCAGCCATCAGCCATGGAGGAGTAGCCTCAATATATGCAATAGAAGCCGGGCCAATTAGGAATGGTATACTTCCTTCAGCCTGAAGCCCGTTGACAAAAATCTCAGCAACACCAGGTGTAAGCGAAGCTCGTAGTGTCCGGGTTAATTTGCCATCAACGACGCCGCTGTTACCAAGCAAAGTGCCTAAAGAAGTAGTAACAGTAGGAACCGTACCATCTGCCACTGCTGCTCCTGTTGAGTCAAATATTTCGATGGTTAAAGTTGTCTCGCTAATTCCATCAGCATTTAGACTGGTGGGGTAGGCTGTTACTCGTGATTTAGGAATAAAATTTACTTTATCACCGCTCGCTGCAAACCCGTTAACAAAAATGGTGGCTTGTCCGTGATAACTTCCAGAGGTCAGAATACGGGTTAGCAATCCATTTTGGGTTGTAGCTGATCCTGAAATCGTCCCTAAATTCGTAGTTACATTCAGCGAAGTATTATTTGCTACCAGGTTGCCAAAACCATCTCTCGCCGTGATTGTAAGGGTACTTGTCACACCACCAACTGGAATTGTTATCGGACTGGCACTGACTACAGCGGTAATTGGTAATCCTGGCAATACATTAATATCTTGTATTGAACTGTAAAAGGTCCCCTGCGAGGCTTGAATTCCTACGGTACCAGCAGTTGTCCCGGTGAAAACGCCATTACTCGCTAATATGCCGTTGCCGCTACCAGGCCACAGGTGCCAATTGAAAAGACCTGTCCCAGTTTCGTTACCATATACATCATACCCAACAGCATTAAAAGGAATACTGTTTCCCGAATTTACTTGCACCGTTCCGGTAGGCACAATAGTAATGTGGTGAAGGTTTCCTGGTATAATGTTAACTTGATCCCCGGTCGGCGTTAATGAACCGGCCTCTGTAGCTACATTAAAATCACAGGTCCCATTATCAAACCAGGCGTCAACACCCGAGTTACTGTTCCACCAACGGTCGTAGTAGTGTTGGAGACGATATTACCCAAAGATGTTGTAACAGTAACTACAGTATTATTGGCCACTGGTCGCCCCCAAGCATCAGACAGGCTGATTATCAGGTTAGATTGCTGACTTGTACCTACAGCCAAGCTAGTGGGATTAGCCGAAACAGTGGCTGAAACAGCCGGGCCAGATATGAGTTCCAGGGTATCGCCTACGATAGGGAGAGGTGTTCCCGCATAAGTGACAATTAAACCAGCCGGTCCAACTGACATGTCAGCAACAAAAGTAACAGTAAAAGATCCCGCTGCTGCGATTGTGCTGGTTGGTACAATTTGGCCACGAGTAACATTCAGGATTGCCGCGCCATTAGTCGGCACTGTAAAACCATAACCATCCTTGATAGCGATAGTAATTTGGGATGTACTGGTGCCATCGGCTAATACTTTAGCCGGTGCAGCTATGACCAGAGCTTGAGCTGGTGGTCCTGGTATAAATTCGACAGTGTCACCAGAAACAAAGAGTTGGTTACTTGAGTCTTCTACAGTAAAGGTTGCGACACCCAAAGCCACAGAAGAACGCAAAGTCCTTGTAATATGACCGTTTACGGTTGCTCCAGTCCCTATTATAGCACCTGAACTGGAAGTTACAGTGATAGGGATACCACTAGCCACAGGGTTAGAGTAGTTATCATAAATGGTAATGTCCAATGCAGCCGTACTTACTCCATCAGCAGGTAAAGTGTCAGGGGTGGCGTTTACAAGAGCACTTGCCGGTGGCCCAGGGGTAAATGTAACAGTCGTATTGCCACTCAACACTAATGCCCCACCCGGTCCAGTCACAATAACTGAGTGGATGCCAGCATCGGTACTGGAATACAAAGTCTTGATGAATGCTCCTCCCTGTACAGCCCCATTGCTAATAATCGGCGGATCAGAGGCGACAGTAACGGTAATCGGTGTACCGTCAGGAATGACATTACCAAAGGCATCGGTTATTCCGGTGAGTGTAATGGTGTAAACACTATAACCATCAGCGGGGACACTTGTAGGAGCGATACCTGCTACTGCTACGGCAGGTGCCCCAGCTATCACGTTAACTAACAAGGTATTACTTGTTGTTACACCACCTGTAGCCCAAATACGATTCGAGCCGACTTTAGTCGGTTTAAAGTAGACCGAGCGAGCGTGGAGATCAGCGCCCAGAAGAATGCCATAGCCAGGGTTGCCGATAGTTGCACTTTGCCACCACGTATATCCTACAGGTGTCCACGGATCAACAGCATTAATATATTGGTCACGACTACTTGCTATCACCGTAAGAGTTACTCCGGCAGTAGCGGTGATCGGACCGGGAGGATCGAGAGTTACCGTTATTGGTTCTTCAGGTAGAAATAGGATGGTATTTGAGGCTACGTGAACTGTAAGGGGACCGTCCGGTCCAACAAGGGCAAAAGTTTCAGTACCAGCTACCGTAGAAGCTAAGTTAGCTGTAATTATACCGGAACCATTGGCCGTCATTTTAGTCATAGACGAGCCATTACCATCAAAGCTACCAAGCGTAGCCGAGGTGGTAATAAAGGTTGGTGGCACAATATTACTATAAGCATCGGTTACAGTAATTGTGACAGATGCAGTTTCACCAACCATTAAAGTTGAAGGTGTAGCACTTACACGAGCAATAGCTGCGGGACCGGGAACAAAAGTGATCAGTGTATCACCGCTCACCGAAAGACCTGTACTACCTATTGTAGCTGTGCCTACAGAACCTCCGGAGATCAAGGTTTGGTTGATTAAACCATTAGCAGTCTGGCGGACTCCACTAAAGGTACCATAAGCCGGGATCAGGGTTGGTGTAATTAGTGTACCATCAGCGACCGGGTGATTCCAGGCATCAGTTATATTGAAAGTAACCAAGGTACTGTCCCCACCTGTAGCCAGAGTAGAATTTGCAACTGTAACAGTTGCGCTTACTGGAGGTCCAGGGATCAGGTCTAGCTTAGGCCCCGAAGCTGCAAAACTATCTACACTTAATGTAGCCTCCCCTACCTCTAGACCAGCCTGAAGGGTATGGGTGAGTATGCCGTCGTTGTCAGTTGGTCCACCGCCCGGTAATATTGTACCCAAAGTAGTACTAACAACCGGTGTTAGACCGCTAGATACTTTGTTTCCAAAGGCATCACTCAGTTGTAGCGTCACAAGACTTGTACTAACCCCACTGGCTACAATTGCTGGTGGAATGACGGAAAGTACCTGAGCTTGGGCCGGTGGCCCAGATTCGAAAGTAATTTCAGTGATCCCATTCAGATTAAGTGGACCAACAGTAGTGGTAACAGAAATTGGATAAGTTCCGGCCTTGGTAGGGGCAGCCAAAATGACATTAGTTTCCCCGTTAAATACCAAGCCTATATTTGTTCGAGCTGTTGGAATAGACTGTACGGTGACCGTAACTGGAGTATTATCCGCAACTAAATTACCATAATCATCAACTAAATTAGTTAAGTTAAAGGTTACAGGACTAACTCCATCCGCCGTAATTGTCGTTGGTGTGAAAGCGAGAGTTGCTGCGGCTGGGGGTCCAGGCAAGACAGTAATGTTAACAGGGGACTCACTATAGGGGCTACCCTTTTCAGCCCAACCGATTAGACGGACGCCTGTTCCAGCTGTTGTACCGATAAAGATAACTTGGGGACCAAAAAAGATATCCTGCTCACCCTGTCCTGGCCCATTAAATTCCAAATTCCAACCATAAGCAACCTCATCACGAATGGGTGCGTTGAACTCATCATATGCTTGGGCAGTAAAAGTAACCGGCTGACCAGCGACCAAATCTAAAAATCCGTCAGGAGTAACTACTACATGATCCAGTGGGCCAACAACAAATGAAACTGTATCTCCGCCAACCGAGAGCGGGATACCAAAATATTTTACAGTGAAATTCGCTGTACCCTCGAACACCGGAGCAGTCAATGTCCGTGTAACTACCCCATTAGCATCGGTTGCCCCGCTACCACTAATTGTTCCTGATGAAACTTGGATGATAGGTGTATAACCGGCCCCAACGGGGTTGTCCAGGTTATCCTTTAAAGTTACTCGAATTGTAGAAGTGGCTACACCATTGGCGGGCAAGGACATAGGCGAAGCAGAAATAGTTGCTTGCTTGGGACTACCAGGAGTAAAAGTAATAACTTTCTCACCGGTAATAGTAATAAGATTAGTTGCACCTATAATCGCTTGACCAGCCTGCGAGGAACGAATAGTACGCAGGGCAGTGCCGCTTGCGTCGGTCAAGCTCACTCCTTCAACTACACCAATTGAACTGGTTGCAGCGAGGGGTATTCCTGCCCCAACAGGGTTTCCGTAGCTATCCGTTATAGAAAAAACCAGGCTGGAAGCACTAACACCATCGGCCAATAGTGTTTGAGGGTTGGCATCAATAGAAGCCATCGTCGCTGTACCGGGTCCAACTTTAACAAAACTAACGCCACTTTTGCCACCGGCGCTAGCCTTGATTTGTACAAGACCGGCCAAAGTACCAGTAAATATACCGTTGCCACTAATAATACCATCGCCTCCTTGAGATGCTTTGCTCCACACAAAGCTGAGGCCAGCAACACTATTGTTATAGAAATCGTAACCAACGGCACTAAATGGTAGAGATACCCCAGCCGAAGTTAATGTAGGTGCAGAAAATGACCCGTAAGGGATTACATTGATGTGGTGTAAAGGGCCAGGCACAAAGGTGACCACACTTCCTGTAGTAGCAATGCCAGCCACATAAATTTGCGGTTGCCCGGTTTTAGTAGAGGAAAGAGTTCGGGTAAGCACGCCTTGAGCCGTAGTAGTGCCGTTACCACTAATGGTACCAATACTGCTGGTCACGGCCAACGTTTGCCCAATAATAGGATGCCCTACACTGTCGGTTACAGTAATGATTAATGTAACTATGTCAGTTCCATTTGCTGTAGCCGCACTAGACTGCGTCCAAAGATTAGCTATTGCAGCAGGCCCGGCTACAAAACTTACCGTTGCATTGGTAACGGTAAGGAGTCCACTAGCAGAGATAGTTGCTACTCCTAAATCTGTAGTAGATTGCAGAGTCCGAGTAACTATGCCAGCCGTGTTCGTGGTTCCGATTCCAATTAGAGTGCCAAGACTAGTAGTAAGGTTCGGCGTGGCATTTGAAACTGGATTGTTATACCGATCCTTCAATGTAGTGGTAATAATGGCTGTTGTACTCCCGTTTGCAAAAAGCTGACTGGGGCTGGCAGTCAGGATCGCTTCAATCGGTGCATCGGCTACAAACAGAATTGAACCATTATTAACATTGACTACACCTTGGTTACTAAAAACCCCAATAATATCTGTGCCTATGCGGGTAGAAACAAGTGTACGCTGCAACTGACCGTTGTTATCAGTAACCCCAGTTGAAGATGGAGTAAAACTCCCTAATCCACTAGTAATAGTTATATTTGTACTTGGCACAATATGTCCAACATTGTCATATATGGTCAAAGTTAAACTAATAGGTATACCAACTATTACCGGAGAAGTCGGATTAGCGCTGACTACGGCTAAACTGGGGGGACCCACGACATATTCAATATTAGCAGTTGCTGGACTACCTATTCCAGCCGCTGTTGCCGTAATCGGTACAACCCCCAGGGTGGTATTACTCCGTAAGCTACGGGTAATAACTCCATTAATAGTCATCCCATGATTGTCAGGCAAGATTGTTCCTGCCCCTGCTGTGAAAGCAACTTCGACCGGACTATTAACTGGATTGCCAAAAGCATCTCGAATTGTTGCCGTTAGGACTACAGTACTTATACCATCTGCTGGGATTGTGGTCGAATTAATGTTCAAGGTAACTAAAGCTGGCGGCCCAGGGATAAAATTTACCGAAGTAGAAGTATTTAACCCCAAAGCGGTGGCCAAAATGTTAGCCGTACCAGCTTGCCAGCTCGAAGTAAGCAACACCTGAACCTCACCATCATTAGTTGTTTCGGTATAAGTAGTTCCTCCTCCTGCCAGTATCCCTGAACTAGTCGTAATGGTTACTGGCACGCTTGCATTCACTTGGTTATTGTACTCATCAAGGACCAAGAGAGTAATAGCGGCTGTGCTAGAACCATCAGCAGTAATAGCCGAAGGAACGGCCAGAAGGGACAGATGAGTAGGGGGTCCTGGCATCAAAATGATTTGACTAGTGGTAAGTAATGAACCAACCGTAATAGTCAGGCGAGCAGTACCGGCGATAGTGCTATCCAATGAGGCTACTACTTGACCATTATTAGTATTCATCACCACCGTTTCACCATTACCGTTAAGTCTGCCAAGACTGGTGGCGATAGTTACAGGCGTCTGAGCTACCGGATTACCATAGCTATCATGTACTGTCGCAGTGATACTAGCTGTGGTACTCCCATTTGCCGGAATTGAAGAAGATGACACTGCTACAGCCAGAGAATTGGGTGGTCCTGACGTTAGGTCTACACTGGCTGTGCTCTGTAAACTCCCAGCCGTTGCAGTAACATGAGCCGTTCCTGCTACAGTACCGCCGACCAAGGTTTTAACTACCTGACCGCCTGATGTAGTTACATTGATAGGAGTACCGGCTGTCTGACCATCAATAGTACCCTTATCAAAACGGAGGGTCGCAGCGGTGCCATCCGCAACAGGGTTACCATAAGCATCAGTTATCCTCAAAGTAAGCGCTGATGATCCGCCTACTCCTACTGATGCTGGGTCAGCGGTAAGAGTTATATTGGATGGGTCATTGGGGATAATTGTAACGCTGACAGAGGGGCCTTCATCGTAAATTGATCCAGAGGCAGCGCCATAGACGCTGTTAACCACCTCACCGACTTGGTTTGCACTAACAACAAAGAATTTTTGAACCGAGGTACCATTGGGTATCGTCACCGATGACCATTTAATCACCCCATTTGTTACGCTGCCATTCCCAGGGTTGACGATTGTAACACCAGATGGAATCGTATCGCTAATAATAGCGTTAATTTCATAGCCAGTGGCATTAAACACAGTGAGAGTATAAGTAAAAGGGTCACCAGCCTTCACGACCCCGGCTGAAGCTATCTTGGTAATATTAATATCCGAGGCATTCGCTGGGGATACTACTAAACCGAAAGTCAAACAAAGAAGTGTTCCAGCTATAAACAAAGAGACAGCTACTCTGATCTCACGAGAATGCTTGGCTACGGCCAATTTCACCCGTTTAGATTTTAGAAAGCGCCACTCCGTCTTTCTACCAAACAGAACTTCGGATCGTAATGTGGAGTTATCACGAAAGTTCACTTGATACTCCTTATTTGAACGGAGTTGCCGTGAAAGTTGCAGTAGGACCCGGTATCCCTGTTGATGTAGCCGTTGCTGTAGGTGTATTGGCTACAATAGGAGTCCATGGAGTTACTGGAGTCGATGTCGGATAAGAGGTATAAGTGGGTGCAGGTGTATAGGTTGGCTGTGGATAAGGTGTATAAGTTGGGTATGGTGTACTGGTTGGATAAGGTGTCGAACCAGTGGGTATTGGTGTTGGGTATGGTGTACTGGTTGGATAAGGTGTACTAGTTGGAACCGGAGTGTTGGTAGGGACTGACGTGGCAGTTGCCCCGGATGATGAGGTAGTAGCAGCACTTGTTGGGGTAGAGGTAGGCAGGTACCAGATAATTTTCGAAGCCCATACTGCTGACTTATCACATACAGAACCAATTACACCAATTACTGTAGCTAGATAATCGGTAGGGCTACCTTCTTCAGGTAGTGTCGCCCCACTAAAAATCAAGTAAGTATATTGATTGTTGCCTGTTTGCACAGCCAAGTTGGTCGTTGGACAGCCTGACACATTAATGATTCGACCACTTAAGTTAGCGGTTTGAGTTAGTACAGGAGTTGCCGTAGCGGTTGATGTTGGCTTTGGAGAAGACACACTAGCATAAGTTGCTGTTGCATTTATAACAGCAGCAGGAATAGCGCCACTTGCTCCCCCCGTAGGCACTGCACCGATTAGCGCCTGTGGAATGAGCAAAGCTTGTCCGACTTCTATAATATTAGGGTCTGCCAAATGGTTATATTCAGCAATGGAGTAGGGATCGCTAAGACCAAGCCGTTTAGCTATACTCCCAATTGTGTCACCCGGCTGAACGATATAAACAATCGGAGCAGGTGTTGATGTTATGGCAGGTGTTGATGTTGGCCAAAAAGTTGGTAAGCCGCTAATAGGGCTGGTCGTTAGGTTCAACTCCGGAGTGAATATTGGGGTGGAAAGAATCTCAATAGGTGTAGGTGTTATGGAAACAGCTATCTCTGTTGAAGAGATAGGCATCTGTACTACAGTTTCCCCAGGTATGGGTTGGGTAGGAGTTTCAGCAGCACTGCCTGGTTGGCCTATAACTAATGAACAACCAATAGCAGTTATAAAAACCGAAACGAATATCAATACAACTATTGCTTTCTTAAGAACATTGCGTAATTGGCTCATCATTTGGGTGACAGGATCCAGATCAAAAGAGATAGATTACAATTTTCGGCCTAAGTCTTTGTAAGTTATTCTACTTTTTATGAAACAGAGGTTGCAAAACCGGCAGTAATTCACCGCTAGATCGAACTGAGCGGTTAGCAGCACGTATATTCTCTTCCTTTACTGTTTCATATAATTCTTGCCGTAGAATAGTCACATTAGAAGGAGCTTGGATACCTATTTTTACTTGCTCGCCATCCACAGCGAGAATAGTAATAACTATTTCATCGCCAATCATTACACTTTGATTGATTTTACGTCCCAAGACCAGCATCAGCTTTGCTCCTTTCCTTCCTCTGATAATCGCAATGCTACAGGCAAGTCTTCAGCGGGATATAAGGTATAACGAGTCTCATACCCTAAGTTGGATAAGATTATTTGGCGACCAATTCCAGCTTTCCCATTGACTAATAAAGGACCTAGCAAATTTGCCGTTACCAAGAAAGGCTCCTCCTGTACTGATAAAATACAGTATGGGTTAAGAATACCCTCCTCTAGCCAATCTTTTCGGCCGTTATAGTCTAATAATTGAAGTGCTTGAAGGTCGGCTTGGGATAATGAAATTTGATAATCAGGGATAATTTGCCTGGGGTCAGCAAGAACAAAAGAAAGGCGCGTATCCTCGAGCGATTGGAGCAAACATAGCGGATCACCGTCAGGATGTCTCATCAAGACAAAGCGTTTCCACTCGGTCAGACCAATTAGCCCAGATGGAAATTCAATAGACCCACTATCTTCAGTTAGTTCAACCGATAAAGCAGGTTCAGGGTTTGTCATCATTCTATAAACTCCTCTTGTAGATAGACAAAATTTTTTGTCTACTCTCTACTTTATCGGTTACTTTAACACACAACTTCACCTTTTTGCATAAACTTTAGGTGAAGGTAAGGTAAAGG
>JAAUSP010000072.1 GCA_012032575.1 Anaerolineales bacterium | reverse complement strand
TTTCGCCGCTCGCCCGCGCGGGCCGAGGACGCCGCCGAGTTTATGGACATCTTTGCCGAAAGCGATCTGGTCAAATTTGCCCGTTATGTCCCTCACGCTGATAATGTAAAGGGTCTGGTCAACCGGGCGCGCCAGGTGGTCCATATCACCACGCCGCAGGTTGTCGAAGCGCCGGAGGAACCGGCCGCGCCGGAAACGGAAGGGCAGTTATGACCACCCTCCATTTTGCGACCCCCTGGCTGCTGTTGTTATTGCTGGTTCCGCTGGGGCTGGCCCTGCTGCCGCTGTGGACTCGAAACCGCCGCCCGCCCGCCGCCCTGCAATACTCCGATTTGCGGCTGGCGGCCCAGCTTGGTCCAACTCTGCGCGAGCGGAGCCGGGTTATTTTGCCGGCCCTGCGCCTGATCGGCCTGGCCTTGTTGATTATCGCCCTGGCCCGGCCTCAAGCCGGCAGCGCCCGTGAAATCATCACCGGCGAAGGAATTGACATCGTCATCGTGCTGGATATTTCCGGCAGCATGGCCGCCCTGGATTTTGACCCGAATCGCCTGGGCGCGGCCAAACGGGTCATCAACGAATTTATCGGGCAGCGCAAGTACGACCGGCTTGGCTTTGTTATATTTGCTAGCGAAGCCTTCAGCCAGGTGCCGCCCACGCTCGATTACAAAGTGGTCCAGCGCGTGCTCGACGAAACCCAGGTGTCGTGGGATATTGGTCTGGACAGTGGCACGGCCATTGGCCTGGGGTTGGCTAACGGAGCAAACATGCTGCGCGAGTCTAAGGCTGACAGCCGGGTGATAGTCCTGCTCACCGATGGAGCCAACAACTCCGGCCAGGTTGACCCGATCACGGCGGCGCAAATTGCCAAAGCCCTGGATATTAAGGTTTATACCATCGGTGCGGCCCGGCCCGGCCCGGCGGCCCTGCCGTTTCCCGATGGCCGGGTGGAGTACCGTGACTCTGAAATTGATGAAGAAACGCTGCGCCAAATCGCCGATATTACCGGCGGACTGTACTTCCGGGCCGAAGACGGCGAGGGCTTGCAGGAAATTTATGACACGATTAACGATTTGGAACGCTCGCAGGTGGAGGTCAGAACCTTTACCCGCTATCGCGAATTAGCCGTCTGGTTTATTGTGCCGGCTGCCCTGATTTTAGCCCTGGAAATTTTGCTGCGCCGGACAATTTTGAGGACAATACCGTAGGAAGGATGAAGGAAGGATGAAAAAACTTTCTTTATCCTTCATCCTTTTGAGAGATTATGGATTTTGCTGAACCGCTTTATCTAACCTGTTTCGCCCCGCTGCTGTTGCTGGCGCTGCTGCTGTTTTACCTGAGCAAGCGCAAACAGGCTGCACTGGACCGTCTGGGCGCGCCGCAGTTGATTGCCCGCCTGAGTGCGGCGGTCAACTGGTCGGGCCGGCGCTGGCAAATCCGGTTGCGGTTTGTCGCTCTGGCGTTGGTGATTGTGGCCCTGGCCCGGCCTCGCTGGGGAGCACAGGTGGAGGTGGTGGAACGGCGCGGGGTCGAAATTATGGTGGCTCTGGATGTGTCGCAGAGTATGCTGGCTGAAGACCTCAAGCCTAACCGGCTGGCCCGGGCCAAGCTGGAAATTTCGGAATTGATGGACCGGCTGGAAGGGAATGAAGTTGGCCTGGTGGTTTTTGCCGGGGCAGCTTATATTCAGTTTCCGCTCACCGCCGATTTTTCGACCGCCCGCTTTTTCCTGGAGGCGGCCCATCCGGGCATGATTTCGCGGACCAGTACCAACCTGGCCGATGCCCTCAAAACGGCCCTGAACGGGTTCAATGAAGAGCGAGCCAGCCAAAAAGTCATCATTTTGCTCACCGATGGTGAATCTACGGAATTTGGCGATGAAGTAGCGACTCTTGCCCAGGAAGCCGCCAACGAGGGGATCATCATTTATGCCATCGGTTTTGGCTCGCCCGATGGAGAGCCAATCCCCGAATATGATGAACTGGGCACGCTGACCGGTTACAAAAAGGACCGCCAGGGCGAAACCGTTTTGACCCGCCTGGATGAGACCACTTTGCAGGAAATTGCCCTGGCTACGGGGGGGCGCTACTTCCGCGCCTCCGCCGATGGCCGCGAAGTCGGTTTTGTGGGCGAGGCCATCAGTGACCTGCAAAAGGGCGAGCTGGAGAGCCGTTTTGAAACGCGCGGTATCGAACGCTTCCAATGGTTCCTGGGGCTGGCAGTTTTGGCGCTTATTGCCGGCGAACTCATTCCTGACCGGGTCCGTCAAAAGTTGCCCAGGCCGGAGAGTGTCCCCGGCGGAGCATTGAACGTTAAACGTTAAAACGTTAAACGTTTGAGGAGTTATCTGTGAAATATAGCTATTTGTTTATATTACTGGTGGCCGGGGTGCTGTTTTCGGCCTGTGGACCTTCGGCGGCCGGCTTCAATCAACAGGGTAATGAAGAATTTGCGGCGGAAAATTATGATGAGGCGCTAAAAAATTACACCGCCGCCGAGCGCGAAGACCCCGACCTGGCTGAACCCTATTACAATGCCGGCAACACCTTTCACCGCAAAGAGGATTTCGAGGCGGCGATTGCTCAAACCCAGCAGTCTCTCCGCGCCGCCGAAGCCGAGCTGGCCCAGCAGGGAAATTACAACCTGGGCAATAGTTTTTTCAAAATGGAAGATTGGGAAGCGGCGATAGAAGCCTACAAAGAAGCGCTGCGGCTGCGGCCCGATGATGTGGACGCCAAGCACAATCTGGAACTGGCCCAGCAAATGCTGCAACAACAACAGCAGCAACAGCAACAGCAACAACAGCAACAACAACAGCAAGGACAGGGACAGGGCGACCAGCAACAACAGCAAGGCGGCGGTCAGGGCCAGCAGCAACAACAACAGCAAGGCGGCCAGCAAGGGGACCAACAGCAGCAGGGTGGCGGCAATCAAAATCAGGAGGACCAGAACCAGTCCCCTTCCGGTGGCGGTTCGCAGCCCGAAGAACAGCAGCAATCCGGCAACGGTACGGAACTTTCGCCGGAAGAGGCGCAGCAGTTGCTGGATGCTCTGGGCCAAAACAGCCAGACTCTGCAAGAGCGGCTCAATGAAATCTATGGCGATGGCAGCAGCGAGGGCGGCTTTGGCGGCGCGCCCAAACCCTTACCTGCCCAGGATTGGTAACTGATGTTGGGTGTCAGGGGCCACGTTTCACGTTTCACGTTTCACGTTTCACGTTTTACATTTTATGTGATAACGGCTTTTTTGTTGACGCTGATCTTTTCTGGAGGCCGGACTCCTTTAGCCCTGGCCCAGGATCAGGTGCCGATCACGGCCACCGTAGATCGGACCATTCTGTCCACCAAAGAGCAGCTTACCCTCACCGTCACCGTCACCGGCGATTTTTTGGATATTCCCAACCCCGATTTAACCCAATTGACCGATTTTGTGGTGGTCAACAGCAGCACCTCCACCCAGGTCAGCATTATCAACGGCGATTTGACCACGCAGGGAGTGTTTATCTATACCCTGCAACCGCTGCGTGAAGGCGGGCTGGTGATTAGCCCGGTTATCATCAACCTGAACGGCCAGATTTACCAGACCGAACCAATAGACATTCGGGTGGTGACCAGCAGTGCGCCGCTGCCCACCCCCACAGTCCCTCCCGCCGTCGAGCCGGGGACGCTGGGCAGCCAGGATTTTTTTGTCGAGGCTGACGTTGATAACTTGCAGCCTTACCTGGGTCAACAGGTCACTTACACTTTCAAGCTGTACCAGTCCGCCGGGTTTATCGGCCAGCCGGATTATCAGCCGCCCTCGTTTACCAACTTTTGGAGCCAGACCATTGTCAACCAGCCCACCTATAATATAACTGTCGGCGGCCGGGATTATCTGGTAACGGAAATTCGCACGGCCCTTTTTCCAGCCAACCTTGGCCCGGTGACAATTTCCCCGGCCAAAATTGTGATTCCCAACTTTCCCTATCAGGATATTGTGCTGGAAACCGAAGCCATAACCGTTGAGGTGCAGTCGCTGCCCGATGGCGCACCGGCTGACTTCAAAGGGGCTGTCGGCCAGTATGAAATAAGGGCCGGTTTGAGCAAAAATGAGACGGTCGTCAACGAGCCGATCACCTTGATTGTGGAAATAAAAGGCGCGGGCAATATTGAGGCGCTGGTTGAACCACCCCTGCCCGAACTGCCCAACTGGCGCGTTTTTGAAAGCCAGGCCCAAAGTATTGTCGAAATTCAGGGAGACCGCGTTTACGGGACCCGCCGCTTTGAGCGATTAATTGTGCCCGGTCAGTCCGGCAGTTACACCATTCCGCCGATTAGCTTTACCTATTTTGATCTCGAAGCAAGCCAGTATCGCACCATGAACAGCCAGCCGATTCCAGTGATGGTTCAACCCGGTCAGGGCGAGGATTTGCCGCCGCCGGTGGTTGCGGCCGGTCCCAACAAGCAGGAAGTTGCCGTGCTGGCCGCCGATATTCGCCACATCAAGCCGGCCCCGGCAATGCTGGACAGCGAAGAGACTTCTCTGCTCAACCAGCCGCTTTATTGGACCGCCTGGGTTTTGCCGGTGCTGCTGGTGGGCGGTATGTGGATGTGGCAAAACCGGCGGCAGTATCTGTTGACCAACACGGCTTATGCCCGCAGTCAGAACGCCCGACGGGTAGCGCAAAAAATCCTGGCCGAATCGCAGCGGGCCGGCGTTGATAGTTATGCCGCCGCTCATCGGGCCTTGCTAGGTTATTTGTCCGACAAATTGAGTCGGCCTACCGCCGGTCTCACCAATGATAGTTTGGTCAATCTGCTTAAAACGACCAGGCTCGACTCTGCTTTGATTGACCGGGTCCAGGAGACGCTGGCCCAAATTGACATTGGCCGCTTTGCTCCCGGCAGCGATGCGGTCGTCGGTTCATTTTTGGCCGAAACGAACAAATTGATTAACGATCTGGAAAAGTCGTTGAAAGATATAGAAATAAGAAGTAAGAAATAAAAATGAAGCCTGGATGGTATTGGTTGAAAATAATCGTAGCTTTTTTAGCGGTATGGCTGCTGATTCACCTTGTCACCTTGTCACCTCTTCACCTTGTCACCCTGGCCCAGGAGCCGGTGACGCCGACCCAGGCCATGCGCGTAGCTAACGAAAAATATGAAGCCGGCGACTACGCCGAAGCCTCGGCCATTTATGAAGCGATCCTTGATTCCGGGTTGTCACACAGTTCGGTTTATTACAACCTGGGTAATGCTTACTTTAAGCAGGGGGATTTGGGCCGGGCTATTCTCAATTATCGCCGCGCCCAAAGCCTTGATCCCCGCGATGGCGATATTGCGGTTAACCTGAGTATTGCCCGCGCTCAAACCGTGGATAAGCTGGAAGCGCCCACCGGGGGAAGGCTTGTCGAACCTGGTTCAATTGGCGGAAGAATGGCTGACCTTGAGTGAAGCCATGCTGCTGGCTCTGGCGCTGTGGCTGCTCATCGGGTGCCTGGCTGTGGTGATGCTGCTCAAACCATCGCTGCGCCGCTGGGGTGGTTTGACCATTGGATTGTTGGGGATATTTTTGTTGGCCGGTGTGATTTCTATGGTTAATCGCTCTTACCGGGAACAAGACTCCCCGGCAGCGGTGATTGTAGCCGAAAGTATTGATGTGACCAGCGGCCCAGGCACCTCCGCGCAATACCTGGTCGAGTTCACCCTTCACGCCGGCGCAGAAGTCAGCCTGATTGAAAGCCGGGCCGGCTGGCAGCGCCTTAGCCTGCCGGGTGATTTGCAGGGTTGGGTGCCGGATACGGCGGTGGAGCCGGTGACCGAAATCTTCCAATAAAAAAGCGGGCCAGATGGCCCGCTTCTGTTTTAATCCAAATCCAGCTTGATATGCAAATCTCTTAACTGCTGCGCGTACACTTCGGTGGGCGCGCCGGCCATCAGATCGGCGGCGGACTGGCTCTTGGGGAAGGCGATGACCTCGCGGATGTTGGGTTCGCCGGCCAAAAGCATCACCAGGCGGTCAATACCGGGAGCGATGCCGCCGTGGGGGGGCGTGCCGTACTCAAACGCCTCGACCATGTGGCCGAACTGCCGCTTGGCCTCTTCGATCTCCAGCCCGATCAAGCCAAATACTTTCTCCTGCAAATCGCGCTGATGGATTCTGATGCTACCGCCGGCAATCTCGTAACCGTTCAGAACCAGGTCGTACTGCTTGCCACGCGCTTGGGCCGGGTCGCTGTCGAGCAGGGGAACATCTTCGTCCATCGGGGCGGTGAAGAGGTGGTGGCTGGGGTCCCAGCGCTTTTCTTCTTCATTCCAGACCAGGAAGGGGAAGTCAATGACCCAGCAGAAGGCCAGCACATTCGGGTCGAACAGGTTCAAACGCTGGCCCAACTCGACCCGCAGCCGGCCCAACGCCTCGTTGGTCACAGCGGGCCGGTCGGCCACAAAGAGTAATAAGTCGCCCGGCTCGCCCTGCAACTGGCTGACAATCGCCGCTGTTTCCTCCGGCGAAAGGAACTTGGCAAACGAGGAACGTACCCCCCTTTCGCCCCCCCTCTGAGGGGGGGGTGAGGGGGGGGGTCTACCACCAGCCAGGCCAGCCCTTTAGCCCCAAAATCTTTCACATAATCGGTCAATTCGTCAATCTGTTTGCGGCTGTAATGGCCCTGGCCTTTGGCATTGAGTCCTTTGATCAGCCCGCCCGACGCCAGCGTGTCGCTAAAAACCTTGAAGCTGCTGTTGGCCACAATGGCATTGATCTCGACCAGTTCCAGCCCAAAGCGAATATCGGGGTTATCGCGGCCAAAGCGGGCCATCGCTTCGGTATAGCTCAAACGGGGGAACGGTTCGTGCAGGATGGGCTTGTCGATATTGTTCTTGACCACACTGGTCATCAGCCGCTCGATCAGGGCCATGATGTCGTCACGGTCCACAAAGCTCATCTCCATATCGAGCTGGGTAAACTCCGGCTGGCGGTCGCCGCGCTGGTCCTCATCGCGGAAGCAGCGGGCAATCTGGAAATAGCGGTCGTAGCCGGCCACCATAATCAACTGCTTGAGCTGCTGCGGGCTTTGCGGCAGGGCGTAAAACTTGCCGGGATGGACCCGGCTGGGCACCAGATAGTCGCGTGCGCCTTCGGGCGTGGTCTTGAACAGGATCGGCGTCTCGATTTCGACAAAGCCTTCTTCGCTGAGGAAGTTGCGGATGTAGCGGACCACATTGTGGCGCAGCATAATGTTGCGGCGCATCCGCTGACGGCGCAAATCCAGGTAGCGATAGCGCAGGCGCAGACCTTCATCCACCGTTGCTTCCTTGTTGATGTCGAAAGGAGGCGTTTTGGCCTTGTTCAAAATCTTCAGGCTGTGGCCTTCCAGTTCGACCTCGCCGCTGTTCAGGGCCGAATTTTCCTGCCCGGCCGGCCGGCGGCGCACCCGCCCGTTTACCTGGATAACGTATTCATTGCGCAGTTCGCCGGCTGACAGGTGGGCGCTGGCGTCCACATCGGGGTCAAAAACAATCTGGGTTAAACCCCAGCGGTCGCGCAGATCAATAAAAATCAGGTTCCCAAAATCCCGGCGGCGGTGGACCCAACCCGCCAGGGTGACAGTCTGGCCTTCGTGTTCGGGGCGAAGTTGATCGCAATTATGTGTTCTTAGCATGGATTTCTTCCGTTCCGTATAAAAATTTGGGGTGGCGCACCCACCCCAATGTTATCTTCAAGAGACAGATTTTAGCACAATAAAGGAAAATGGAAAAGTAAAGGAGTTGGGCCACAACAATTCCAAAGATGAGGAGCCAGCACGCTTCGCGTCAGATGCGGCTCCGTTCGGCATCTAACGCGAAGCGTGCCTCACTCCTCAAGATTTGCGGTCTGCTGTTTTGCTTGACGTTTCCCCAGGGGTGCGATAAAATCTTTAGGACATATTCCATTTTTGCCCATGAAACTAACCCCCAAAGATTTCGCCTTACTCGGACTGGTCAGCTACTTTACCTTTATTGGCGGTACGTTTTACAGCCAGTTTAACTTTTTTCTGCGCGTTGCCAACCAGCTTATCGTCACCCTAATCCTGGGGGGGTGGCTGTTTAACCGGCTGAAAAAAGGCACGGGCCTGCCGCGCACCCCCCTGGATGGCGCCATTGCCCTGTACCTGGCTGCCAATTTTTTGAGCGCCGGCCTGGGCCAGTCGTCCCGTTTTAGCCTGGAAGGAGTCTGGTTTACCTTGACTCATTTCCTGGCTTTTTACCTGTTGGTGGACATGCTGCGCCGGGGCTGGACGGCCCGGCTGGCGCGGGCTTTCTTTATGGCCTCGGCGGTGGTCTGCCTGGTCGGCCTGGCCGAATTTCTGGCCTGGTACTTTGGCGGGGCACTGTTTTCGGGCTGGTGGGGTATCGGCGGCTGGCAGCAGCCCATCCCGCCGACCCTTTACCGCCTGGCGATTACCCTCAACGGCTCGACCCCGCTCTCGGCCTACCTGGCCCTGTTGACCCCACCCGCCCCTCGGCCTGCTCCTGACTCTGCCATCACGACACCCGGAGCGCCCGGCGCTGTGGCTGTGGTTGATTCTGATGCTGCCGGTCCAGGTTTTAACCTTTTCGCGGGCCGGGGTGCTGGCCCTGGCGGTCTCGCTGGGGTTAACCGCTGTGGGTTGGCTGCTGCTCAGCAGGCGGCAGCGCTTTTCACTTTACCCCCTCTGGCGGCAGTTGACTCTGTCCCAACGGCTGGTGGGCCTGACCGCCGGCCTGCTGCTGCTGGGGTTGGGGCTGTTTTGGCTGCAAAGCAGTTTTGCCGGCCGGGGCAGCAGCACCCAGTTCCGCTTTGTGCTGTGGGACGTGGCCCTGACTGTTTTTCAGCAGCAGCCGTTAACCGGCGCGGGGCCGGGCAATTTTGGCCGGGCGCTGCTGCGTCTGAACCAGGCCGACCTGCCGCGATTTCAGATTGCTTCGGCCCACAATATCTACCTCAATACCGCCGCCGAACTCGGCCTGGCCGGGCTGCTGGCCGGGGGCTATTTGCTCTTCCGGCTGGGACAAACCGGGTGGCAGCACTGGCGGCGGTTGACTACCACCCCGGAGCGGCTGCGTCTGCTGGTCTGCGGGGCGGCTGTGGTTGGTTTATTAGCCCAAACCCTGGTGGATGCTTACAGTTCCACCCCGATCATGCTGCTGGTGGCGGCCCTGGCCGCCGCGATGGTGGCTCCCCTGGACCTGCCGCCCGCGCCCGCTAGACAGCGCGGGGCAGCGGCCCTGGCTGCGCTGCTGCTGGCCGTTTATGCCGCCGCTTTTGTCCGGCTGGCCCAGTCCGACCTGGCTTATCAAAGGAGTTTCAGCCGGGAGAGCGCGGGCAATCTGGCCGAAGCCGTCGCCCAGGCTCGCCAGTCTTATGAGCTTGACCCCTGGCTGGTGGGGCGGCTCTTTCGGCTGGCCCTGCTGGAAGCCCGCCTGGCCGGGCAGAACGATGACCCCGCTCTGGCCCAGGCAGCCATTGACCATTACCGGGCCGGGCTGGCGCAGGAGCCAATTTGGGGCTTGAATTCGGCTAACCTGGCCGGCTTGTTGTGGCAGCAGGGTCAGCGAACCGAGGCCATCGCCACCATGCAGCGCACCCTGGCCGCCGAGAAAGTGCCGCTTTATTGGGTCAACCTGGGTTATTTTTACGAACAGGAAGGTCAGTGGGCCGAGGCCCGCGCCGCTTACGTCCAGGCCCTGGCATTGGACCCGCAACTGGCCGGCTCGGATTTTTGGGGAACTGACCCGGCACGGGCCGAAGCGTGGCCGCTGATAACCGGGGAAGCGGCGCGGCAAAAGGTGGCCGATCAGGACCTGCTGCCGGTCAAACTGGCCCTGGCGCGGGAGGAGTTCGATACGGTGGAAGCGCTGCTGGGGCCGCAGCCGGACTTAACCCGTGAAACTGTCCGCCACGCCCTGGTTGAAGTTTACCTGAGCCGGGGGCAGTCTGACCGGGCCGCCGCGCTGCTGGCCTCGGTGGGGCTGGTGGGTGCGGATGATTACTTGCTGGCCGGGCGGGCCAAACTGGCAGAAGATGCGGCGGCGGCTGAAACACTGCTCCGCACTGCCGCCTTTTTGGGCAGCCATCGTGCCTATTATTACCTGGGCCAGCTCCACGAAGGCTGGGGCGATCTGCCTGCCGCCGAAGCAGCTTACCGGCGCGGCTTTTTGCCTCACTTCACCGCTGAAAATATCGAGATCACCATCTACGGCCGGGCCGCTGCCAACGACCTGGCCCCGCAGTTGTTACGGATCGGCGTCAGCCCCGCTGCTGCCGCCCCCTGGCTGCAACTGGCTCGGCTGTATGAAGCCCAACAGCGCTTTTGACGAAGCCCGCCGGATTTATGAGTTTTTGTTGGGGGAAGACCCGTTTTTACGCGTGGGCCGGGAGCGCCTGGCCCGGTTGGAGGGGAAATAGATATTATAAGGCTGGCTGTCTGGCTTCAAATCCACTTTATATATTTGCCCTTACTTTAATTGCTATCCAGATCAAATTGTGAAACCACTTGCATCAAATTTTCTGACATTTTTCTAAGCGTTTGAGCCGATGTGTTTACCATTGTTACATGTTCATTCATATTCGTTGTAATTGCTATTGCCTCCTCTGCGGTGTTGGTAGTTTCCTTGCTCAAACGGGCAATACCTTCTATTTCTTTAGCAACACTGGTAGAATTTGCCGCCATCTCCTGGGTAGAGGCGGTGTTTTCTTCTACCACGGAGGAGATAATTTCCATAGCGGAGACAAGTTCTGCGACCGTTTTTGTTATTGCTTTGGCAGCGGCTGCAATTTTCTCTGACTGTAGATTGGTTTGCTCTGATGATTGTAATATATCTGACAAGGTTTTGCTGGCCTGGTTAGTGTGCGTGACGCCGATTTCTACCTCAGCGGTACTTTCTTGCATAGCAAGTACCGCTTCTGTGATGGTCCTTTGAATTTGATGTACCAACCCTGAAATTTCCTGGGTAGCTATTGCCGATTTCTCTGCCAACTTCCGAACCTCATCGGCAACAACAGCAAAGCCTTTGCCATGCTCACCGGCTCGGGCCGCTTCAATTGCGGCATTAAGGGCCAATAAATTGGTCTGAGCGGCAATTTCATCAATGGTTTCAATTATAACGCCAATTTGGTTAGACCGTTGACCCATTTCTTGTACTTTTTTTGCAGACAATCCAACCTTGGCTTTTATCCGTTGCATCCCTTCTATGGTTGCGGTGATGATGGTTGAACCGTTTTTGGCAACCTTTGCCGCATTCGTTGCGCCAATAACTCCGGCTTGAGCATTGCCTGCCACCTCTTCCACCGCTTCTAAAATTTGGCTTGCCAGATAGGAAGATTGGCTAATAGCAGCAGATTGTTCCTGCGCTCCCACTGCCAGTCCATTAATGGCGATTGATAACTGATCTACTGTCTCCGCCGATTTAGCAACACCCGTTGTTTGTTCAAACGCTTTAACGGACATCAGTTTTATCGTAGATGATACATCCATGGTGGTTGATCCGGCTTTGTCTGATATTGTCGCCAGTTGACAAGAGGCATCGTTGACAACATCAGCATTTTCAGCAAGTTGTTTAACAAGATTTCTGAGGTTTTGCACCATTGTTTGTAAAGCATTCCCCAGCATATCCTGCTCAGATCTGGGAGTAACATCAACGGAAAGATCGCCCTCTGCTAAGGTGTTCGCAACAAAAGCCGCGTTTTTGAAATAATCAAGGGTGTTCCGAAACGCTCTCGCTAATGTTCCAATTTCATCAGTACGCTTTGTATAACTGATTTCTAAAATAGTGTCACCCAAGGCGATACTATTAGCTACCTTACTCAATTGTTCTAGCGGTTGAGCTATTTGCCGGTTTATTAAACCCCACAGCACAAAAATTAAACCCACCAATATTACTACACTAATAAATAGCGTTAAATTTCTATTATTTGTCATCTGGGCTAATACATCTTCGCGAGAGAACCCCATCTCTATCAAGCCAACCACGTCATTATTAAAATCTTTGAGCGGAGCGACTATCAAAGCTAACGGTATATTATTATGGGTTATACGTAAAACACCAGGGGTACCGGAGTTAAATACTTCATTACGGATATCATCACCCACCACAGGCGGCGACTCCATCGTAGAAGCATAAAGTATGTAATTTGAAGCCTCATTAGAATTGGTTTGACTATCTTCTACAAATGTATTAACTTTTGCCTCGTCCTCTCTAATATAAATACTGGCATCAATATCTGTGTCGGCCTTAAAATTTGTTAAAAAAGCCTGGTCAAAAGCTAATCCCATTTCAAACGAACCAATATGTTCACCCTTATAAGTTACAGGCACCACCCCTCTAATACCATATCCACCTTTTCCCTTTTCCAAACCACTAATTGGCTTTTTTTCTTTGTTGGCGACTAATACCGTATTTCTAAATGAAGATAGGTCATCTCCAAATTTATCCAGTTGATGTAATCGCAAAAAAGAGGTAGCTGGGGGTAAATGAAATTGAGCTTGGGGAATGCCGGTTGACTCATCCAGAGCTAGATAACTACTATACAATAATTCAATTAAAGCATCGCGATCACCGGCAGCAAAAGATTGTTGTACTTTGGGCATTTCAGCATATCCCAATGCCAAATTTACCGCAATTTTTTGCTCAGACTCAATTCTGTTTTGAAAATCGACATACAAGCCTGTTAGTCTATTATTTTCTTGTTCTTCAATTAAATAGTTTTGGGAATAAACTGTGAGTATAGTAAAAATAGTAACCGTAATTAAGAGCGCGACCGAAACAGGAATAAGAATTTGTTTTCTGATACCCATTTTAAACTCCTTATATTCAATTCACATACCGCACGCAGCAACTCCTATTATCTAGCATTAATCTTATTTTTTCTATAAATTTTTAGTAAAGGTGTTAATGTGCTGTAGAGTCTCAGTTGACACCTGTCTGCCCTGCGCTTATAATCCTTAGCCTTAAACCAAATGCGGAACATTCTTATGACCAAAGAAACTAACGATAGCTCCAAACCCACCATCGAATTGCTCAAGCGCCTGTCGCTGGCGGTCGGCGTGTCCGGCTACAGCCGGGAAAAGGGTATTCATGCCGTCGTGGCCGCCGAACTGGCCCCCTATGCCGATCGGGTGGAGCGCGACCGGATCGGCAGCGTGATCGGTATCAAACTGGGCGAGCAGCATGCTCAAGAGAGCGCCGAAATCGTCAATCGCAAAGTGATGCTGGCCGCCCATCTGGACGAAATCGGCGCGATTGTGACCAAAGTTGACCGGGGCTTTTTACGCTTTACCGAAATTGGCGGCCTGGACAGCCGGATTCTCATGGGCCAGGAGGTGGTCGTTCACGGCCAGCGCGATTTGCCGGGTATCATCGGCTCGATCCCGCCCCATCTGCTGCCGCCCAACCAGCCCAATGATAAGGTAGATATGGCCGAAATGCACATTGACGTCGGTCTGCCGCCGCGCCAGGTCGAGCGGCTGGTGCAGGTGGGTGATCTGGTCTCCTTTGCCCGCACCCCCACCGAACTGCTGAACGGTCTGCTCAGCGCCAAAGCGATGGATAACCGCTCGTCGGTGGCGGCGATGGTCATCTGTTTGCAGGAATTAAAAAAGCTGCGCCACCAGTGGGATGTCTATGCTGTGGCTACGGCGGACGAGGAGTGGGGCAGTTTTGTCGGCGCGACCACCCAGGCTTACGCCATTCAGCCCGATGTGGCCCTGGTGATTGATGTGACCTTTGCCGATGTGGAAGAGATCGAGGTAAAGCTCAACGCCGGACCGGTCATTGCCTTGGGACCGAGCAATCATCCGGTGCTGCGAAAGCGGTTTGTCAAAATCTGCCAGGAGTTGGAGCTGAAATACCAGAGCGAGATGATGCCCAGCGGCGCTGGCACCGATGCCTATGCCATCGAAATCAGCCGCGAAGGTGTCCCCACCCTGTTGATCTCCATCCCCAGCCGCTACATGCACTCGCCGGTTGAAACTGTTCACCCCAAAGATGTCGAACGGGCCGGGCGGTTGATGGCCCACTTTATCGCCGGACTGGACGAAAGTTTTATTGCCGAGTTGACTCCCCAGACGTAATGCATGATGCGTGGTGCGTGATCTTACGCACCACGCACCACGTGAATCTTGTAAAAACTCTAACAGGAGCGTAAATCAAAATGACCCAAGTAAAGATCGGCGTTATCGGCGGCAGCGGCCTGTACCAGATGGATGGCCTGACCGACGTGGAGGAAGTGACCCTTTCGACCCCTTTTGGCTCACCGTCGGATAATTACATTATCGGCACGCTTGAAGGCCAGCGTGTGGCCTTTTTGCCCCGGCACGGGCGACAGCACTCCATCAGCCCGACCGAACTGAACAGCCGGGCCAATATTTGGGGTTTCAAAAGCCTGGGGGTCAAATACATCATTGCCGCTAACGCCTGCGGCAGCCTGCGCGAGGAGTACGCCCCCCGCCACATCGTTATCCCCGACCAGCTTTTTGACCGGACCCGCTCCCGCGAGCTGACCTTTTACAGCGGCGGCGTGGTGGTCCACATGAGCGTAGCCGAGCCGTTTGCCCCGGAACTGGCCGCGCTGTTGTACGAAGGGGTTCAAAAAACCGGGGCGGCCGCCCACAAAGGCGGTACTTTTGTCATCATCGAAGGGCCGCGTTTTAGCACCAAAGGCGAAAGCAGGATTTTCCGGCAGTGGGGCTGCGACATCATTGGCATGACCACCATTCCCGAAGCCTTTCTGGCCGCCGAAGCCGAGATTGCCTACGCCACCATGGCCCACGTGACCGACTACGATGTCTGGCACGAGTCGAAAGAGCCGGTGACGGTAGACGCGGTGATTGCCAACCTCAACGCCAATGTCGAAGTGGCCAAGCAGGCCATCCGCAACACCGTCCGCAAGCTTACCGGCGACCCGGATTGGCCCTGCCATCACGCCCTTTCCACCGCCATCATCAGCCATCGCGAGCGCAGCGCCGTTCCGGCAGAGACCTGGGCGAAGCTGGAGCTTTTCCTGAGTAAGTATTACGAAGCATAATGACCCCCGCCGGCAGACCACCGACCGCCAATTAATGCTCTTGCGGCTGTCGGTGGTCGGCGAGAAGTTATTTGCTCAGGGCATAACTGCATAAAGTCGTCACGATTTAACCCGATCGGTTCTTGGCATGTCATTTCGAGCGCCAGCGAGAAATCTCGGTCCTTGCCCGAAATATTGGGCAGTGGTAAAGAAGATTCCTCCCTCCGGTCGGAATGACATGATCTTTTTCAGCGGAATTCGAGAAGAAACATCTGAATTGTATGGGTGCGATAGCAACACGCCTTTCTAACGGCGGTCAGCGGTCAGCGGTCGGTGGTCCTCTGCTGTGGCTGAGCTGGCTCTTCACCGGCCTGGCCCTGACCCAACTGGCCCTGGTTAACAATGACCTGGGTCTGACCACTTTTTTACCCCTGGTTGTCCTGATTGTATGCAGCACCCTTTCGGCTTACCTGGTGCAGCGCCGCCGGCAGCCGGGCGACCCGATTCTGCTGCCGCTGATCTTCTTTCTCAGCGGGCTGGGGCTGGTGTTGATTGCCCGGCTGGCCCCGGCGTTTGTGCTGCCGCAGCTTGCCTGGCTGGTGATGGCCACGGTGGCCCTGCTGGGGGTGGTCCTGCTGCCGCGCAACTTCGATTGGCTGCGCCGCTACAAATATGCCTGGTTGACCGGCGGCTTGATCCTGCTGGCGGCTACCCTCATCTTTGGGGTTAACCCAGCGGTTTTGGTCCCCGTTTGTGGCTGCAATTGGGGCCGGTTTATTTTCAGCCGTCCGAACCGCTCAAATTACTGCTTGTCATCTTCCTGGCTGCTTACCTGGCCGGACGCCGCCGCCAACTGGTCGAGGTTAAGGCTTACATCGGTCCGGTCGGCATGCCGCATCCCTCCTATTGGGGACCGATGCTGTTAATGTGGGGCCTGAGCATTGTTCTGCTGGTCTGGCAGCGCGACCTGGGCGCGGCTCTGCTGTTTTTCTGCACCTTCCTGGCCATGCTGTACGTGGCAATCGGCCAAAAACGGTATCTGTGGGCCGGCGTGTTGCTGCTCATGGGGGCCGGCAGCCTGGGCTATTACCTCTTCGATGTGGTTCGGCTGCGCATCGAAGCCTTCTGGAATCCCTGGCTCGACCCGGCGGGCCGCTCCTTTCAGATTGTCCAATCCCTGCTGGCTTTTGCCAGCGGCGGCATTTTTGGTCAGGGCTTGGGCCAGGGCCTGCCGACGGCTATTCCGGTGGTTCATACCGATTTTGTTTTTGCCGCCATTGGCGAAGAATATGGCCTGCTGGGGGCGCTGGCCGTGCTGGTCTGTTTTGTCCTGCTGACCAGCCGGGCTTTTTTATTGCCCTGGCCGCTCAGACCAGCTTTGAGCAACTATTAGCCGCCGGGATCGGGATCATTTTGAGCCTGCAAACCCTCACCATCACCGCCGGCACGCTCAAGTTGATGCCCCTCACCGGCGTCACCCTGCCCTTTGTCAGCTACGGCGGCAGCAGCCTGGTCACCAGTTTTGTGATGGTGGGCATGTTGTTGTTTATTGCGCGACAGCGTAAAAGTGTTCAAACGTTCAAACTTTTTCATTTACCCCTGGCCTGGGGACTTTTTACCGGCTTTATGATTGTGGCCGGAGGGTTGATCTTCTGGCAGGTGGTACTGGCCCCTTTTTTGACCCGCCGGGATGACAACCCGCGCCCGGTAGTAGCCGAGCAGGGGATTCGGCGGGGGCGGCTGCTGACTGCCTCCGGGGTGCCGGTGGCGGAAACCATTATTAATGAACAGGGTATTGCCGAGCGGCGCTATCCCTACGCTGGCCTGTCTTCGGTAACGGGTTATTATAGTATTCGCTATGGGGTGGGGGGAACGGAGGCCGTCTTTGATCCGGTTTTGCGCGGGGTCGCCGGCAAAAGTGTGGAGGATCAATGGCTGGACGACCTGCTCCATCGCCCTCTGGTTGGCCGAGATATTACCCTGACCATTAACCTGCCGGCCCAGGTAGCGGCCGATGTGGCCCTGGGCGACCAGGAAGGCGCGGTAGTGGTGATGGAGATCGAAACCGGGGCAATTCTGGTCATGTCCAGCCACCCCACTTACGACCCCAACACCCTGGAGGCTAATTGGGATGTACTGCGCCAGGATCAGCGTGCGCCCTTGCTCAATCGGGCTACCCAGGGCCTTTTCCCGGTGGGCGACCTGGCCCGGTTGGTCGGCCTGATTGGCCTGCGTGAAGCCGGGGCTACCCTGCCCGCCGACCCGCTGGTTGCGCCTCTGGCCGAGATACTGGCCCCGTTGAGCCAGCCGGGTTATCTGGCCACCGCCCGCCAACTGGGGCTGATGCGTCCACTGCCCGGTTTGCCCTCGCAGGTGGGCCGCCTGCCGGATTTTGAAAATCGGGGCACGGTCAGAGACCTGGCGGTAACTCCGCTGCATTTGGCGCGGGTCATCGCCGGGCTGGAGTTGGCGGGCCGCCTGCCGACGCCGCTTTTGCATCGAACAGAAACCAACCCGCTGCTTTCACCCACCCCCTCTTTTCGACCTGACACCGCCGCTTACGTGCGGGCTTTGCTGTCGCAGGTTGACCGGCAAATGGTCGGGTTTCAGGGCGTGGCGACACCCCTGGAAACCGGCCAGCGCTCGCTGAGCTGGTTGGTGGGGTTAGCCCCGGCAGAAGCGCTTCAGGTTGAGGCTAAGGCTGAGGCTGAGCTTGTTCTTGACCCCACCCAAATAACGTCGCCCACGCCAGCGGCCGCAGTGGAACGTCCTGCGGCTCGCTACGTGGTGGTCGCGGTGGTAGTGACGGCTGAACCGGACAGCGGGGCGGCGTTGAGAATTGCCCGCGCGCCCTTGAAAGTTCTACTATCACCTTGACAGCCTCCTCCCGCGCTACTCTAAAAACCCTGAGCCGCCCATTCATCACAGTCGCCGGCCCTTTTCAGAACAGTCTGTCGGTTTCAAAGTGGAAGGCGTGCCGTTTGCGCGGGGCCGGCTCGATGCGACCGATGTTCTGCTCGTCCACGCCTGGCCCATGGCTCGCCTGACCCGCCGGGGCGAGCAGGTCGAGCGCGAAGACTGCTGGCCCACCGAGGCCGATATAGGCCGCCCGGTGATCCTGCCCGGCGGCGAAGTTGGCCTGCTGCGCTCCTGGTGGCACGCCGCCGATGGCAGCGAGTGGCGCTGGAGTGTGGAGTTTTACAATCATCGGTAGGGTTTTCTTTGAAGGTAACAAACTAACCCGCTACTCACTCACAAAACTCCTCGCCCTCATAGGGTGGTGTATTGGCTAATACCTCCGGTGGCAGGTTGAGCTTTAGGATAGAGATGGGTACTTCTCCTGCCGTAAAGTAACCGACTTGGGGACGCAACAGAAAGTAAAAGCCGCTGCTATCATACGCCCAGCCTTTAGGATAAATGTGCCATTTGTCCTTTACTGCGTGGGCGACCAGCTTGTGCCCACATTGATAGATTTCTAAATTTGTTCCCCAATTCTCACTCGCACTTCGGGCATAGAAACGACCATCGGGAGAGGGAAAATCATCATGCCAGTAAGTGGCTTTAGGGGTATCTATAAAATCGAGATAATCCGGGTTGCGAATACCGGCCGTAGGTTGGAAGTAATTACCTTTAATCACCACAAACTCCGTTTCGGGAAAACTCTCTCGAAGCAGCTGATAAGTCTCTTCTGTATAAGGCGGTATCTTAGCCCCCTTAGCTTCAAAGGCATCGAAGCCATAGGGGTAAGCCGGGTCGCCACTCATTACAGCAACTCCGCCTACACTCCACAGCGGCAACAAATAAACTCGCTTGGCCCCTCGCAAAATCTCCAAATCGGCTATATTATCTTCGGGAGTTTCAAATGGATGTAGCTCAATTACGGAAAGATCTGATGCCTTAACAATTCGCCATCCAGCGACAAATTCCTCTTCGTTAACCAACGCACGTCACTATAGGGATCAAAGCCCAGCCCCCCGTTCCTGGCCGGTTTGATTATCCCTCACAAACCAATGCGTAGTATTTTCTGTTGGAAAAACCAGCCAGCGCCCGGTGGGAGACACAAAGACCCCCATCAGGCCATCTGGCCTGGGGCACAACAACCTCCAAGGTGCCGGTAGTAACGATGAGACCCTCGGTATCCGGGTTGACCGTGGGGCGGGGCTGGGTTAAGTGAGTATATTCAGCGTATCCAAGCCAAGCCAGCGGCAAGAAACAGCAGAGCAATAAGATGACCCCCAAACTAACCCCAAGCGCGATTTTAACAGGTTGAGACATAGCTGGTTTCTCCATCAAGGCGGACAAAATCGGTCGTCGAAATTGCAGTTTCAGGCTAATAGAAGTATAACCTTTGCCGGGTTGTGCGTCAACGCCGGGGCAATTTTCCCCTTGCGGCAAGCGATTATTTCAGGGTACATTTCTGTTTGGGGTGAATTTTTGACTAACCCACCCGGAAATGAATTTCCGGGCTAGTAAACAACGCCGGATGAATCCGGCTAGCCTCGTTCACGAGGCGCTGTTTACTAGCTCGGCGAG
>JAAUSP010000876.1 GCA_012032575.1 Anaerolineales bacterium | reverse complement strand
GGCGGGCCGGCAGGGGCGAGCGAGGGCTGGAGGCGAACGAGGGCGGCGTGGGTGGAACAGGCGACGGCGAAGCCAATGCAGCGATGCCCACTGTGGGCAGCAGTGTGACCGCCTGTACCTCGAAGCTGCCGCCGCTGTAAGAGACCGTGGCCGTGTTGTTGACCCGGTCCAGCCAGTCAGGGAGCTGTCCGGCCACCTGCCCGGCAAAACGGACCTCGCGGGTTTCACCCGCGGCCATCACCCCCAGGTTCCAAATCAAAGTTTGCCCGTTATCTTCAAAGGCCGGCGGCAGGGAGGCGGTGTCGGTCAGGTAGGTTGTGTACGGTGGCAGAGGGTCGCGGAGGATGACATTGGCGACGAGATTAGGGCTGCCGTTGTGGACTCGAAGGGCGTAGTCAATCCGTTCGCCCGGTTTGGCATAGGGGGTGGCCGTCTTCTCGCCCACCAGCACAAAGGTCGCGCTGATTTCCGTGGTGGCCTGAGCATAGGCGGCGATGGCGTCGGGCGAGATCAAAAAGGCCCGGTTCTGCAAGGGCAGACCGCCCGGCCGCAGGCTGACCGGGACCAGGACGGCGAAGTGCCGCTCGACCGGCGTTCCGGCCGGCAGATCGCCCAGGGGCCAGGTCACGGCCCGCTGGACCGGGTCGTAGTAGCCCCCGGCTGCGGCAATGGTGTCTTCCAGGGCAATGACTCCCTCGGGCAGGTTGTCGCGCAGGAGCGACTGGCGGGCCAGGCCGGGGCCGCTGTTGAGCGCGGTCAGGCTGTAACTGAGGGTCTCACCTGGCTTGATTTGGACTGGGGCTGTTTTGGTGAGTTGTAACACGGCCCGGGGGACGAGCGTAACCGCACTGGCCCGGACCGTCACGGCCCGCTCGGCTCCGGCGGCGGCTTCGTTGTAAATTTGGGTCGCCGTAATCCCCCAGGGGGCATGCACGACGGCACGGAAGCGGCGTTCGGCTCGCTGGCCGGGAGCCAGGTTGCCCAGCTGCCAGAAGATGGCTGTATCTCCGACATCTCCACCATCAGCAGCGGTGCCGGGGACATAGTCGGCCCCGGCCGGCAAAGTGTCGGTCAGCCCGGTTTGGTAGGCCGTCACCGGGCCGATATTTTCCACCACCAGCCTGTACTCGATCACCTCATTGGCCAGGGCTTGGGCCGGAGCAGTCTTGGTCAGTTTCAGGGCCGGCACGAGCAGGGCTGTCTGGCAGCGACGTTCTTGCATAGCCTGGTCGGTGGAATAGAGTGAGACCACACTGGTGACTTGTCCAGCGGCCACGTTCGGGGCGACCTGGAGGCTAAAGGCCAACTCCTGCTCCGCCCCCGGGGCCAGCGTGCCCAACTCCCAGACCAGGTCGCTGCCCACCAGCCGCCCGCCCGATGTAGCCGAGCCGGGGACATAACTCAGCCCGGCCGGCACCGGCTCGCGGACCACCGCGCTGCGGGCTACCCCGTTGCTGCTATTCTCGACCCCTGCCTGGTAAGTGAGCACTTGCCCGGCCTGGGCCAGGGCCGGGCAAGTGTGGCTCAGGCGCAGCCCCGGATCGAGCAGTCGGGTTGTGGCCCGGGCGATGACCGGGGTGAGACTTTCCAGGGAGGTAGCTCGGGCTTCGTTGGGAATCGTAGCCACCCCGGCCGGCACATCCAGGTTGATCTGCGCCCGCCAGCGCAGCGTCACCGTCTGGCCGGGGGCCAACTCGTTCAACCGCCAGACCACCTCGCTGCCCTCCAGCGTCCCGTAGTTGTTGATACTTGGAGCCACGTCGGGCACAAAAAAGGTGTAGGCCGGCAGCGGGTCGCGGACTTCGATGAAGCGGGCCAGGCCGGGACCGTTGTTGGTCAGATGGAGATAGTAGTTAATCTCCCCCCCGGCGTAAGTCGTGGCGCTGGCTTCCTTGACCAGGGCTAGCCCCGGCAGCAGCACTTCACTCACCGCCTCGGATGCCTCGGTCAACCCATTTCCATTCTGGGCGACAGCGATGTTACGAATTTCCCGCTCCTCCGCTGGGAGAAGCGGGTCAATCAGCCCCCGCCAGGAGACCACCAGGCTCTGGCCCGGCGGAATGTCGCCCAGGGTGTCCCAGACGAGCCGGCCTGGTACTTCGTAGCCGCCGCCGGAGATGCCGTAAGGGAGCGGGCTGAGGTAGGCCGGCAGCGGGTCTTCCAGCCGCACCTGGTACAGGGTGACATTGCCGGTGTTGGCGAGGGTGATCGTGTAGGTTATCTCCTGGCCCGGCCTCACCTGCGCCGGGGCGATCTTGGTGACCCGCATTTGCGGCTGCAGCACCCGGCTCACCGCCTGGGTTTCAGCAGTCAGGCCCAGGCCGGTGGTCACGACCGCCCGGTTGAGCAAATCGGTGATGCTAACGGGAATCAGCGGGTCAACCAGCGCCCGCCAGGTCAGGACCAGACTCTCCCCAGCCGCCAGGTCGCCGATTTCCCAGACCACTTCACTCCCGTTCAAGCCGCCGCCGTGGCTGATGCCGCTGGGGTTGAGTAAATATTGGGGTAAAGGATCGCGCACGACGACCTGCCGCACGACGCCTTGCAGCTTTTGAATCTGCTCGCCGTCGAGCATGGCCGCGAGCTCGGCGCGGGCGGTACTCGTCGTGCGCTTCATGATCTCGACTTCCTGTTCGCGCGTCGGGTAGCCGACGATGATGTTGAACATGAAGCGGTCGAGTTGCGCCTCGGGCAACGGATAGGTGCCTTCCTGCTCGATCGGGTTCTGCGTGGCCATCACAAAAAACGGCTCCTGCAGCTTGTGCTGCACGCCGCCGGACGTCACGCTGTGCTCCTGCATCGCTTCGAGCAGCGCAGACTGCGTCTTGGGCGTCGCGCGGTTGATCTCATCGGCGAGCACCATCTGTGCAAAGAGCGGACCGCGCTGAAACTGAAAGCCGCGGCGACCAGTGGCCGGATCCTCATTGATGATGTTCGTGCCGATGATGTCCGCCGGCATCAGATCCGGCGTGAACTGAATGCGCGAGAAATCCAGGCTGA
>JAAUSP010000875.1 GCA_012032575.1 Anaerolineales bacterium | reverse complement strand
TTGATACCGGCGGGCGCGGATGGAGTGATGACCATTCGATTTGGCCCGCGCCGAGCAGCTCGATTTGGGTGCTGAGTAGGGTGCTGCTCACCGCACCCTTCGATACGGCCTTCGGCCTACTCAGGATGCGGTGAGCAGAGACTCTTTACTTGTTTGACCCGGCCACGTAAGGCTCGTGCAGCTTGACCGGCGGGCTTTTATGGCGCAGCCGCAGATTGAGCATTTCCACAAACACCGAGAAGCCCATGGCAAAGTAGATATAGCCTTTGGGAATGTGCTGGTGCAGCCCCTCGACCACCAGCGAAAAGCCGATCAGCAAGAGGAAGCTCAGGGCCAGCATTTTGACCGTCGGGTGGCGGTTGACAAAATCGCTGACCGGCCCGGCCGCCCAGAGCATAATCCCCACCGCCACGACAACGGCGGCAATCATCACCCACAACTCTTCGACCATCCCCACAGCGGTAATGACCGAATCCAGCGAAAAGACAATATCGAGCAGCAAAATCTGGATGATGACGCTGCTAAATGAGGCCGCCACTTTAGCCGAGGCGTGCCCTTCATCCCCTTCCAACCGTTCGTGAATTTCATAGGTGGCTTTGCCCAGCAGAAAAAGTCCGCCCAGTAGCAAAATCAGATCCCGGCCCGAAATTTCCTGGCCAAAAATACTGAAAAAGGGCGCGGTTAAGCCGATAATCCACGACAACGAAAAGAGCAGCGCAATACGGGTCAGCATCGCCAGGCTCAACCCCACCTGGCGCGCTTTGTTCTGTTGATCTTGTGGCAGCTTACTGGCCAAAATCGAGATAAAGATGATGTTGTCAATCCCCAAAACGATTTCCAGGCTCGTCAAGGTTACGAGCGCAATCCAAATTTGCGGGTCGGTTAACCAATCCATGCGGCTCCCTCTTTTACAGTAAGATAGATTTGTCGAAAGTCAGGAAATTATACTCCATTGGCCTCAACCCGCTAATTTTTCATCGAATTCTTGATGGAGTTCTGCCTCTATCCCTCCAGGTTGAAATCAACTCCACCTAAAGTTTGCCCATTGACCTGAAGCTCAACCCGCTGTTGTCCGGCGTAATAACGGCGTGTTGTGACCGGCCGGAAGGAATGTTTTTTCTGTACTTCGATAGTTTGGCCCGGGTCAAGTTGGTAAACTCCCAATTTAAACACTTTGGGATTGAGTTGACCGTTAGCCTTCCGCAAGTGAATAACATAATCTATCACCAACTGCTGCGGAACCGCAGCCTGGTTTTGCAGGTTGAAAGATAGGGTCAAGCTGTCGCCTATTTTCAGGCTGACCGGATCAACTTTGAACCGCTGGAGCTGAACCGCCTGGGGCTGCTCAAACCCCAACAGAGCCAACGCCTGCCGATGGCCCTGTTTGACGAAGTTGCGCAGGGCATGGCCGATGATCCAGCGAGTTTTGTCGCTGCTGTGCTGGCTCCAGCGGGTGAGCGTAGCCAGCACCAATTCAGGATGATCCTTGCCAATATCATTCAAATTGTTTGCCACCGATTTGCGAACATAAGCCGAGGGATCGTTTTTAAGCTGCTCCAACAGCCGCAGCACCGGGTCGGGATCGGCCATAAAAGCCGGTAGACGCCTGGCCCAGGGCAGGCGCGGGCGAGTTCCCTCGCTAACCAGGCGGCGCACGTGGGCACTCTGATCCCCCGCCCACCGCTCCAGGAGCGTCAGGGCCGGTTGGGGATAGCGCTCTAAATAGGGCCGGATGGCATACTCGGCGGTGTGGCGCTGGGTGATTTCATACAGCGCCGCCATAGACTCGTCAAAATGATCCAACCCATAAACCTCGACAAAGTAGGCCACCGGCATCAAGTGATAGCCAGCGGTGAACATGCCTTCTTCATCACTGTTCGGCGGGCCAAGGATAGCCAGCAGAAGGCGCAGCGCCTCCAGATACGGCGCAGGCAAATTAGCTCGCAGGGCCGCCGCGATTACGGCTACCCTGGCTTTGAGTTCCAACGGTTCCACCTGAGCCGCCACCTGCTCGATAAAAGGGCCGGCCGGAAAATCCGGGTAGACCGCCGTGATCCGTACCGCCAAGTCCTGGGCCAATTCCACCCCATAGTAGTTTTTGAAGGGTTGCGTTTCAGCCATCTTTACCTCCTTCCCCATAAAATAATTTATTCCGACGATGCCGTTAATTCGTCCAGCGCTTCCGAGCTGTACTGCGCAGCATATTCGGCGGAAGGCGGGATCAGTTGGATCACGTCAATCAGGATACCGTTGGGGTCAGCCGTGATAAAGTGGCGCTGCCCCCAGGCCTCGGATTTTAACTCACGATGAATGGGCAGGCCCGCCGCTTTAAACCGCTCGTACACTGTGTCCACATCTTCCACCTCAAAATTGAGCAGGATGCCCTGTCCGGCCCGGCGAAATCCTTCCGGCACACTGGGGTGGCGGTAATCCAGCAGGGCCAGTTGAAACGGCGGGTTTTGAGTGGTGATGAGGCTGATATACCAATCCGCTTCAAAGGTCAGCGTGAAGGGGAAGTAGGTCAGATAAAAATCACGCGACTCCTGCAATTTGACCGTTCCAATCACCGGATAAAAACTTGATAGATTCATCATTGCCCTCTTTTCTATATTTATCAATAGTTGTATAATTTACATACAAGCAGTATGTATGTGAATAAATTTATTATACATACAAACAGTATGTATGTCAAGAGGTAAAAGTAATGAATTTGGAAAAAAGGAATGCCAAAGTGGTTCAGGGGGAAGCGACGGTGCAAAACCTCACCGGGGTAGCGCGCCGCCTGTTCAGCGAGCGGGGCTATCACGATGTTTCGACGGAGGAAATTGTCCACACGGCCCAGGTGACGCGGGGCGCACTGTACCATCACTTTTCCGGCAAGAGTGATCTGTTTTAGCCGTGTTTGAAGCAGTACAGCGGGAGATCAGCCAGCGGATCGAGCAGTCGGCTGAGGCCGCGCCCGACGGCTGGGACGCTTTTTCTGGCCGGGTGTCGGGCTTTTCT
>JAAUSP010000874.1 GCA_012032575.1 Anaerolineales bacterium | reverse complement strand
CGGGGCGCAGCTCATTGCCTGGCTTATCCAGCAGCGCCAGCTCACCTTCTCATCCGTGTTTGGCTACAAAGAATTAATCAACACCCAAAGCCCCGGCTTGCAATGGGACTCCGGCGCGCGCTGGGGCGACCAGCTTCGCGCCGAAATTGAGGCGTTGTTGTAAACAGTTGTGGTCCTAACCTGGACAAGCCAGCTTCGGTCAAACAGGATTTTCCGCCACGAACCTTCGGCACGAATTTTCACTAAAAATTCGTGCCGAAGGTTCGTGCAATTCGTGGCAAAGTTCTGGCTCAATGGGCCAGGACTCAACAGGTGAGGCACTATTTAGATGCGATTTTGGCGGAACTACGCCGGCAGGGAGAGGCGGTTAAATCACAAGCGACATTCCCATCATAGCCACAAACAAAATGGCCGTGATGATGAGAATTGTCTGTAATTCGCCGTATTCGTAAAAATATTCCTGGGCAAAATTGACGGCGGCAGTTTTACGATTGTTCAGCGGAGCCGCCGGTGCGGGGACAAATTCTTCGCTCAATGCCGGCGAAGTGACTCTTTCTTCGGCCGGGGCGGCCGAGGGGGCAAATTGACCGGGTTGTTTATCACCTTCAAAACGTCGCTCTCGACGGGTTCTTTTAGCCATAGTTTACCTTCTATCATCAGTGGGGGCAGGTCTGTGACCTGCCCCCACTCAATTTATCAAACTTGATTAAATTATAGCATTCGCTGGTTTATTCGGCTAATTCACCGATGACGACGAGGCGGTGGGTATCCACCAGGTAGGGGTAACAGGTTTGCAGCGTGGCCACCGGCTCGGTGGTGGGCAGCATCACCTCGACATCGGTAGGGTTGATGATCCGCTTTTCTTTGACCACATAGCGAAACTTCTGTTCGCCGGCATGGATGAAATATTCATCGCCGACTTCCAGCTTCTCCAGGTAACGGAAAATCTCGCCAAAGATGTCGTTGTGGGCGGCCAGATACAAGTTGCCGCGCTCGCCGGGATTGGCGCTGCCGGGCAAATGGCCGACGCCTTTCTTTAAATCCTCCCAGGTTACACCGTTGATAATTGGTGCGTCCACCTGAATTTTGGGGATGACAATGCGGGTGGGGCTATTGGCCGCGGTTTTGACCTCAATCGGCACAGCCGACCCGCCGGAAGCCGAGGTTTGGACCCACTGCTGCAAGTGCATGGGCACATCGGGGGCCGCGCCGCCGGGCGCGGTCGGTGGGGTGTGACCGCCGGGCAGCCGGTTCAGGGTAATCGGCGGCGGGGCGACCGTCGGCGTGGGCAGGTCTTGCTGAAGCGCGCTCTGCTGGGCCAGCGATACTTCGGCGTTCAGCTCTTTCAGATTGAAATAGGAAGCCACCAACACGGCCACCAGACCGGTCAGCGCCACCACTTCCAGCCCTAACAGCAGGGCATCTCTCACTTTTTTGGAGCGGGTTCGTGCCTGGGGCGGGACCGGGGCAGCCTTACGCCGGCCAAAAATGCCGCGCATGGGCTGCACCGTGGCAGTTTGGAAACCGGGGGCGGCAATCGGGGCGCTGCCGGGCCGGGGCGTGAGAGTCTGAGGACGAGCAGCGGCCTCATCCTGGTTTAACAACGCCTCGTTGGTCGAGCGGCCCTCGCCCGACAGGCGTTGAAATCGCTCCAGGCGAGACTGCCGCCGTTTGATCAACAGGGCTTTCTCCAGCTCCTCAACGCTCAAATCGTCCAGTTTGCGTTTGCCGAACATTGTCACCCCGGTAGAGGGTAGACAGTAGACGGTAAACGGTAGACGGAGCTTTCCCCGTCTACTGTCTACTGTCTGCTGTCTGCCTTGTTATGTCACGTTATTATTGTAAAGCCGGGAGTCTGTTTTGTCAAACGGGACTCGTAGGGGGAGTATACTCCTGATTCCAACGCTCTGCGTGGGAGCCAAAAACAGGACGCTGAGCGTCCAGATCTTGTGCTAACGCCGAGCATTGGCACAAGACAAAGTTCTATTTCAGTGGCTACGTTTTGGCAAAAACCGTTGGAGCAAACTGAAAAGCAACGCCAATTCCTGCGCCCGCAGCAGATACAACCCCAGCAGATAAATCCCGCCGCCGCTCAGGCTCAACAGGCTCACCAGCGCCACCTCATTGATGAGCTTGTCAGCCGGAAGTTGGGTCTGCAAAAAAGGCAAGGCCAGCCACAACAACAGCCCCATCACCGCCGCAGCAGCGATAGCCTTGAAGGTCGTAGACTCCAACCCGCGCCCGCGCAGCGGAGCCAGGCGATTGACCAGCCAGAGCATGACCAGGGCGTGCCCGGTCAACTGGACGCTGTTGGCCAGCACCAGATCGGTCATTTGCATGGGCCGGGCCAGAGAAGGTAATAGGGCAGCGACGAGATAAAAGCCAACGCCCAATAAACCCACCAGGGCCGGGGTGAGAGTATTCTGGCGGGCGTAAAAAGCAAAAATTAAGGGCTGATCAATCGCGGCAAAGGTGAGGCCGAACAGATAGAGGCGGAGGGCCAGGGCCGTTTGCTGGGTGTCGAAGCCGGTAAAATCGCCGTGCTGGAAGAGCAGAGCGACCACCGGCCCGGCCAGGGCAAACAGGGCCACCGCCGCCGGAATGGTCAACACCAGCACCAGCCGCAGTCCGGTCGCCAGAGTGTCCATAAAATCGTTCAGGGCGTCACCGCCAGCGGAGGACAGGCGCGAAAGGGTCGGCAGGATGGCCAGAGAGATGGCCGCCGAAATCAGGCCGAGAGGGAATTGGATGATGGTGGTGGCAAACTGCATCCAGGCGATGCTTTGCTCGCCGGTGCGCGAGGCCAGGTTACGGTCCAGGGCAATGGCAATCTGGCTGATAACCAGGCCCAAAATGACCGGCAGATACAGTTTGCCGATGCGCCGCAGAGCCGGATGGCGCAGGTCTAACACAAAGCGGAGGCGGGCGTTCGCGCAGGCCCGGTAATTGCAGGCCCACTTGCAGCAGCGCCCCCAACAGCAGACCGACCGCCAGCGTCTCGATGC
>JAAUSP010000873.1 GCA_012032575.1 Anaerolineales bacterium | reverse complement strand
GTCTGGACTCGCACGGCGGACCAGTCCGAAGCGGCTTTTTAAGTCGCCCCAGGCCCATGCTTGCAGCAGATGACCGTGCCGGGCCAGGAGACGGGAGTCCAATCGGCGGCGGGTTGGGAGGTTGGAAGGTTGGAAGGTTGGAAGGTTGGGGGATGGGTCAAGCTGGTTTCTTTTTTAGCCACTATTTTTGGGTCTCCGCCAAAATTATACCATTGCCATGACCACAGGGCGAATGTGTCTGGGAGGTCATTTTGTTGTGATAAATAGAACAAGCCGATTTTTCCATTAAGCTAAAGTGTGTTATGATTGCGCCGTCCCGTAGATTCACATAAGATAAGAATTTTGTCTACATTCTGAAGCATGCTATAATCGTCGCGCCACCAGAGGGACGAGTCGCTTCAAGGAGGAGGAATGTTGTGCTAAAGGACTTTGAATTTATCGGCGTGTTGGGGGCTATCACGCTGACAATCCCCATTGTTACTCTCATTATTGCCTGGGCACTCCGACCCAAAAAGCCAAATCCCGCCAAACAAGAAACTTATGAATCCGGTATCGAAACCATCGGCGATACCTGGGTGCAGTTCAAGGCCCAATACTACATTTACGCCATCATTTTTGTGGTGTTTGATGTCGAGGCTATTTTCCTGTTCCCCTTTGCTGTCGCTTTGAATCAGTTACCCCTGTATGCCTTAATCTGGGCCGCTATTTTTATTTTGTTGCTTTTCGATGGCCTGCTCTACGCCTGGCGTAAAGGCGCGATGCAGTGGTGGTAATAAAAAAGTAGAAGATAGCGGATAGAAGATAGAGGATTGAGAGAAGATGCAGGAGATTATAGATTATATTGTTAGCCTGAACATCCCTTTAATTAATGAGGGGGTGGCTCGCTTTATTATGCACGTGGTCCTGGCCAGTATTGTGGCCGTGGTGGCCCCGGCCATGTTGATTATTCTGACCTGGCTGGAGCGCAAAATCATTGCCCGCATTCAGGATCGCATCGGGCCGAATCGGGCCGGGCCGTTTGGCTTGCTGCAAGGCGTGGCCGATATGGTCAAGATGTTCACCAAAGAGGACATCACCCCGGCCACCGCCGACCGCGTTGTTTACAATATTGCGCCCGGCCTGTCGGTGATTTCGGCGATTATGGTTTTGCGGTGATTCCGTTTGCGCCCGGTTTTGTGGGGGCTGACCTCAATGTGGCGCTGATCTATATTGTGGCGATTGGCGGTTTTGGGACGCTGTCTATCCTGATGGGCGGCTGGGCTTCCAATAATAAGTACGCTCTGCTCGGCGCGTTCCGGGTGGTGGCGATGCTGCTGACCTACGAAATCCCAATGGTAGCGGCTTTGATTATTGTGACTGTGGCCGCCGGCTCGATGTCTATGGTAGATATTATCGAAGCCCAGAGCGGCATGTGGTACATTGTCTCGATGCCGGTGGTCTTTTTGATTTTCTTTCTGTCCGGTATCGCCGAGACAGGTCGCTCGCCGTTTGACCTGATCGAAGCCGAGTCGGAGTTGATTGCCGGTTTTCACACCGAGTACAGCGGCATCAAGTTTGGCATGTTTATGATTGGCGAATATGTCCACATGTTTGCCCTGTCGTTTTTCTGCGCCGTGCTGTTTTTGGGCGGCTGGCAGATTCCTTTCATTGATGTGGCCGCGATACCGGGGCCGGTCGGCCCGATTTTGGGCCTCATTTCGCTCATTATCAAAGTCTTCCTGGTAGTGTTTGTGCTGATGTGGTTCCGGGGCACGCTGCCTCGTTTCCGCATTGACCATCTGCTTGATTTTGGCTGGAAATTTTTAGTGCCGCTGTCGCTGGTCCTGCTGATGGCTGTGGCCGTGGTGGTCCGGCTGTTTGCGCCCGGCAGTAACGCCGGTGTGCCGGTTGAACCCGGTCCCTTCAGTGCGCTGGGGACTCCGGGTGAAGTGGTGGCGTTGTTAGTGGTAAATCTGGCAGTGGCTGCTGCGACGGTTGCCTTAGTATCCAGCGCGGCTCGCCGCAGCCGCAGCAAGGGCCTGCGCGCCGTCGCTTCGATTGATCCAATCGCTGCCAGTGGAAAGTAGAATCAGGAAGTAGGGAGTAAGGAGTCGGGAGTCGGGAAAAATCCTTACTCCTTACTCCCTACTTCCTACTCCCTACATCGAGGTTTGCTTATGCCTGATCCGTCAACGTTTGATCTATCGCAACTCCCCCTGGTTGAGCTTGTTTTTTGGGCCATGACCGTCTGCACCATCGGCGGGGCCTTGGGTGTAGTGACCAGCCGGAACCTGTTTCACAGTGCGCTGTATCTGGTTTTGTCCTTTTTTGGCGTTTCCGGCTATTACGTTTTGCTCAACGCCGGTTTTTTGGCGGTGGTCCAATTGTTTGTTTATGTGGGCGCTATTGCTATCCTGGTGCTGTTTGCCATCATGTTCTCACGCCGGATGATGGCCGCCGGTCAAAGCCAGGCCAATCAGCAGTGGTGGCTGGCCGGCCCGGTGGTGATTATCCTATTTGCCTTGCTAATGGCCGTGGTCGGTTCGATCAGTTGGCCTGTCACCGAAGCCGAACCCAGCGGCGATGTGGTCAATCAGTTGGGGCTGGCGTTTTTGGGCAGTTATCTGATTCCCTTTGAAGTGGTCGGTATCCTGCTGTCCGTAGCTCTGATCGGGGCTATTATTCTGGCCCGCGAGAAAATGGCAGCGGAGTGAAGACAGTGGAAGGTTGGAAGGTTGGAAATGTTCAGCTTTCCAACCTTCCAGCCTTTCAATTTCCATAAAATTGGAGAGAGAGCAACGTATGACGACAATTCCTTTATCGTGGTGGCTTACGGTTTCGGCGGCGCTCTTTAGCATTGGTATGTACGGGGCACTGACCCGCCGCAATGCCATCGGCATTTTGATGGGCGTGGAACTGATCCTCAACGCGGTCAATATCAACCTGGTGGCCTTCTGGCGTTACATTGCCCCCAACGATGTCGCCGGTCAGATTTTCGCCATCATCGTGATTAGCGTCGCTGCGGCTGAA
>JAAUSP010000872.1 GCA_012032575.1 Anaerolineales bacterium | reverse complement strand
GGGGCCGCTCAACCTTGATCACACTCGCGCGTCAACTGCACCGATGCCCAGCCCGGCGAGCCTTTTCTGGTGACTCGACTGCGATGGGGCGGCAGTTTGCTGGAGGAAGCCCGGCTTAACGGTTCGACGAAACTGCTGACCGTCGCCCCTCATGCGGTGGCGGCTGAAGAAACGACGCCTGCGGGCGAGTTGGTAGTCAATACCTTCACCCCCGCTCTGACTGACAAGGATTTCCGCGTGCGCGTCACGAGTCGGGTGGAGACAGGCGGAGACCGGGTTTCCCTGGGCGAGGCCAAGCTGGTGGTCGGCGGCGGGCGCGGGGTAGGCAGCGCCGAAGGTTTCCGCGTTTTGGAGGAACTGGCCGACCTGTTGGGCGGCGCTGTCGGCTGCTCGCGGGCCGTGACCAGCCTGGGCTGGCGGCCTCACGCCGACCAGATTGGCCAGACCGGTACGCGAATCGCGCCGGAGCTTTATATTGCCTGCGGGGTCAGCGGGGCCATCCAACATCTGGTCGGGGCCAAAGGAGCCAAGCGCCTGTTGGCCATCAACACCGACCCGGAAGCCCCTATCGTGACCAAAGCCGATTATGCGATCATCGGCGACCTGCATCAGGTTATCCCCGCTTTGTCGGCTGAGATAAAAAAGAAAAAGGCCTAACAGCTATTTGAGACAATGTTCCAAAAAGCGGTCTGAGAGTACTCAGGCCGGCTTTTTGTTTTTCCTAAAATCTCACAGTCAATTCCAAATAATTTGACAACACATCCAAACTATAATATAGTCTTTTCACAATTTTTCACAATAAAAACTCAGTTTTTCACAATTTGTTGTAACCAGAGAGGGTTCGACGCCAACAATGGAGTTTTACAAACGCCGGCAGGCCATCCTGTCGCTGCTGGAAGAGCTGGGTGAGGTCAGCGTTGAGGAGTTGGCGGCTCATCTGCAAGTTTCGGCCAATACGATCCGCAATGATCTGAACACGCTGGAAGCCGAGCATCTGCTGCGCCGGATTCGCGGCGGCGCTGTGGGCCTCGACAAAAACGGGGCCTATGCCAACAAAGATTTTGCGCCGGCCAGCGTCAATCAGACGGCCAAAGAGCAGATGGGGCGCTGGGCGGCCAGCATGGTGAAAGATGGCGAGGCCATTGTGCTGGATGCCAGCAGCACCATTTATCATGTGGCCGCCTTTCTGAAAGACCGGCGCGATCTGGCCGTCGTGACCAACGGGCTGGAAGTCGCCCTGCTGCTGGCCCGCAACCCCACCAACAAAGTCATTTTAGCCGCCAATGTCGTTCGCTCCGATGGCTTCTCGATGATTGGCAGTTTGCACCCCGATCTGCAAAACCACTTTTATGCCTCCAAATGCTTCATCACCTGCTCCGGCCTGTCGCCGGAACAGGGCTTAACCGAAGCTGATCTGGACGAAGCCCCGCTCAAATCGCAGATGATCAAACTGGCCCGCCAGGTGATTGTGCTGGCCGACCACAGCAAAATGGGCCGGATTGATACCTATCGCTTTGCCGAACCTGATCAAATTGACCACCTGATTACCGATGAAGCCGCTGCCCCGGACATGCTGGCGGCGCTCCAGGCCGCTGCCCTTTTTCCGATTACGGTTGTGGGGGCAGCGGGGGTCAAAACGCTGGAGCCGGGCGCGGCCGGCAAGAAACGCCGCTACCGGATTGGGTTTGGCAACATGACCGAAAAGATGATGTTTGCCCAGCAAGTCCGGCGCAGTCTGGAACGAGTCTCCCAACCGCTCGAAAATGTCGAGCTATTAATCCGCGATAACAACCTCGATCCCCAAACTGCCCTGGAAAATGCTGATTGGTTTGTGGCTAACAAGGTTGACCTGGTGATCGAATATCAGATTGACGCCAAAGCCGGCAATATCATTATGGACAAATTCAATCAGGCCAACATTCCGGTGATTGCGGTGGACATTCCCCTGCCCGGCGCAACGTTTTACGGGGCCGATAATTACCGGGCCGGCCATATCGCCGGGGAAGCGCTGGGGCAGTGGGTCAAAAAGAACTGGCAGGGCCAGCTCGATGTCCTGTTAAAGGTGGAACTGGCCCGGGTGGGGCCGGTGGCCGGCGCACGTTTGCAGGGACAGCAGGAGGGGTTGGAAGCGATTATCGGCCCCATCGCCGAGGAGCGGATTCTGTCGCTTGATGCGACAGTGATTGTGGATGAAGTCGAACAGGCGATGACCCGGTTGCTGCCCGCCATCTCGCCCACTGCCCGGATAGCCATTATCGCCATTAATGACGATGCGGCGGTCGGTGCGCTGACCGCTTTTGAAGAAGCGGGGCGGCTGGAGCAGGTTGTTGCCGTAGGCCAAAACGCAGACCGGGTGGGCCGGCAGGCGTTGCGCCGGCCCGATTTTCCGTTTATCGGCACCACCCGCTACGCCCCGGAAAAATATGGCGAGCAGCTTTTGAATCTGGCCCTCAAAATTCTGGCGGGTAAACCTGTTCCCCCTGCGGTTTACAACCAACACGTCTTTCTCACCCGAGATAACATCAACGAATACTACCCAGACCTGGTTGACGTCACAACGACAGGAGGTGAAGCTGTCAAAACAAGTGTTTAACGGCCTATCTTGACCTTTAATTTGCTCAAAGAGGAGAATTTCACATGTCACGTCACCATAAATTAATACATTTGCTGATCGTCCTGTTAATCCTGGGGCTGCTGGCTGCCTGCGGCGGCGCAGCCCCCCCTCAACCGGCGGCTGAAAAACCTGCCACCGCAGAACCAGCCGCCGAAGCTCCGGCGGCGACCGAAGAACCGGCGGCTGAAGCACCCGTCGCCACCGAGGAACCGGCTGCCACTGAAGCAGCAGCCGCCACCGAGGAACCGGCGGCTGCTGCGCCAAGCACCGAAGATATTAAAATTGGCATGACCGTGCTGAATCTGGCTAATCCCTTCTTTGTCGCGCTGGCTGCCGGGGCGCAGGAAGAGGCCGACAAGCTTGGCGTCGAACTGGTCATCAACGACCCCAAAGATGATGT
>JAAUSP010000871.1 GCA_012032575.1 Anaerolineales bacterium | reverse complement strand
AGCAGGCGCTCGCGAGCCACGATTCCGCCTCTGCTGCGTCTGGCGGTGACAACTGGTAGATCTGATCGTCAATGATTTCGATGGGGCGATAGACCGGCCGAAGCAGGTCGCCCAATCTCACGCGTGACCAGCCATGCGGCAATGCTCCTAGCTTTTGGGGATGCCTGCTTGTACGCTCGGAGGGTACGCGGAAACGCTTGTGCTCATGCTGCACCTGTCGGGGTGCTGCCGAGTTGAGCCTCTCGCCAGTCGGCGTAGCTCGTATGTGTTCCGAAGATTTTCCAGTAAAGACGACCGTTCACTGAGCCGCCATAGACAAAGGCGCCAGCGCCTGAAGGGCTCGAAAACGTCAAATCGCGTGTGACACGGAAATTGGCGCCGTCTGGCGCCAGCGCTCCGTCCTGTCGCGCGCTCTCGCGCTGCTGACGGACGCCCTGCGGGCACGTGGCGGTTTCGTTGCCGCGAACGAGTGAGCCCGCCTTAAGCACGAACTCGCCATCGATCTCCTGCATCTTCGCGTCGAAGCCGCCGCCGGGTGACGATGCGGGTTCAGACCGGCCCCGACCAATGGCGGCTGTTGTATCTGATTGCCATCCCCGACTTTGACGAGGTGGAGATTGACCAGTTTTCTCCCGAAGCCGGAGCCTGGCCGCCGCCCAATAATACCGTTTTGATCGAGCGGGCCTCGCTGGGCCTGCTGCAAGCCGGCCTGGGCGACACCCTGCGGATCAGAACGCCCGAAGGTAAAGAGCGCTCCATGCCAATTACCGGCCTGGCCCACGATTTGAACGCCCAGCTCTACGTTTTCGATGGCACAGCCTACGGCTATATCACCACCGACACCCTGGAGTGGCTGGGCCAACCCAGCGACTACAACGAACTGCGCATCATCGTGGCCGATCAGGCCGACAACCGCGATCATATCCGTGAGGTCGCCAACGAGGTGCAGGACAAAATTGAAAACGGCGGGCGCTCCGTCCTGTTTACCCTGATTCCCATACCGGGCAAATCGCCGCTGGACTTTCTGATCCAGGCCATTGTGCTGCTGATGGGCGCGCTGGCGTTGATGTCGCTGGTGTTGAGCGGTTTCCTGGTCATTAATACCATTTCGGCTTTGCTGGCCCAGCAGGTGCGGCAGATCGGCATTATGAAAGCCGTCGGGGCCAGAACCCGGCAGGTGGTGGGGATGTACCTGGTCACGGTGATTATCTTTGGCCTGCTGGCCCTGCTCCTTGCCGTTCCGGTGGGAGCGGTGGGGGCCTATTTTTTTAGCCGCTTTATCGCCGGGTATCTCAACTTCGATGTGACCACCTTTCGGTTGCCGCCCGAAGTGCTGCTGGCCGAAATTGGCGTCGGTCTGGTGGTCCCGCTGCTGGCCGGGCTTTATCCAATCATGGCCGGGGTCAGGGTGACGGTGCGCGAGGCCATCACCACCTATGGCCTGGGCAAGGGCCAATTTGGGGCACGCCGTTTTGATCGCTGGCTGCTGGCGGTCCAGCAGACGCCTTTCCTGCGGCGCAATCTGTCCCGGCCTTTGTTGCTGTCGCTGCGCAACACCTTTCGCCGCAAAACCCGGCTGGCCTTAACCCTGCTGACCCTCATCTTTGGCGGCGTCATTTTTATCACCGTGTTCAGCCTGCGCGTTTCGATGCTGGCCACGCTCGACAGTTGGCTGGCTTATTTCCGTTGGGATGTGGCCGTGCAGTTTGAGCGGGATTACCGCACTGAACGGATTCTGCGCGAGGTGTTCGACACGCCGGGGGTGGTGGAGGCCGAAACCTGGGGCTTTGCCAGCGCCCGCCGCAAACGGCCCGACGGCAGCGACAGCGACAGCATCATTCTTTACGCCCCACCCGCCGCCACCAAAATGGCCCAGCCGAGGGTGATTGAAGGGCGCTGGCTCCAGCCCGCCGATACCAACGCCATCGTAGTCAATTCGATTATCCTGCGCGACGAACCGGATGTGCAGGTGGGCGGTTTCATTACCCTCAAAATCGAGGGCGAAGAGGAAACCTGGCGGGTGGTCGGCGTGGTGACCGGCGGCTTTCCGGTGGCGACAATGTTTGCCAACTATCCTTATTTTGCCCGCGTTGTCGGCGAAGTGGGGCAGGCCCAGTGGGTTTTTGCCACTACCTCAGAACACACCCTCGACGCCCAGAATCAGGTGGTTCGCGCCCTGGAAGCCCGCTTTGAGCACATCGGCTTTGATGTCGGCGCAACGGCCAAAGTGGCCGAAGAGCGGGCTGAGGTGGTCTCTATTTTTGAGGTGATTGTGGTGCTGCTGTTGATTATGGCCGTGCTGATTGCGGTGATCGGCGGGCTGGGCTTGATGGGCACGATGAGCATTAACGTGCTGGAGCGCACCCGCGAGATTGGGGTCATGCGGGCCATCGGCGCGCCTAATGGGGCGGTGCGCCGGGTTTTTATCATCGAGGGGATTATTATCGGCGTGTTGAGCTGGCTGGTGGGAGCGATTCTGGCTATCCCATCAGCAAATTCCTCAGCGATCTGGTCGGCCAGCAGTTTTTGAGCGCGCCGCTCGATTACACTTTTTCCATCAACGGCGTGCTGCTGTGGCTGGCTGTGGTGGTGGTGCTGTCGGCGGTGGCGAGTTTTCTGCCCGCCTGGAACGCTTCGCGCTTGACCGTGCGTGAGGTGTTGGCTTATGAATAGAACTACCACACATGCCACTGCATAATTAATTCGTCCGCGTTGCCGCCGGTGAAGCGCAACTTACCCGTCCGGTCCTTGTCGGTGGCAAAGCAAACAATGAGATCGCGGTTGATGGTGATGCGGCGTTTGTTTTGCCGCTCCAGATACCAGCGGCAGGTATCTTTACTGAGCCGGTTGAACTCGTCGGCGCTGCCGGTTTCCAGAGGGACCAGTTTGATGTCGTCATCGTCGTCGTCTACCTTCTCAAAACAACGGCCGGTCGCCGTCAAAGTGCCAGCGAAACTCATTATCCCGTTTCGACGGCTGTGCCCCGTTATCAAAGTCAATCTTGGCTTCGCGCCG
>JAAUSP010000071.1 GCA_012032575.1 Anaerolineales bacterium | reverse complement strand
TGTAGCCTATGAAGATGTTTTTACGTTCCATTCAGAAGAAATAGCTCGTTTTTCAGCTTTTCTTGATGAAAAATTAAATCCTCCTTAATAACCTTCTCTCTTCAAGGAAAGATGGGGGAAAAATACTTAAATAGAGGGCATTCGGCAATTCAAAGACCAACCCAGTATAAAGTCGAACCCTAGAAAAGTGTGAATTGTCTTATCTCTGTCTTTTCTAAGGCCAGAAAAGAAGGAACCGTAGCTTCGACCTGTTTAACATTTTCCCCAAATGAAATCTTTTCCAATCTTGCTAAAGCAATATCACGATATTTGTTATCAATATCTGTGCCAATAAAGTATCGGCCCAGAGCCTTTGCAACAATCGCCGTTGTACCAGTACCCAGGAAAGGATCAAGAACCAAATCCCCTGGATTGGAACTAATTTGAATAACACGCTCTAACAGCTTAATTGGAAGTTGGCAAGGGTGAGCATCACGATCTCGTTTGTGTTTAATTCTATGTACATCATACCAGATGTCGGAAATTTCTTCCTTCGGTGCAGTTGGTGGACGACTGTTAATACACTTTGACCGAAAACATTGATCTGGTTTGGGGATTCTAGGAAGGGAATTATAGGTAAACTCTGTAGGGTGTTTAGTATATAATAGTAACCCATAATGAGCCGGCATAACTCTGCCACGTGGTTCAGAGAGAGCATCCCAAGCTATCCACTGTTGAAAATATAAGTGCTGATTTAAGAGGGTTGCGTGAAAATAAGTCCATTTTGGTAAGTTAAGAACATAAAGGCTCCCCGTGGGTTTCAGGAGTTGTGTACACAAATTTAACCACTGATCGCACCATTGTATATATTCTTGTTCTTCTAAATCATCGTCCAGTTTGCCGTAACCTTTTTCTAGATTATAGGGGGGGTCAGCAAAAATTAGATCGAACCGAGCATTGCCATCTGAAACCCAATCAGACATTATTTCTATGGTGTCACCTATAAATATCTCGTCCTTAGAAAATAGAAATTTATGCGAGGGTTTCTTAATTTCTGGAACTACTCGTTCAATTTTCCTCAGACTGGCAGATGTAGAGGGTGTTTCCGTAGATAAGTTTTCGTCTAAATCCAAAGGGGTTGTGCCAGCATAGGGTTCACCATTATAGGCAGCAATGAGCACTTTAAAGCCGGGTTTACAAGTTAATTCAAGAAGTCGCTCTACCGTATGAGGGGCAAGCCCATGCGCCTCATCAATAAAGTCTTCGCGGTCATCCCATACATCAGAAATAACCGGCCCATAGGGATGTCGCAGGTGTTTTTTTCCTCCCCAATCAGCCAAGTAATCTTCACATTGAGAACACATAATATGGGGATAACGTACCTTGTTAAGGGTGAAATTTGATTTGTTGTTTACAAACAACAAAACACCTTCGTGAAAAGCAGGGAATATAGGGCCGTTTATTGAAGCCGGATTCTTTATTACAATCCAGTACTTAAAAATCATACTAGCATGTAGATACTCGGCGAAATAAGGTAACCAGCGTGGAAGGCCATAAACTAACAACGAACCATCTTTATTAAGATGGCAATGACACTGCTCTAACCAACTATAGAGTTCTGACAAATAATCCGAATGTTCTTCAGGATCATATTTGAAAGGCTTTTCTTTATCAAACCGATCAAAAGGAGAGGACACTAAAATAACGTCGAATATCTCTTCAGATTGTTGCAGTTTATCTAACTCAGAACTACAAACGTATTTTATTGTCAAGTCCAGATTATGAACTGAAGATAACATAACTTTTAAGTTTCCTTTTGAAAGAACAAGACAAACTCTTCTGTCATTGAGTTTCGGATGCCACGAATTGGTTTGATCATCTCTTTAACCAGTTTAAGTCTATATGTTGGAGCAATGTTTTTGATCTCGACCTCGTGCCTGATGCCTCCTGTTTGAATTTCATTAGACCCTATCACAATTACACAGTATTTTCCGGTTCTGAGAACACGAGACATTTCAGCAAGGGCTAATTTCAGATCAGAAAAATATGTTTCAATCCGATCTTTCTTTTTATTTCCTCCCCTTAACCCCATCAGGTTTTTTCGTAAGTTTTCTACATTAACCCCAAGATATTCAAGTTGGGGCAAATCGTTTTCTATATAATCAATCGCAAAAGAATAAGGCGGAGAAGTTATAATACCATCAATACTTTCATCTTCTAAAGTCAAGTTACAAGTATTACCAATCTCAAACCGGGCCTGACCAAGATCTAGCCCCAACTCTTGGCGTAACCTCGCAAACTCATTTATTGTGTGCTTGTATCTACTCAAAACCTCCGGGAATTTGTCGCCTACTGCTTGGTCCTTAACCCGGCGGGCGTATCCCATTGCATCTAAATAAGCAAGTAAAACAATTTTTCGATGACCAGAAAATTTCTCTAGCTCCTCTGTTTTTCCAACATATCTGGCTAATGCTTGCGCAGCCTCATGAGGATTTTCAACTGCCCGGTCTAGCATAGTTGGCTCAGTTGTAAGAGCTATTGATTTCGCTGAGGCCATAAGCTTGCAGAAAGGACTTATATCAACACCAATAGCATTGATACCCATTGTTTGTGCTTCGATACATGCTGTCCCACTTCCCATCATTGGATCAAGTAATGTATCACCAGGTTTTAAACCAATAATATTAATAATAGCTTTCACTAATTGAGCATGAAATTTTCCGCGATAGGGAAATAAACTATGAACACCGTAGCCTGTAGAAAAACGCCCTTTCTGAAAGAATGAACGGGTTCTGATTGATTTATTGTTGTAAATATCCAGTGAGGACGCCAAACCTAATTTGTAGTGTCTAGTGGGCACTCCATTTACCTTTCCAATAAATGCACTACGTTCAATTAATTCATCCTCTACCAGTAAGTTTATTTCACCGAGCGCAAATTCTAACTCGAAAATATCACTAACGTTGGGCATCAATTCATAGCCCATTGGTAGTAGTTTATTTGACAGGTTATCAGAGAAAAAAAGAAAGCTATGATTTCTTATGCTCATTTAGAGTCATCACAAAGTGAGAATATATTGCTTGAATTGACACTTCTACTGTATATTGTGGGTGTTTCTCAAAGAGATACAAGATGTGGGGGCAAAGTAGCCTTATAAGTTTATACTCTTAGGAGAATTTTCGCAACCTAGCAGGAGCTAGATGTCTTACGTAGGGTCTTATTGAGGGTCTTACGAACGGAGCAATCTATGTCCAGTCCACCCCGCTTAGAGCACAACATTTATTATCACCTCTTCAACCGGGGGGGTAGGGGCGAGGCCACTCGATGGAGGGTCTCGAAGCATCCAAAACGCGCTTCGAGTTGCCTCGCCCCTACCTATGCTTTAGGCCCACCCCCTGGCCCCGGTCGCCGCTGCCCTGGCTTATTCTCCGCTGGATTGGTTCAATGTGTGGTATAATATCCCTGGCGGTGGTGACTTTTAACGAGGGCAGTAAGGAGAATTTTGGCAATGGCGATAGAACGAATTGTTGTTGATCCTAACATTTTAGTCGGCAAGCCGGTGGTCAAAGGCACCCGGCTGGCGGTTGATTTTATTCTTGATCTGTTAGCGCAAGGCTGGCCGCCCGATGAAATCCTCCGCAATTATCCGGGGTTGGAGGCTGAAGATATTCAAGCCTGCCTGGCTTATGCCCGTGATATGCTGCGGAATGAAAAAGTTTACCTGCTGGAAGCCGCCTCAAGTCGGGAAGCGGCTGAGAAAATCACGGCTGCTTTGCGGGGGCGGACTGATTGGCCGGGTCACTTTTCGGTGATTGATGATCGCCGTATTCGCATGCGCCCATTGCCACCTCGGGCGAGTTTAACCGGCTCATAACATTCCCCTTTATAGCACAACACCTATTATCACCTCTTCAACCGGCAACCGGGGGAGTAGGGGCGAGGCAACTCGAAGCGCGTTTTGGATGCTTCGAGACCCTTAATCGAGTTGCCTCGCCCCTACCTATGCTTTAGGCCCACCCCCTGGCCCCGGTCGCCGCTGCTTTGGCTTACTGTTTATTACCTGATCACTTTCATCTGTTGGTGCGGATAAAATCGGTCGAGGAAGTTGAGGAGACCCTAAAGGTCTCAGAGACCTTTAGGGTCTTAAATCCAAGCCAACAGTTTTCCAATTTGTTCAATGCTTACCTTCAAGAGACCTTTAGGGAGGAAAGCTAACTCATAAAGATGTCACTAGCACATCTGTTTGCCTAATTCGTAAAAACATTTACAATTGCCGGTATGATCCCGGATATTATTACGCCGCATGGCAAAATAGTTCACCGCGACTCGCTTGAGTATATGCGGCAGGAAATGGCCGATGAGTCGGTGAATTTAATATTTACCAGCCCGCCGTTTGCCTTATTAAGAAAGAAAGATTATGGCAATGTTGAAGAGGATAAATATGTAGAGTGGTTTGAAGCGTTTGGGCAAGAGTTCTATCGAATTTTAACGCCCTCCGGCTCTTTAGTGATAGATATAGGCGGTTCATGGATACCTGGGCAACCCACCCGCAGCCTCTATCACTTTGAATTGCTGATCATGTTGTGTCGAAAACTCTCTTTTTATCTGGCTCAAGAGTTTTATTGGTGGAATCCGGCCAAGTTACCCACCCCGGCAGAATGGGTCAACATCCGCAGAATCAGGGTTAAAGATGCGGTCAACTCTATATTTTGGCTTTCAAAAACGCCCTGGCCCAAGGCCAGCAACCGTCGGGTGCTGGCCCCTTACAGTGATTCGATGCTGGACCTGCTGGAAAATGGGTATAAAGCCAAACTGCGCCCCAGTGGTCATGATATTAGTGATAAGTTTCAAACGGATAATGGCGGCGCTATTCCGCCCAATTTACTGGCCGTGCCCAATACAGAAAGCAACTCCTACTATCTAAGATATTGCCGGGAACGAGGGATTAACCCGCATCCGGCCCGTTTCCCGGCCCATGTTCCCGAATATTTCATCCGTATGCTAACGGATGTTGATGATTTTGTGTTGGACCCATTTGGCGGTAGCTGTGTTACCGGAGAAGTATGTGAGAAATTATCACGGCGTTGGGTGTGCTGTGAGGTTGTTGAAGAATACATTGAAGGGGCAAGGGTAGGTTTGTTAATGGACAGAATTTAGAAGCTAACCCTGACAAAGAAAGTTACAAGATACCCAGCCCTGCTGCTTTATGGCAAGATAACGACCGAGACCATGAGGAGAAACTCCCCGAAGAGGGCGGTCAGCAAAGACCGGTTAAACAAAATGGGGCGGCCAAACCTCAGCCGAAACAAAAAAGAAAACCTCAGATGGACATGTTCCCAGATCAATCAATTGACGATACCTGAGAAAAACAATGCCAGCTTTATCACCGTCTGACCTGGTTCAATCTGTTATTGATGCGTTAGATGAAAGTGATGCCTCAGCCATACTTGTTTCCTCAACGCGAGGGCATCCCCGGCGTTTTATTGTCCAGTATGGACGAAATATGGTTGAGTTATGGGTTTATATTTGGACCCTGACTCATGGGGGTGGGGCAGCCCGGCCCCTAAACGAATATCGAGTCCAATTAACAGGGGTTCAACCTCCCTTATCGCTTAATCCAAATGGGCACACTATTCTAATCGGGTACGAGCCTAATACGGGCTGTTTTGCCGGGTTTGATTTGAGGAAGCATCAAACCTTCTCCGTCCACTCTCCTTCTATCCAGATTCCTATTACCACCCTAAACGAAGCGCTGCAAAATGGATTTTCCTTTGTTACCAAAGGCAATGACGAAATAGCCATTGGTATCCGCCCTGATCAATTCTTGGCTTATTGTTTGAATGTAGACCTGCTTCATCGAGAAGGGGCCGACGCCAAAATGGTTGGTTTGCTGACCAAAGCGGCTTCTCTTGAGCCCATTTCCAATGAAGAGGTGGCCCAAGTTCCTCAAGAACGGAGGCGAATTGTCAGCGAAGTCTCCCGACTATCCAGAAATTCCAGTTTTCGGCAAAAAGTAATAATTGCCTATGATCGGCGCTGCGCCGTAACTCGAATGCAATTACGTTTGATAGATGCCGCCCATATCTTGCCGGTAGGGGCAGAGGATAGCATTGACGAAGTTGCCAATGGTCTTTGTTTATCCCCCACCTACCACAGAGCTTTTGACCGCTCGCTCATCTATCTTGATGAGTCGCTCAAGATGCAAATAAACCCGGCCAAAGAAAAAGAGTTAACTGACGCGGGGCTTGATGGAGGATTGAGCGATTTCAAAGCTTATCTGGGCAAAAGAATTCATCTACCGGCAGACCGTAATCAGTGGCCTAAAACTGAGTTTATTCATGCGGCTAATGAGTTTCGGCGAATTGGGTAGAGACCGTTAGCCAAAGTCCAGGTGTTTATGGCTGTTCGGGGTGAAGTCCTCGTCGCTATTCTCAATAATCGCCTTGACTTCAACCTTGCTTATGAGCAGCACTGGTATCGTATTCCCGTTAGTAGTAAAGAAAAACTACTCAAACAGCGCTGGCCGCCGCAATGGTTAGCTTTTTATCAAACCAAAGTTTTCGGCCAGGATGCCCACGCGATCAATTACTTCTGCCAGGTCATTGATATTCAAACAGCTTACCGCCACGAACTTTTCCCCCATCAGCCTCAGAGTGAAAAAAGCACAAGACAGTATTACAAATTGATACTGCAACCCTTGCAACGCTTACCTCAACCAGTTTTTAGCCGCCGGTTCAGGCGAATTGTCTTTATTCCTACCACCGCAGAGAAGTTTCTCAGGGCTGTTGAAATCAACGACCTCTATGATGAAAGCCCTTTAGAGGATAAGCTATGGGCAGCCTTGAAGCAGTGGCAAATTCAAGCCGAGCGTCAAGAATTGGTTAAAGTGAATAATCACAACTATATGTTGGATTTCAATATTTACTGTGACAAAGGGAAGATTGACGTAGAAACAGATGGTGATACGTACCATGCCAATCCCGAAAAAGCAGCCGAAGACAATCTGCGAAACAATGATTTAGAAGCGGCAGGTTGGAAGGTGCTGCGTTTTACTACGGCGCAAATTCAGGAGCAAATGGCCGAATATTGTGTCCCCAATATCGTGGAGACGATAAACTATTTGGGGGGTCTGGCTGAAAACAGCCTGGTCTCGCGTAAGCTTGATTTAAACGCCCCGCCAGGAAGTTGGCAATTGGGGCTATTTGATAATTTGTAACTGGCTTTTGCCCTCTGTTCAAACCGGCCCGTCACTCTGCCTGCTTCTTGCAGCTTTCGGCCCACCCCCCGGCCCCGGTCGCTGCTGCTTTGGCTGACTCACCGCTGGATTGGTTCAACTTGTGGTATAATATCCCCGGCGGTGGTGGTTTTATCAGGAGGTCAATATGGCTATTGTGGTTAAAGCAGCAATTTGTTCTTACTCTAAAACCTATACCGCTGTTCTATCATTTCGAAACATCAAAAGAGGAAACAATGGATTATAAAGGTATCATTACTATCGAGCCGGGTAAACGAGGCGGTAAACCGTGCATCCGGGGGATGCGTATTACCGTTTATGATATTTTAGATTATCTTGCTGCGGGGATGGATTATCAGGAAATTCTGGCTGATTTTCCTTACCTGACGCAGGCAGATATTTTGGCCTGTCTCAAATATGCGGCTGAACGAGAACGAGCAACGGTGGCAGTTGCTGCATGAACAGGATATTGAGACCCTGCTGCGTAACAGTTTTGACTTAATCAAAGCTATGACTGAAGATGATAGAACAGGCATTTTAGAATTGTTCTGAAAAAGCTTTGGCTATTATCACCCCTTCAACCGGAAAACCCTCTTTAAGCCAGCGCCTAACTCTGCCTGCATCTTGCAGCTTTCGGCCCACCCCCTGGCCCCGGTGGTCGCTGGCTTTGCTTGTAGTTTGGCGTAGTTTATATTAAAATCCACTCTATGAGCAACCCAGTTACTTCCCCAACCGTAGCCGAATACTTCGCCGGGATTGGTCTGGTACGGATGGGCTTGGAGCCGCTGGGCTGGCAAGTAGTGTGGGCCAACGACATTTCGGCCAAGAAGTATGAACTGTACCATACCTTTTTCCCGACGCCGACCGCCATTATCTGGTCAAAGATATTTTTGAAGTAGACCCAGCCAGCGTGCCTTTAACCACTCTGGCTACCTGCTCGTTCCCCTGTGTTGACCTGTCTTTGGCCGGGAATATGAACGGCATGAGCGGCGATCATTCCAGCGCTTTTTGGGGCTTTGTCAAGATTCTCAAGGCACAAGGCGAAATTGCGCCGCCGTTGATCCTGGTCGAAAACGTCCCCGGCTGGTTGTATTCCAATGGCGGGGCGGATTTTCGTCTGACCATTCAGGCGCTCAATCAATTGGGTTATGTCTGTGATGTCTTTACCCTCGACGCCTTGCGCTTTACCCCGCAAAGCCGCCTGCGTGTCTTTCTGGTTGGCACAAAGCTACAGGGTCACAAGAATCCGCACTTAATCCTTAGCCGTCCCACCTCACTCCTGCCAGATCAGCTTAGAAAAAGCATTTTTGCCAACAGTGACCTGGCCTGGTTTTATAACGATCTGCCCGCCCCTCCCCCTTTACGCAGCGGCGGTTTATCAAAAATTATTGAGTCATTGAGCGATGATGACGCCCGCTGGTGGCATGAGGCTGAAGTGAAGCGCCATCTGCACATGATGGAACCGGCGCATTATCACCGAGCAACCCAGTTTGTTGATAACGATGAAATCTCTTATCGGACCTTCTTCCGCCGCCGCCGCAAAGGGCAGCAGCGGGCCGAGGTGAGGCCCGACGATCTATCCGGCTGCCTGCGGACGGCTGTCGGCGGCAGCGGAAAGCAGTTCTTGATTAAAGCCGGTGGGGGTCAGCTAAAAATGCGGGCCATGACCCCTCGTGAGTATGCCCGTTTGCAAGGCGTCCCCGATGAGTACCCGATCACGGTCAATGGTGTGCAAGCACTCACCGGGTTTGGCGACGCTGTTTGTGTGCCGGTCATCGCCTGGATAGGGCAGCATGTGCTTAATCCCCTGTTTGAAAACATTGGCTGAACCCAGAGGTTCAGCTTGCCGGAATATTATGACCGACAATCTCAAGCAAGAAAGCTATCAAATTCTCAATAACTGGATTGCCTCCTGTACGCGGGGCGGCAATGTATCCAGAAATACCATTTCAATGGGTATTGTTGTCTTGGACCATTTACGCCGAAAATGTCCGGCAACAAGAGAAGAGGTTATTTCGCAGGGGGGAGAGGTAAAAGGGGCGCGTTCGGGACTGGGTAACATTATTGAGGCTTATGGTATTCCGCGCACCTATTTGAAAGAAGTAACCACCCGGCAAGGACATCAAGATGGGCAAAGGCTTTTTGAGGCCTTTGAGTGGGGGGCCAAACTGGCAAATCTAGCCCCGCCAGCAAGAGAGCAGTTACTCCTTGAACTGATCGAAGCTTTATCAAACAGGGCGATGGAATGGCTCAAACGGCAAAATCTAAAGCTTGATCTTGACCGGCGGCAAGCGCCCACCGCCTGGGTGAATCTCATTGTTGAAAACGCTAAACAACGCTCCGGGGGCGTGGTCGAACAACATCTGGTTGGGGCCAAGTTAGAGAGACGCTTCAAACATATCGAAATACCCAATCACCCGGCCCATGCCGGCGACCGGCAAACAGCCAGGGCGGGTGACTTTACTATTGCCAAGCTGGTCTACCACGTAACAGCTACGCCCTCACGTAATGTGATCCAGAAGTGCGCCGAGAACATTAAAGTTGGCCTGCAACCAATCCTTTTAGTCCCCGGCGAGCAAGAGTATCGGGCCAAGGCCCTGGCCCAGGATGAAGGGATTGATAAAGACCTGGCTATTGTTTCCATTGAAGCATTTGTAGCTCTGAACATTATGGAGTTAGCCACGGAAGAAAACAAGGACTTCTTTGGCATTTTGCAGGAAATCGTCCACATCTATAACCGCCGCCTGGCCGAAGTAGAAACAGACCTGTCGCTGCAAATAGAAGTTCGTTAGCCGAAGTTTGAGTGTTTATGGCTGTTCGGGGTGAAGTCCTCGTCGCTATTCTCAATAATCGTCTTGACTTTAACCTTGCTTATGAGCAGCACTGGTATCGTATTCCCATGAGCAGTAAAGAAAAACTGCTAAACCAGCGCTGGCCGCCTCAGTGTTTGGCTTTGGCTCATGATGGATTTCAAGGAGGTAACGCAGCGCCACCTATCGCCCGACGCTGAAACGTCGGGCTGAGAGGGCAAAGGACGCTGAAGCGCCCTAAAATTTTAGCCCAAGCGGGCTTCGCTCTTTCAGCACGACGGCTTCAGCCTCGTGCTCCTGACCATAGCTCCTTGAAACACATATTGAGCCATTTTTTAGTAAAAATTCGTGCCGAAGGTTCGTGGCGAAAAATCCTGTTTGGCCGAAGGTGACTCCTCCAGGTTAGGGTCCTATTGAGGGTTTCAGGCCATGTCTCTTCAAGCGTCCGGCGAGGGCCGGCACTTTACAGCGTCCGCCTCTGGTATTATACTCTCTGAAAGTTAACCTTTTCCCCGGAGGTGGTACATGGCTGAACCAGTTTCCCGCCAAACCCTGGAAGCAATAATGGCCGAGCTGAAGCGGCTGGAGCCGCAGCAGGCCGAGGCGTTGACCGACCAATTCGAGGCCGAGCAGCCGGCCCTGTTTTGCTATCTGGATGAATTGATCCAGCTTCCCTTTGGCCTGGACCGTGATGAAGACATCTTCTTAAACGGAGATGAAACAAACCATATCTTATTCATTGGCCTGGTCTTGTGGCACGTGCTCAACCGGCAGCGCGGGCCGCTGCGCCTGCTGACCTGGGAAGATATTGACGACGCGACCGAAGCCACCGAACTGCCCTTTGGCGAGCCGGAGGAGCCGCGCTACCCGGATATCTTACCCCTGCTCAATGTTGACACGCACCCCGAACCGGCCCTGGCCCGCTTTCTGATTGAAGCCGTCAGCCCCTGGCCCGGCGACGAGGATTTCCAGCCCATCCACGAGGACAACCGCCCGCTGATGCTGGTGCTGTTTCATACCGTGCTGAACGCCCTGCTGCGGGCAGCGGCGCGAGAGGCATAAGCCGGCGGCTGATACCGAGGGTCTGGCGGGCGGGTCGTTTGGGTTTATGGCAAAAATGTGGGCTGAGTAATCTTTTGAACTATGAACTTAAATATCCTCTTGATCTCCACTTATGAAATGGGCCGGCAGCCCTTCGGATTGGCCTCGCCGGCCGCCTGGCTGCGGGCGGCCGGGTTTGAGGTGCGCTGCCTGGACCTGTCGGTTGACCCGCTCGACCCGGAAGGAGTGCGCGCAGCCGAGCTGATTGCTTTTTATGTGCCCATGCACATGGGTACCCGCATGGCCGTTCCAGTGATAGCCCAGGTCCGCCGGCTTAATCCGCAGGCCCACCTGTGCGGCTACGGCCTTTATGCCCCGGTTAGCGCCGCTTACCTGCATCGCCTGGGGGTTGAGCATATTCTGGGCGGGGAGTTTGAAGCCGGGTTGGTAGAGCTGGCCCGGCAGATCGAAGCGACGAAGCGGCAAGGAGGCGAGGAGGCGAATGGCCGCAAAGCGTGGCGAATCTCCATGCCCGACGCCCGACGCCCCAGGCCCTCCCCTGCTCCCCTCATCTCGCTCAACCGCCAAACCTTTCTGCGGCCCGACCGAACCGGCCTGCCCGGACTGAACCGTTACGCTCAGCTTGTCAGCAGTGAGGGGCAGCAGGTGATGGTAGGGTATACCGAGGCCAGCCGGGGCTGCAAGCATGTGTGCCGCCACTGCCCGATTGTGCCGGTTTACAACGGGCGCTTCCGCCTGGTGCAGCCGGAGGTGGTGCTGGCCGACATCCGCCAGCAGGTTGCCGCCGGAGCCAAACATATCACCTTTGGCGACCCGGACTTTTTCAACGGCCCCGGCCACGCCCTGCCCCTGGTCGAGGCGCTGCACGCGGAATTTCCGCAGTTGACCTACGATGTCACCATCAAGGTGGAGCATTTGCTCGGGCAGGCCCGGCAGTTGCCAGTGCTCAAAAAAACCGGCTGTCTCTTTATCACCAGCGCGGTCGAGTCATTTGATGAGGAGATTCTGGCCCGCTTCGACAAGCGTCACACCGGCCAGGAATTTGAGACGGCCTTAACTCTGTGCCGTCAGGCTGGACTGTTACTGGTTCCTACCTTTGTAGCCTTTAGCCCCTGGACCACGCTGGCCGGGTATCGGGCTTTCCTGGCCGAACTGCTCCGGCTGGGGCTGGTGGACCAGGTGTCGCCCATTCAGTTAGCTATCCGGCTGTTGATCCCGCCGGGGTCAAGGTTGTTGGAACTTGGGGAAATGCAGGCGCGAATCGAAAGGCTGGATGAAGCCAGACTGTCTTATACCTGGCGCAACCCCGACCCGCGCGTGGATGCCTTACAGCACGATCTGGAGATTTTAGTGCAGCGCTGCGCCGGGCAGCATGTCCCCGGCGCGAGGTGTTTCGGCGGGTGTGGGAACGCGCTCACAGCGGGGTGAGCGACCCAGCCGGCCAAATTCCCTTCCCGGAACTGCCGCCCGCCGCCGGTTTTGTGCCCTACCTGACCGAGCCGTGGTACTGCTGAGCGGAACCGACCGAGGAGCAGTTTGCTTCTCTCTATCTTTAAATCTATCTGCGACCCTGATGAACTTTGACGACCAAATCCGATAATCGTAGCGGCGACCGCAAGGGTCGCCGCCAGGCGGGGGCAAGCCCCGCCGCTACAATAAACCACCGATTTTGAAAATCAAATCTCATAAGGTCTTGAAGCCCTTGAGGGTCTCTTTCACTGCAGCGGCAGCCGAAAGCCAAAGATGCTGCCAACGCCGGGGGTACTGGTGGCAGTCACTTCGCCGCCGTGGGCTTCGATGGCCATTTTTACCAGGGCCAGCCCCAACCCCAACCCTTCGACGCCGCGCCGGACCGGGTCGGCGTTCTGGGTAAATGCTTCCCAGATTGTCTTCAATTTCTCCTGCGCCAAGCCCACCCCGGTATCACTCACTTCAAAAAGCAGGGTTGACTCGTTGGCCAGGTAACAAGCCACCCGGACCAGGCCGCCAGACCGGTTAAACTTGATGGCGTTGTGAGTCAGGTGATAAATGACCTCACTCATACGCTCTTTATCAACCATTACCAGCGGCAGTTGGGGCGAAATATCATAGGATAATTTGATTTGGTAGTTAATGGTCAGCGCCGCCAGGGGTGCTACCGCCTCACGGATCAGCAGTTCAAAGTTAACCGGCTGCCGATTCAAACTCTGTTCCCGGTTCATCAGGGTGGCAAAGGAAATAAAGGTGTCAATCATCCGCCGGCCGTCAATCAATTCCCGGTTAAGTTGTTGGATTTGCGTCTTCAACTCACTCAGCATGTTATTTTCGGCATAGCGCTGCACCAATTCCGCCGATAAGGCCGCCGAGACAAAGGGGCTGCGGAGTTCGTGGGTAATTACGCCAATAAAGGCTGCTTTGGTTTTGTTTTGCTGTTTCAGGTCGGCTTCGCGGGCGCGCATTTCCTGGGCCATGCGTTGGAACACGCGGGCCAACTGACCCAGCGAATCGCTGCGGGCGGCTACCTCGGAGAGGCTGGCCGGATCAAAGGTTTCGGCCTCCATCGAAGCCGCCGCGGCGGTGAGCTGGGCGACCTGCTGAAGGTATTCCAGTTCCTGGTTGCGCAGCCGTTTCTTTTCCAGGCTGGCCCCAATTCTGGCCCGCAGCAGAACCGGGTCAAAGCGCTTGGGCAGATAATCCTCGGCTCCCATCTGGATGCACTTGACCACGCTTTCCATTCCTCCACCGCCGAAATAACGATGACCGGAATATCGCGCAGGGCCGGGTCGCCTTTTATCCGCTCCAAAGTTTGATAGCCGTTGAGCACCGGCATCTCGACATCAAGCAGCACCAGGTCATAAGGCGAACTCCGCAGCAGTTCCAATGCCTGCTGCCCGTTCTCAGCCTCGGTTACCTGATGTCCCTGGTACTGCAACCCGAACGCCAGGGCCATCCGGGTGGTCTTATTATCGTCAACTACCAAAACATTTGCATATTTGTCCATTACATTTTCCCCTAGTTATACCAAAAATGGGAATGATTGAACCTCTTAATTGCTATAGCTTTTTTGAATTTCGACTAAAGCCAGCCTGACCTGTTCATATTCGGTGGCCGCCAGTTCGACAACCTCAGCCGCGCCGTTTAGCTCACCGACCCGGCCCAAATCTTCTAACGTTTTGCACTGGCGGGCCAGTTGAGCCGCGCCAAAGTTATTAGCCAATGATTTGAGGGTGTGCGCCGCCAGTTTGAGGTCGGCGGCTTTAGCCTCGCCCAAAGCCTGGTTCATCTGGTCCAGCAGTTTGGGGGCATCGGCCATAAAACTATCAATCAATGTGACCAGAAAGGCCATCTCGCCCCCGACCATGGCCTGCAAGTTAGCCAGCGCTTTGGGATCGAGTATATTTTGGCTTTTCGCCGGTGCTTTGTTTGCTTCCGGCAAAGGTTCCAGCTCAGGTTTTTGCCTATCGCCAGGCGCTTCAATTTCCCCGGAGGCTTTTGCGCTGCCGGTTCTCCTGCCGGATGGCACTTTTGCAAGGCAGCGACCAGCGCCTCCACCCGAATGGGCTTGCTTAAGTAATCATCCATCCCCGCGGCCAGGCTGGCTTCGCGGTCTTGCTGCAAGGCGTTGGCCGTAACCGCTATCAGGCGCGGGCTTTGCTCCAGGGTCCAGCGCTGGCGAATTTGCTGCGCCGCTTCCAGACCATCCATTTCCGGCATGTTCACATCCATCAGCACCACGTCGTAGCGCTGGCGGGCCAGGGCATCCAACACCTCCAGGCCGTTGGCGGCAATATCGGCGCGATAGCCCAGACGCTGGAGCATTTGCAGGATTAGCTTTTGGTTGGTGGCGTTATCTTCGGCCACCAGAATTTGCAGGGGCAAGCGCCGGCCCATCGTTATATCGTAAGAACGGGAGGGGCTACGCTCGCGGAAGGAAACGTGCTGAGTTGGTTTATCTTCAAAAATGGTAACAAATGTATCCAGCAGGGTCGAAGGTTTGAGCGGTTTTGACAGCACGGCGGCAAAATCGGCGGCTTCAAATTCTTCCTGGCGCTGGGCCTCGCGCCAGCCCAGGGGCAGCATAATCACCAGTGGCACTTTGGATTTTGGACTGCTTTCCCCGGCATTTCCGGCGGAGCCTGGCTCGGCCAGCCCTCTGCTCGCTTCAAGCCGGCGGATTTCTTTGGCCAGGTTTAGACCATCCATTTCCGGCATTTGAAAATCCAAAATGATCAAATCGAAGGATTGATCGCGCTCCAGCCAATCGAGGGCCTGGCCGGACCAGGTGGCCTGGGTGGCTTGCATGCCCCACTCCTGACTGTAGCGGCTTAACACTTCACGAATCGTCGCGCTGTCGTCAACAATGAGCAGCCGTTTCCCTTCCAGGTTGGGCTGAACTTCAACCGTTGTCTGGCCTGTCACTGAGGCTGAATTGGCCCGAATGGTAAAATGAAAGACCGCGCCGGGGCCACCGAGCCTGGCTTCGGCCGGCAGCAGCGCCGGTGACTCAACCCACATGGCCCCGCCCATCATTTCGCTCAGGCGTTGGCTGATGGCCAGCCCCAGGCCCGTGCCGCCATATTTGCGGGTGGTCGAAGCATCCACCTGGCTAAACGATTTGAACAGGCGGTCCATCCGCTCTGGCGGTATGCCGATGCCGGTATCACGGACGGAGAAATGAAGTAGGAAGTAAGGAGGAGTAGGGAGTAGGGGCGCGGAAGATCGCTCTGTCTCCTTACTCCCCGCTTCGCGTCCAGACTGCGTACTGCTTACTTCCACTACCACCTCACCCTCATTCGTAAATTTGATGGCATTGCTGAGCAAATTGAGCAGGATTTGGCGCAGGCGGGTCATATCGCCGTAGATGGCCGGCGGAACATCAGCCTCAATCACATAAGCCAAATCCAGTTTTTTGTCCACCGCGCGGGGGGCCAGCAGGTCAAGCGTTTCCTGCAGACAGGTCGCCAGGTCAAAGGGCTGGTACTCCAACTCTACCTTGCCGGCTTCGATTTTTGAGAAATCAAGAATATCGTTGATGATGGTCAGCAGGGCCTCGCTGCTGGTCCGAATGGTTTCGGTAAAATCATACTGCTCCGGGGTCAGCGCGGTATCGAGCAAGAGGCTGGTCATACCGATGATGCCGTTCATGGGCGTGCGAATTTCGTGGCTCATGGTCGCCAGGAAGGCGCTCTTGGAGCGGTCGGCAGCTTCGGCCACTTCTCTGGCCCGGCGGGCGTCATCGTAAAGCTGGGCATTTTTGACGGCTACCGCGGCCTGGGCGGCAAAAGCCATGGCCAGGTGGGCGTGCTTCTCGGTATAAAAGCCCGGCTCGCGTTTGTCCATACTAATCATACCAATCGGCTGATCTCTAAAAAGCAGCGGCACCCCCAGCCAGGAATTAATCCCCGCCGGGGCGTGGCGCTCATTTTGAAAAACGCTGTAATTGATGGCGGCGTTTTCTAAAATCAAAGGCCGCCGGGTTTGCATGACCCGCCGGTTGGGGTTATCGTCGGCCGTCAGATCAAAGTTAAGGCCAATGATCTCTTCCAAATTGGGAAAGCCGACCCCGCCGATAATCTCCAGGTGGTCATCCTTTAACTCCTGCACCGAAGCACTGTCGTAAGGTACCACTTTTTTTACTTCGCTCAGGATCAGGGCAAAAACATGTTGTAAATCCAGGGTTGCGCTCAAAGCCTGGGTCACGCTGCGCAGGGTTTCGGCAATTTGGTACTGTTCCTGTTCGGCCTCGAAAAGCTGGGCGTTTTGCAGGGCATTGGCGGCTACGGCGGCGATGGATTCGCCCAGGCGGGCATCGCTGCTGGTAAACCGATCCTTTTCGGAATCTACCAGACTCAACACGCCAATAACGTTGCCTTTGACCTTGAGGGGAATACTGAGGAGCGAATGAAAACTCAGGCCGGCCTGTTCATCTACGGTACGGTAATGGCGTGGGTCTTCCCGGATGTTGGCCACAATCAGGGTTTCACCCGTTTGGGCCACAAAGCCGGCAATGCCCTGGCCCTGGCTCAGGCGCCAGCCCATCACCCGTTCACTGCCAACTCCCACTGCATATTGGCAAACGATTCCGCCGGTTTCGGGAATATTCAGCCAAAATGAACCGGCTGACACATTCAACAAGCGCTGCATCTCGTTGAGGATGGTTTGTAATATTTCTTCCAGCTTAATCGTCGAGCTGAGCATGTGGCTGATGCGGTTGAGCAGGGTCAACTCGCGGTTGCGCTGGAGCAGGCTTTCTTCGGCCTGTTTGCGGGCCGTCACATCACGCCGAATGGCGATGAAATGGCTGATTTCTTGTTGTTCATTGGGAACGGGCGTTACCGTTACCTCTTCGGGGTACAGGCTGCCATCTTTGCGCCGGCTGATGATTTCGCCGCTCCAAACCTGGCCGGCGGTAACGGTTTCGCTCATAAGCTGATATAAGGCTGCCGATTGCAGATCAGAGTAGAACTGCTGGCTATTCTGACCCATCAGTTCGGCTGGAGTGTAGCCGCTCAGGCTTTCAATGGCGGGATTGGCCCAGAGAATAACCCCGGCCTGGTCGGTGATGAGGATGGCGTCGGCGGCGGCATTGAGCACACTGGCCTGCAGCCGCAGTTGTTCCTGCACCTGCATGCGCTCGGTGACATCCCGCGATACCCCGATGATTTCATCCACCACCCGGCCGCTGGGATGACGGACCACCTTGTAGGTTGTTTCCAACCACAGATAGGTTTTATCTTTGCGCTGGGCGCGATAGGTCACAGTAAAACTGGGCGGCCACTCTCGAATCGAGCCATAGCGGTTCTCCAGCCCCTGCAAATCGTCGGGGTGGATAAAGTCGGTGGCATGCTGACCAATCATTTCTTCAATACTGCGCCCCAGCAGGGTTTGGCAGGCCGGCGACACATACAGATAGATACCATCCGGGTTTTGCCGGGTGATCATATCGGTTGAATGTTCAGCCAGGAGGCGGTAGCGTTCGCGGCTTTCTCTTAAAGATTCCTGCACCCGCAACCGGCGGATATTCTCGGCTTGCAGTTGTTGATTCTGTTGAGCCAGACTCTGTTGTAAGCGTTGGAGGGTCAAGTGGGTATTGATCCGGGCCAGCACTTCGGCCTGGTGAAACGGCTTGAGGATGTAATCTACGCCGCCCACCTCAAACGCTTCGACCTTTTTGTTGACATCATCCAGGCCGCTGATAAAAATAACAGGGATATGGTTGGTTTGGGAGTCAGCTTTTAGCCAGGTGCAAACTTCGGTACCATCCATATCCGGCAAGCCAATATCCAGCAAAATCAAGTCCGGGGAAAAGGTGGGGATCATTTGGAGCGCACTGATTCCATCGGCGGCCGTGTGGACTTTATAGTTACGACCTTCCAGGATAGCCCGCAATAACGTTAAATTGGCCGGCTCATCATCAACCACCATAATTTCGGCGGCAGGATCGAGGCTGTTCATCGTATTACTCCTGCCCGGTGCGACATCGCAAAACCGGGCAATGCATAGATCAAACAGCTAAATTCTACCACAATCTTGCCAGGAAGCGTATTTCGGCGGAAGAAACTGATAGTTCGCCAAAAAATGCTACTCCAACTCAAACCGCTCCAGGTGAACCAGGTTCAGCTCGGTTTTGCCAACGTCTTTCTCCGTATTTTCAATCCGAATAAAGACAGTGATGGCATTGGCCCTGGCTTTGACCCGCAGCGAGGGGTAACGCCATTCATTATCCTTGCCGTCGCGCTCGCCCCAGACCACGTTGGCGCTGCTATAGTCGCGCCCGCCGGTAGGGTCAATACCGATAGTTTTAAAGATTTTGCCGTCGGCGCGCTCGCCGCTGGTGCCTTTGTAAAAGGAGACAATCATGCCTTTGAAGGTATAATCCCGCCCCGATTGAGCCGCCACTGTTTGATAAAATACCAGATCATAGCCATACTGCGAAGCGATGACCTGAGAATAGCGGCCATGCTGGTGATAATCCAGCCCTTTACCGCCATAATACTTCTGAGCAAATTTGCCGTAAGTGCCGCTGTGCATCAGGTGGAGGCGCGGTTTTCGCTCGGAAATCAGATGCAGCGTCCAGTATTTGCCGAACTCCTCCGGGAACTGCGGTTCCTTCCAGACCTTGTTTTCATTGTCGCGAAAATAGGGCTGATACTCGTCAAAGCTGCCGTTCATTAAGCTCTGATAGACCTGCCCGGTGGGTGCAGGCTGAGGCGAAGGCTGAGGCTGAGGCGAAGGCTGAGGCGAAGGCTGAGGCTGAGGTTGGGGCTGAGGTTGGGGCTGGGGAGCAGGTGAGGTTTGGACGGCGTGAGTCCATGCGCCGAATATCTCGGAAATTTTGGCCGCCAGGTTTACCTCGCCCTTGACCTTGATCCGGCCCTGCTGGTAAGCCTGGACTGTGTTGAGTTGACCCTGAGCCAGCCTTTTAAAATCAGGCCCGCTCATCTGGACGGTAGCATTTGGCTCGGCTGTTTTCCCTTCGCTAACGGTACAATTGGCATGAGCAATTGAGACAGTCCAGGTACCGCCCCCATCCCCAGTTGAAACAGGTAGACTGCGCGCAGCCCACCGGCCCGGTCGGGCCGGAAACCACCGCGCCATAGCGCGGGCGTGAGTCGGCCAGGCTGGGTTCAGATGGAACCGGCCGGCG
>JAAUSP010000870.1 GCA_012032575.1 Anaerolineales bacterium | reverse complement strand
GGGCACGGTCACTAAAGTAGTTCCAGGATTTAGAGTAGCCAAAACGTGCTGCGTGTTCGTGTTGCGTGAAGTAAACGGACGGAACACGCAACACGCAACACGGACTAAAGGATCATCGAAATGATAAAAACCGCAGCAGTTGTAGACCCTTTCACCCAATTAAACGGACAGCTTGAAAAGCCATTGGCCTGGGAACTGTCCGGCCTCAACCCCACCCCCGCAGAAGAGTGGCATCGCCTGCGCAGCTTTTTGGGGCTGGGTCAGGTCGATTTGGCGGCGATGGTCGAAACGGTTGAATCGCTTTTCAAACGCGGCCACGAACTGGTGGTGGGTAATTACGACTACCTGCTCAAACACCACGATACCGCCGTTATTCTGGGCTGGGAGCAGGGCGCAGACCCGGCTCACCTGGCCGAACGCCGCCGCTTTTTTACCGTCTGGCTGGCCCGCACCCTGGGCCTGGATGTGAGCGATGATTTTGCCCGCTACCTCTTTCGGGCCGGGCAGATCCACGCCGGACACGGTCCCCGCCAGACTCATGTGCCCGAACTTTACGTGACCGGCGCGATCAGCCTGGTCAATGCCACCTTTGCCCGATTTCTGGCCGAAGAAATGCCGGGGGCAACGGTTATCCCCACGGCCCTGGCCGGCTGGAACAAGCTGTTGAGCCTGCACCTGCACATGATGCTGCTGGGCTATCGCAGTGCCCTGCCCTTGGACAGCGGCGATTTTCGGGTCAAAGTGTCTATCTTTGGCAAAATGCGCACGCTGATGGGTGGCCCGGAATTGAGCCTGACTTTGTCCGGCGGCGGGACGATGGCTCTGGCCCTGCGCAAGCTCTTTAACTATTTCCCGCAAGCCCGCGCCGAAATCTTTGATCTGCACTGGTTGGGCGGCGAGCGTGACGACGCCACTGGCACGCCCTGGTTCACCGTCGAAAAAGCCTACCGGGTCAAACCGATGTGGCGGGTACTATTGAATGGCCGCGATTTGAGTTATGTCGGCGGTCCTGACATTGTGGTTTCACCGGGAGATGAAATTAGCATCTTTCCGCCCGGACGTTAATAAAATGAGTTACGCAGTTGACCACTCGGAGGGGGTCTGCGACTCCCGACTGACGCGGGTCATAGACCCGCTTTGAGCCTGAACTGCGTAACTCCTAAAATTCAATCTAAGGAGATTTTTGTATGAAAAACGGTGTCTATTTACTTATTGCTTTATTTATTGTGGCGGCCCTGAGCCTGACCGCTTGCGGTGGAGGTGGTGGCGCAGAACGCTTACCTCAAGGATCAGGGAACGTGAATGTAGCTCAGGCTGCCCCGGCTCAGGAAGAGGCTGCCCCTGCGGCCAAAGGCGATCCGGTCGAAGGGCAGAAGTTGTATACCCAAACCTGCTCCGCCTGTCACGGACCGGCTGGAGAAGGCATGCCCGGCCTGGGCAAAGATATGACCAGCAGCGAATTTATTGCCGGTAAATCGGACGATGCGCTGCTTGCCTTCCTCAAGGTGGGGCGCGATCCCAGCGACCCGCTCAATACCACCGGCGTTGCCATGCCCCCCAAAGGCGGCAATCCCGCCCTGGACGACGAGGATTTGCAGCACATTATTGCCTACATGCGGTCCATTCATAAGTAACCTCGTTTGCCTGCTGTTTGGCGCAAAAAGCCTGGTCTCAATGACTGGGCTTTTTATTTGGGTTTTCGTGACAAAAGTCACTGCCATAAAAGAAGATTTGTGTTAAAATATCCTGCAAATGGGTCTCTGGAAAGATAGAAAATGAACATTTCTCCCCCTTTACCCAAAGAACACGGCTCCTGGGCCATGCTGATTGTGCCGCTGCTGTTGGGGTTGTTTGTCGCTCCGGCTTGGCATGGACGGGCACTGATTTTACTGACGGCGGCGCTGGGCTTCTTCCTGACCCGCTATCCCCTGGTTGTTTTAGTTAAAACCCGTAAACGTCCCACCGCCGATAGAGCCTATCTGTGGCGCTGGGCCGCCATCTACGGCGTGATAACGGTTTTGTGCGGTGGCTGGCTGGTCCTGATGCATCAGTTGGTGTGGCTGGCTGTCATTGGGCTTTTTGGCGCAGGACTGCTATTATTCAATCTGTGGCTGGTTTCTCGGCGGCAGGAGTTGAGCCTGCCAGGCGAGCTGACCGGGATTGCCGGCTTAGCCCTGGGCGCGCCGATGGCCTATTACGCGGCCAGCGGCCAACTGGACAGCACCGCCGCTCTGTTAGGCTTGATTAACTTTCTCTACTTTGGCGGCACGGTTTTTTATATCAAACTCAAAGTGCGCCAGCAGCCGCGTCTGCCCGCGCCGGAACGAGTGGGTGAGCGACTGGTTAAAGCCAAAGCTTGCCTGGCTTACCAAACCGCCGCCTTAACCCTGCTGGTCGCCCTGGCCGTCCTGCGCTGGACACCTCTATTTTTGCCCCTGGCTTTCATTCCCGTGACCGTGAAAATGGTCTATGGGGCCTGGCACTGGCAGGATAAAAAGTCGCTCAGCCTGGTCCGGCTTGGCCTCGCCGAAATTGCCCACGCTGTCGTCTTTGCCGGGTTGGTTAGTGTTATCTTTGTAAGCTAACCAAAACAACACCCGTAAAAATATTTCAAGGAAGGACTATATGGCTCAAACTTTCGATATTATTGTTATTGGGGCCGGGATCATGGGCTGTAGCGCAGCCTTTGAGTTGGCCCAGCGCGGTTTGAAGGTGGCAGTATTAGAAAAAGACGGGATTGGAGCCGGTTCGACCGGTAAATCCTCGGCCATTATCCGCCAGCACTACTCTAATGAGCTGACCGCCCGAATGGCCCTTTATAGTTTGCGGGTTTTCCAAAATTTCGAAGAGCGGGTTGGGGAGGATTGCGGCTTCACCCAAACTGGCTTTGCCGCCATTGTAGCCGCCAAAGATCAGGCCGGGCTGGAGGCCAATGTCGCCTTGCAGCGCCGGGTGGGGATTCAGACTGAGCTGATTTCTCCCGCCGCCCTGCGACGAGTTGATGCCGGGGTTGGAAATATCC
>JAAUSP010000869.1 GCA_012032575.1 Anaerolineales bacterium | reverse complement strand
TCCCGTCCTTTGGTCAAGATTTGCTCGTACACCGTTTGCCGAAACTCAATTAAATTGTTAAGCTGTCTGACGGTAGATAGATTTTTGGTAGGCATACCCTATATCTTCTACCGTTAGGCGGTTTGTGCAACTCACAAGCCGCCTTTTGTCTTTATTTATCTAAAGTCAATGAATATACAAATCTATACTATTCTTGCCACCCCTGCAATCACCAAAAACATAATCACTGGCCCTCGGAAGAACTTCAAGCTAAAGGTTTTCAGTTTGTGGATACTTGTAAGGAAAGCTTTTCTGCACATTTTGAGGAAAAGGATGGTTATTGGAAGCCTATCAGCAATGCTGGTCGTTACACGGAAGAACGGCTTCGTTTAAATTCGGAACACAAAATTCAAATTCGTAAGATGATAGCCGAGTTGTTGTCTATTCATCAGGAGTCGTCTATTAATTGGGATAAACCATTGAAATCGCAGATTTCAATAATCGTAAATCTTAATCGTGTTGAATATTCAAACGAGTAGAGATAATGCCTACAAAAAAACAATCACAAGGTGCGTGTGTGTTTTGTGGCCGCGAAATGACCAAAGGCGGGCTGAGCAAACACCTTAAAACCTGCCCGCAGCGGCAGGAAGCGATCAAAACGGCGGAGAAGGCCGGCCCCAAGCAGCGGCTCTTCCACCTGCAAATTCAGGATGCATGGTCGTCCGATTTCTGGCTGCATATCGAGATGAACGGCGGGTCTACCCTAAAGGAGTTGGACAGCTATTTGCGGGCCATCTGGCTGGAGTGCTGTGGCCATCTGAGCCAGTTTTCCATCGGCGGCTGGAGCGGCGACGAAATCGCCATGAGCCGGAAGATCGAGCAGGTTTTCAGGCCAGGGGTGGAACTGACCCACATTTATGATTTCGGCACTTCTTCCGAAACGTTGGTCAAGGCGGTCGAGGTCAGAGAGGGCCAGCCGCTGAGCAAACATCCCATCTTTCTGATGGCCCGCAACCACATGCCCCCGGCCGTTTGCGCCGTGTGTGGCGAGCCGGCGGGCTGGCTGTGCATGGAATGTCTGATAGAAGCCGGGGAGTGGGTCACGTTTTGTGAGAAGCACGCCGAGGAACATCCTCACGACGAGTACGGCGAGCCAGTGCCCCTGTTCAACTCGCCACGAGTAGGCATGTGCGGTTACGATGGTCCGGCAGAGCCGCCATACTGATACTTGTACGTGATACGTGATGCGTGAGAGTTTAGCTGGCAAATCATCACGCATCACGTATCACGCATCAGTTTACTCCAGCCCAAAACTGGCGCTGACCTCCGCCCTCACCACAATCTGGCCCACACTGATGGGCGTCTCGTCGGGCATCGGCTGCTCGGAGGTGGCGTTCTGGACCACATTCTGGCTCCATGTGGCCCGGTCGCGCCCGCCCCACCACGAGCCGTTGTAATACGACCAGCTATTCTCGCTGATATTGACCACACAGCCGGTCGCCGTTCCGCCCGCCTCAGCCAGCAGCGCCGCTTTTTTCGGTGGCGGCTTGCATGGCCAGGGCGCGGGCCTCGTCCCGATAGCGGCGCAGTTCGCTGGTGTAGAACTGCACCTCGCGCACCTCGTTGGCCCCGGCCTTGAGTGCGGCGATCAGCACATCCCCCGTTTTACTAACATCGTTCAGCGTAATCGCCACCACATTGCTAATCCGATAGCCTTCGATACTCATTGATTCGTAATCCACGTAAATCGGCTGGACCAGATAATAATCCGTGGCGATGTCCTTATCGGCCACGCCCAGTTGTTGCACCGCCGCGATGATATTTTTGATGGCCGCCGTATTATCCGCCTCCACTTCCTCCGGGGTCGGGGCGGTGGACGTAACCCCCAATTGCAGCAGCGCCCGGTCAGGCGTCACATTGATCGCCGCCGCCCCGCTCACCTGGACGGTGCGGGTGTTGTCGCAAGCCTTATCGCTGTTTGAATCCGCCAGCGCGACCGGCGACGCCTGTCCCCAGGCCAGATGAAGGATGACGATCCCTGCAGCGATAACACCCAATATTGTGGTCAGAATTTGCGAGAGTGATTTTCATGGTATTTTTCTCCTCTTTGTGAGTATTGTATGAGTTACGCAGTTTACATGTCATTTCGAGGCCAAAGGCCGAGAAATCTTTGAAGTCGTTATCTACAAATGTGGAATTTGGAGATTTCTCGCTCCTTACGTCGCTCGAAATGACATGATTGAGTAGTTATTTAAATCATACCACTGCCCAAAGGCAGAAACGTGGCAAAACGGAGGCAGTTCAGGGGCAGTTGGCGGCGGCGGGCAGCCAGAAGGTAACGGTCGTGCCCTGGCCTGCGACGCTGTGGGCGGTGATGCGCCCGTGGTGAGCCAGAATCAGGGCGCGGGCAATAGCCAGGCCCAGGCCGCTGTTGCCAGGCTGCGGCTGCGGGCCGGGTCGGCCCGATAGAAGCGCTCAAAAATAAAGGGCAGATGTTCCGCCGGAATGCCGGGGCCGCTGTCCGCGACCTCACAGCGAAGCTGGTCGGCCTCCGGCGCAACCGTAACCGTGACCTCACTCCCCGGCGGCGAGTGGCGAATGGCATTGTCCAGCAAATTATCCAACACCTGGGCCAGCCGGTCCGCATCGGCCCAGGCCAGCGCCGCCGAACTTTCCTCCAGCTCGACCACCCGCAGGCGAACCTGGCGCGGCGCGGCCAGGACGGTCAGGTGTTCCACCCGGCGGCGGGCCAGACCGGTCAGGTCCAGCGGTTGAGGCTGCAAACGGAGCGTCCCGGCGTCGGCGCGGGTCAGCATCAACAAATCGTTGACCAGCCGGATCAGCCGTTCCGTCTCGGCGGCCAGCGAGGCCAGAGCGGGGTAGATCGACCCGTAACCGGCCGGGAAAAAGTGCTCGAAACTCGCTTCGATGCGTTCTCTTCTGCAAGGCTTTGGAGACTCGATCGCGATGGTCATGTCTGAGTCCATCCGGCTGATCGCGGACGATTCCGGAGCAGCACTGCGCGTCGTGCGAGCACAGGGCGAA
>JAAUSP010000070.1 GCA_012032575.1 Anaerolineales bacterium | reverse complement strand
CGATGATACCTTTGCCAGGTTTTTGTCGCCCCTTCGCCCCTGGGAAGCCGGCCTGACCGACCCCGGGCCAGTATTGACACCGCTTTTGCAGCGAGTCACCCGCCTGCTCAACCGCTTTCAACGCCATCCCCTCTACGCAGAACTGAGCGCCGCCGAGCGTCACCACGAATTACCTTATGCCTTAACCCTGGACAGCCAGATGGTGAGCGGCATCATTGATCTGTTGTACCGGACGTCCCCCTCTAATGCCTGGACAATTGCCGAATTTAAAACAGACCGGCTGGCCGAAGACAGTGACCTGCAAGTTTACGCTCAACAGCAGGGTTATCTCCGGCAGGTCGAAACCTATCAACGAGCCATTACCCAACAACTCGGCGCTGCACCTCAAGTGCTGATGATCTTTTTAAATGTAGGGCAATCGGTTGGAGTGCTCAAGCCTGGCTAAGTCTGAAAATTCAGCCAGAAAAGGACGTTTGTCAGAAGATAAGGTGACATCTGGCACTGACCTTTTGGCCGATTTGGATTTATCCTGAAAGGTGGCGAATAACGTATTTTTAATACCACTATCCTCAATTCATATCCAAACTTCGGTCAATGTTTATTCGAAAAGGAGCCTATCATGGATTACATTGAAAACTGCACCTTTGATGAGATAGAAATTGGTCAATCTGCCAGTCTAACCCGGACCTTAACCAGGCAAGACATCCAGCTCTTCGCCATCATGTCGGGCGACATCAGCCCCATTCATGTGGATGAAGAATATGCCAAGAGCGACATGTTTAATAAAATTATTGCTCACGGCATGTGGGGGGGAGCGCTCATCTCAACCCTCCTGGGGACCAAACTACCGGGGCCTGGCGCTATCTATCTCGGCCAGACCCTCCGTTTCCGCCGGCCGGTGTCTCCGGGGGACAGCGTTACTGTGACCGTCACCGCTGCTGCCAAAAACCCGGAGAAGCATCGGATCACCTTTGAGTGCCAATGCATCAACCAGAATGGTGAGGTCGTCATCAGTGGCGAAGCCGAGATTCTGGCCCCAACCAACAAGGTCAAGCGTCCCCGGACCATTATGCCCGAAGTTCATCTGCGCGATCCCGGCGCGCGTTACCGGGAACTCATTAAGCGGGCCGAGGGGATGGACCCAATCCGGGTCGCGGTCGTCCACCCGGTTGATCGTTACTCCTTGCTGGGGGCGATTGACGCGGCCCAGGCTAATTTAATAGTGCCCATTCTGGTCGGCCCCGAAGCCAAAATTCGGGCCGTGGCCCAGACGGAAGGTGTGGATTTGTCGCCCTATACGCTTGTACCGACCGAGCACAGCCATGCCGCCGCCGCGCGAGCCGCGGCCATGGCCCGCGCTGACGAGGTTGACGCGATTATGAAGGGCGCATTGACGGTTGAAGAATTGATGCAGGCTGTGGTAGCCAGAGAGGCCAGCCTGAGAACATCGCGGCGGATCAGCAATGTCGCAGTGATGGATGTGCCAACTCATCCACGCCTCCTCTTCATCACCGATGCCAATGTTAATATTTACCCCACCCTGGAAGACAAGCGCGACATCGTTCAGAATGCTATTGACCTGGCCTTGATGTTGGGCATTGAAACCCCGAAGGTGGCTATCCTGTCGGCTATCGAGCGGATTAGCCCCAAGTTGAACTCGACCATGGAAGCAGCGGCCCTGTGCAAGATGGCGGATCGCAAGCAGATTACCGGCGGTATTGTGGATGGTCCGCTGGCTTTTGATGATGCCATTTCCAGAGAGGCGGCCCTGGGCAAGGGGCTTGACTCGCCGGTAGCGGGGCAAGCCGATATTTTGGTTGTACCAGACCTGGAGACGGGTACCCTGCTGGTGAAACAACTGGAGTATTTGGCCCAGGGACTATCTGTCAATATCGTCCTGGGCAGCCATGTTCCCATTGCCCTGACTGAGCGGACTGATAAGCCATTGAGTCGGCTAGCCTCGTGTGCCCTGGCTCTACTGATGTTTCATGAAAAGCACAAATTTAAACCCAAATCGCACTAGATTTTGTGATTTCCAAGAAGCAGGGTAAAATAGAGCGATCCGGGACTGCTGCATTTAAATATTGAGGTTGCTCAAGATAATAGACCGATATTCAAAGACGCTGAGGAGAAGGTATACTCAGCGTCTTTTTTAGCCAAAACCCAACCCGGTCATTTTGCCCGTTTTGGTTTAGCCCTAACGTCAGGCTATAATAACCCAGAAGCGAGAAAAATATGCCACCCACACGAGAAATTATTACTACCCCACACGCTCCGGCGGCCATTGGTCCCTATTCCCAGGCGGTTCAGATTGGCGATTTGATTTATACCGCCGGGCAAATTCCCCTCGTACCGGAAACAGGCAAGCTTATTGAAGGTGGAATTGAAGCCCAAACCCAGCAGGTGCTGCAAAACCTGGCCCAAATTTTAGAGGCAGCCGGCAGCAGCCTGGCCCAGGTGGTTAAAGCCACCATTTTTGTAACCGACCTGGGTGATTTTGCGGCGCTGAATAAGGTTTATGGCAGCTTTTTTGCCAGCGACCCGCCCGCTCGAAGTACCGTTCAGGTAGCAGCGCTGCCTTTAGGGGCCAAAGTAGAAATCGAAGTTGTCGCCATCAGAGCCGGTTGACCGTTACCCTCCCCAGGAGAACAGCCTGCGAGAGGATTTTCTAAATTTTTACCGCCCCCCATCAGACCGTTTGATTTTTGTATAAAGTCAAAGTATAATGTGACTATGCTTTAAGCCTTCAAAAAATATGATACATACAAGGGGGCGAAAGAGCAATATCCAATGGGGAGAGAGCATTTTGATTAGCTCAGACGATGACAAAATGATGACAATGGCAGAGCTGCTAGCCCAGCAAGAAAATTTGGTTCGGGTGGTCAAACCGGGCGAAATTGTCAAAGGGGTTGTGGCGCGTAAGCGATCAACCGAAATTTTGGTTGATGTTGGCGCCAAATCTGAAGGTATAGTTGACCCAAAAGACTTAAACAACCTCAGTCTCGAAGAATTAGACCAGATTAAAGTCGGCGATACGATCCCTGTCTATGTCGTCAGCGTCGAAAATGATCAAGAGGAAACCCACATTATCCTTTCGCTCAGTCAGGCCAGAGTGGAAAAAGATTGGGAGGAAGCCGAACGTATTTTTGCAGCCAAAGAAACCATCGAAAGTGCTGTAATCGGTAACAATAAAGGTGGCCTGATTGTAAATTTTGGTCAGGTGCGTGGTTTTGTGCCCGGCTCACAATTGGTCAATGCCCAATTTGGCGGCCCCAATAAACCCGAACGCTGGAACCAGATGATGGGTGAAAAGCTGCAACTCAAGATCATCGAGGTGGACCGCGAGCGCAACCGTCTCATTTTGTCGGAACGGGCGGCTGCCGAAGAGGCTCGCAAGAACAAAGCCAGTATCATTGTAGATTTGACCGAAGGCGATGTCCGCGCCGGGCGGGTAACCAGTCTGGCCGACTTCGGCGCGTTTGTGGACATCGGCGGGGTTGACGGCTTGATCCACCTGTCAGAATTGGCCTGGACTCGCATTTCCCACCCCCGCGAAGTTTTAAGAGTTGGGGATGAAGTGAAAGTTTATATCCTGAGTGTTGATCTCGATCAGCAGCGGGTAGCCTTAAGCCTCAAACGTCTCCAGCCGGAACCGTGGAGCCAGGTTTTTGATTACTATGAGATCAACCAAATTGTGGATGCTGTTGTCACCAAACTGACCAATTTTGGGGCATTTGCCCGGATTGATGACCGGATTGAAGGTTTAATCCACATCTCTGAGCTGTCAGACAAAAATATTACCCATCCCCGGGAAGTTGTGTCTGAAGGTCAAGCTATCAAAGTGCGTATAATCCACATTGACCCCGATAGGCGGCGTATGGGCCTGAGCATGAAGCAGGTCGAAGACAAAGAAAACTGGGCTGCTTATAAAGAAAGCAGTTCAGACGACAGCAGCGAACCCGGTTCCGAAGAAAACAAAGAAACGATCGAAGCATAAAATCGGGAAAATAGTATTTTCCCGATTTATGTATCGCTCGCTTTCATCATATTAAAATACTGTTACAAGGATTTATGCAGGACTAATTAAGGAATTAATTACATGGCTGACAAATTTGATCGTTTTACCAAGCGAGCGCGTCGAGTATTAACCCTGGCCCAAGAAGAAGCGCAGCGCCTCAACCACAACTACATCGGCACGGAGCATCTTCTGTTAGGACTGGTAAGAGAAGAAAATGGCGTAGCCGTTCGGGTTCTGCGCGATTTGGGCGTAGACCCCAAACAGGTCCGTGAGCGGGTAGAACGGACCGTTGGTCGGGGACAACGGGCAATGTATGGTAAATTAAGTTTAACCCCCCGGACCAAACGGGTGATCGAACTGGCAGTAGATGAAGCCCGCCGGCTGGGGCATCATTACATCGGCACAGAACATCTGCTCTTGGGTCTGGTGCGTGCCGGCGAAGGTGTGGCAGTGGATGTGCTGAAAGGGCTGGGCGTGGGGCTGGATAAGGTTCGCTCCCAAACAGCCCGGGTGATGATGGAAAGCTCCACCCAATCCGCCACCTCTGCTCCGGCCCGTGAATCCAAAGGCACTCCGCTGGTAGACCAGCTTGGCACCGATCTGACCGCTCAGGCCGAAGCCGGTAAACTGGACCCGGTGGTGGGCCGCCAGAGTGAAATCGAGCGGGTGATCCAAATTCTTTCCCGCCGCACCAAAAATAACCCGGCCCTTATTGGCGAACCGGGCGTCGGTAAAACCGCCATTGTCGAAGGGTTGGCTCAGCGAATTGTCAACAATCAAGCCCCCGATACCCTTTTGGGCAAACGGGTCGTGATGTTGGATGTTGGCTCGCTGGTGGCCGGAACGATGTATCGCGGCCAGTTTGAAGAACGCCTGAAACGGGTGATTGAAGAAATTAAAGAATCGGGTGCGATACTGTTTATCGACGAATTACACATGCTGGTCGGCGCCGGTTCGGCCGGCAGTTCTGTTGATGCGGCCAATATTCTCAAACCGGCCCTGGCCCGCGGTGAATTGCAGTGTATCGGCGCAACCACGCTGGATGAATACCGCAAAAATATCGAGGGCGACGCCGCCCTGGAACGCCGCTTCCAATCGGTGATGGTGGATGAACCGAGCATTGACGAAACCGTCGAAATTCTCAAAGGCATCCGCAGCCGCTACGAAGCCCACCATAACCTTGAAATTACCGATGAAGCGCTGCATGCCGCGGCTCATCTGGCCGCCCGCTACGTGCCGGATCGCTTTATGCCGGACAAAGCCATTGACTTGATTGACGAAGCGTCGGCTCGGGTACGGCTGTACAAGGTGCCGTTCGCCTCGGATCTGACCGATAAAGTTGTCGAAATGCGCGACGTGCCTTCGGAGCGAGAACCGTCCTTTTCCTCGTCACGCTACGAAGATATGACCCGCTTGCGCGGCGGAGAAGATTTGACCGACGCGCTGGATGATCTGGACCTCGACTTTGAGGAACCAACCCTGGAAAAACCCAAAGTTATGGAAGAGGATATTGCCGAGGTCGTCTCGATGTGGACCGGAATTCCGGTTCGCCGCCTGGCCACGGAAGAAAAAGTGCGGCTGCTCCAGATGGAAGCCGCCCTGCACAAACGTGTCGTGGGGCAAAACGAGGCCATCGAAGCGATCTCGAAGGCGGTCCGCCGGGCACGCGCCGGGTTGAAAGACCCCAAGCGCCTATCGGCACTTTTATCTTCCTGGGGCCGACGGGTGTGGGTAAAACCGAATTGGCAAGGCCCTGGCCGAGTTCATGTTCGGCAGCGAAGATGCCCTGGTTAAACTCGACATGAGCGAGTTTATGGAACGGCACAACGTGGCCCGCCTGGTCGGTTCACCGCCGGGCTACGTAGGTTACGAGGAAGGCGTCAATTGACCGAAGCTGTTCGCCGCCGCCCGTACAGCGTAATTTTGTTTGATGAAATTGAAAAAGCGCACCCGGAAGCCTTCAATACCTTGCTGCAAATCATGGAAGACGGCTATCTGAGTGACGCCAAAGGCAAAAAAGTCAATTTCCGCAATACCATCCTCATTCTTACCTCTAACGTCGGCGCGACTGATCAAGCGCGAAACCAGTCTGGGCTTTGGAGTCAAGAAAGACGAAAAAGTCGGTGAAAATGACGCCTATCAGAAGATGCGCAAAAAGGTTATCAGCGAGATGGAGCGCATGTTCCGGCCCGAATTTCGCAACCGGCTGGACGGCACCATCATCTTCCGCGCCCTGAGCCGCGAAGAAATTACCCAGATTGTGGACCTGCTGATCAACCTGGTTCAGGAGCGCTTGAAAGAGCAGGAGCTGACCCTCGAAGTGACCGAGGCGGTGAAGCACCTGATTGCCGAAGAGGGGTACGATCCTGACTTTGGGGCGCGCCCGTTGCGCCGGGTTATTCAGGCCAAGATCGAAGATGCGTTGTCAGAAGGCATCCTGGCCGGTGATTTTGCCCTGGGCGATACCGTCCAGGCCGATGTTGAAGACGGCAAAATTGTCTTCAAGGTTTTGCAGGCGGGTAATCGCGAGGAGACTGAAAAGCTCTCTGCTCCGATGGTTTAAGCAGGACCACACCCAGGGCTATAACTAAAAATTAAACAGGCTCTGCGGCTTGGTAGAGCCTGTTTTTTATGAAACAGGATAAAAGCAAATGATTTCCAAACCTATTGCCGCTCAAATGTATACGGTGCGTCAGGCTGCCGCCGAGGATTTTCGCGGGGCGCTGCGGCGTGTGGCTGAACTGGGTTATGCCGGGGTTGAGTTGGCCGGAACCTTTGGCCTCTCCGCGGCCGAATTGGCTCAAACGCTCCGGGAACTTGGTCTGACATGTGTCAGCGCTCACATTCCTCTGGCTGACTTGCGCCAAAATTTGGCCCGCGAGATTGAATATTACCAGGCTGTGGGCGCAACCTATCTCGTTTGTCCCTGGCTGGCCCCGGAGCAGCGAGGCCGCGAGTCGGATTATCGCGCTCTGGGCGCTGAGTTAAACCGCATCGGCGAGACCTGCCGGGCCGGCGGGCTGCAATTGTGCTACCATCACCATGATTTTGAGCTGGTGCAATTCGACGGCAGTTATGCCCTGGATTTGATGCTGACCGAGAGCGAACCGGCCAATCTTCAGCTTGAAGCGGACACCTATTGGCTCAAATTTGGCGGGGTAGACCCGGCGGCGTATATTCGCCAGTGGCCGGGCCGGACCCCACTTATTCATCTGAAAGATATGACCACCGGTCAGCCGCCGACCTTTGCCGAAGTGGGCACGGGCATTCTGGACTGGCCCGCCATTTTTGCCGCCGCCGAGACGGTAGGCGCTCAATGGTATCTGGTGGAGCAGGATAGATGTCCGGGCGATCCCTTTGAGAGTCTGAAAATTAGCCGGGAAAACTTGCGGGGAATGACACTTTAACCAGGAAAAACAAAAAGGGCCGAGGCATAAAACCTCGGCCCTTTTATTTTAAGTATAACTTTCCTGGGGATGTTTTTTGACCTGGTTGTAGATAATTTCAATCAGGTGGCTGGAGCTAAATGGTTTGGTCAGGTAGGCACTGGCCCCCATGGCTGTAGCCCTGGCGGCATCTTCTTCCTGGCCCAGAGCCGTCACCACAATGATGGGAATATCTTGTGTTTGCGGGTCTTTTTGGCGGCGGCCAAAAACTCATGCCCATCCATCAGCGGCATGGAAATATCACAGGTGACTACATCAGGCCTGTTCTCTTTGAGCAACCGCAGACCTTGCAGACCATCGGGAGCTTCCAGGGTAACGAAACCAGCCTGTTCAAGCATCCTGGCAACCAAACGGCGAATGTGGACGGCATCATCAATAATTAAAACGGTTACTGGCACGTATAGATAACCATGTCAGGGTAAATTTTGCTGGGCGGCTTGAGGCGTAGCGTGGATAGGAAAAACCCGATCCAGCATAGTTAGTCGCAGCACCACCTGCACTTTTTCTTGAACGCCACTGAGAGCGAGATTTCCCCCTTTTTCACGCACCAAACGCAAACCCGAAACCAGCGAGGATAGCCCTGAGCTATCCATAAACGGCACCTCTTGCAGATCAATCACAATCTTGAGCTGTCCCCCGGCGATAAGATCATTCAAGTCGGCTTTAACGGCGGGACAGGTATAGGCATCGAGTCGGCCCTTAAGCCGAACAACTGTCCAATCCGGGTCAAGGGCCTGGTGCGAAATCTCCATCATATCAGGCTAACCTTTCGGCCTTAATTTGAGTTGCTTAGCGCGTCATCCACACTATCGTGTATCTCAAAAACACGATCAAACATGGTCAATTCAAACAGTAACCGCGCCTGAGATTGAGGGGAGGCCAGTTTCAGGTTCGATGCCTCGCCGCCCAGGGTTTTTAAACCTGATACCAGCGCCGCCAGACCAGAGCTATCAATAAAAGGAACGTCTTTCAGGTCAACCACAACCATTGTCACACCCTGGTCAACCAAATTCCTAAAGGCTTGCTTGGCTTCCTCAGCCGAGCGGGCGTTTAAGGCTCCATTCAGCGCAACAATGCTCATGGTGGGGGATACGGATTTATACGAGATTTCCATAAAATCTACTCCTGATACATTTGCATGATATAGTGAGTATTTAGCTTATAACAACCAACGGGTAATATTGGTTGAGAGCTGTTTAAGCGATAACAAGAGAGCTTAATCTCTATTGTAATCGCTAAAGAATTAGAACGCAATTTACAGGGTCGGTCAAGTATTTTGCACAAATTTTTCTAAATGCCAATGGTTGCCCCGTTCCGGGTGGCGATCATAAGTTACCACATCCATAATTTGCCGGACAATATGCAAACCATACCCGCCTTCTATCAGTTGATGGGGGTTAACGCTGGGTTCAGGGATGCTGGCCGGATCAAAGCTGGCTCCGGTATCGTAAAAATCCAGATGGACTGCTAGCTGAAACAGGGTAATCCGGCCTTTGATCTGGCCTTTTTTGCCGGCGTAGGCATGCTGGATAATATTGGTACAAATTTCCGAAATAGCCAGTTCAATCAGATAAATAAAATCATTAGCCCCAGAACCAGAGGGCAACGTGGGCAATTGGCGACAGGTATGGGTAATTTCTCTGGAAATTTCGGTCAGGTAGCGGGTATCGGCCGGGTAGGAAAAATCTACCGTTCTGATAACAGGCCCGCTGATTCGACGGACAATCATTTCCGTTTGAGGCAGCATTTTGACTACCAGCAGCGTCGCATCATCCCGGCTCAATGAGTCCTGCCGGAATTTGGCTATTTTCGTTTGAATGACCTGCTGCAACACCTCCGGCGATTCCTGAGCATTGGCTTCAACCAGTTGAATCAGGCGGTTCAGGCCAAAAAGCTCGCCATTGGGCGATTGGGCCTCGGTGATACCATCGGTATAGAATAAAAGCATATCGCCCGGTTTCAGGGCTACGGTTCGAGTTGACTCGCCCCGGTAAAATATCCCAATCGGCGGAGAGGTGGCTTTTAACTGCTCGATAGTTTGTGTTTCGGCCCGCCAGAGGATGGCCGGGGTGTGACCGGCGCTGGCATAGTTCAGGGTGCCGGCAAAGGGGTCAATGGTCGCCACAAAAACCGTAACAAATGAGTCGGCCCGGCTCAAATCGTGATACAAAACATTGTTGGCCTGGTGGATAATAGTGTGGGGCAGATCGCCCCGGATAGCCTCGACCCGCAGCATGGTGCGGGTAACAGAGGTGAGCATTGCCGCCGGAATACCTTTGCCGGCCACATCGCCAATGATGAGGGTAAGCTGCCGGTCGCCGAGGGTGATAAAATCATAAAAATCACCCCCCACTTCCGAAGCCGGAATAGAGACCACGGCCATAGTGAGGCCGCTTAACTGCGGCAACTGGGTTGGCAGCATGCTCTCCTGAATTTCGGCGGCAATTTCCAGCTCGCGGCTGAGGCGCTCTTCGATAATCAAGCGCTGGTGAACTAAAAAATTTTTGATGACTGAGGCCACCTGCTGAGACAGGGCCGCCAATAATTTGGCGTCGCCGGCAGTAAAATTTCGATTGGCTTTGTTAATCAACCCCAGCGCGGCATGACAATCCTCATCGGTGATGACCAGGGGTGTGGCCAGCAGGGTTTCAACGGGCGTGGGGGCTTCGGGCCAGATATGGCGGCAGGCGGCCATATCGTTGCAAAGCACGCCGTGGTTGGCCTGGATCAAATTCTCCAACAGGGATTCCCGGCAAAGCTGCGCTTCAATCCGATGAGTTCCGCCGGTGACACAATCGAAGGCATGGAGCCGCCGCAGCAGGATAAAGCTGTCCTCAGTGTTAACCACCTGTTGAATTTCCTGAAGAATAGTTTTGAGGGCTGCCAGCAGGTCTGAGGTAAGCGCCAGATTTTGAGTGACCCGATAAATCAATTCCAGTTGGTCCCAGGCCCCAATCAACTCGTCGGTCATACCCTGGAGGGCATCTTCATCAAGGAAACGCGCGGCCAGCATATTGGCCGCCCAGTTTAACAAGGGCCGGTCTGTTTCAGCCGGGTTCAAGACGAGCAGGTAGCCAAAGGACTGCTGCCCATCGAAGAGGGGGACCGCCAGCAGTTTCTGGTTGAGATAGGTGATAAAGGTGGGGTGTTCAGGAGAGAACTGGGAAAGAATCTCTGACCAGGCGATTTGATGCGTGCTGTTGGTGCAGGCCAGCAATTCGCCGGCCCTGGAAAGCACAAACAGATCACTGGCAGCCATCTCGCGCCACTGCTGGGTAAACTCATTCAATAAGTTAAGTTTGGTTGAGGTTAATTTTGGCATACAGGTAATCTACCTGGTTTGGGTGTCTATATATTTCCATTATACCACAATTTGGGGCGAGTGTCGCAGGCAAATTTATTTATTAGCCGACCCTGTGCTATAATAGGCCCTTGTTGCTTTACAGGCATCGGTGAGCGGTCATCGGTGATGTGAACCGACTATTTTTAAGGAGAAGTTATGCCGTCTCCGGCGGATCCAATTTTATTTCAAGCCGGCCCTTTTGTCGTCCGTTGGTACGGTCTGTTGATTGTGGCCGGGGCGCTGGCTGCGGCTTATATTACCTCGCTGGAGGCACGCCGCAAAAAAGAGGACCCGGATCATGCCTGGAATGTACTGATCTGGTGTTTGGTTCTGGGCATAATCGGCGCTCGATTCTATCATGTGCTCTCATCTCCGGCAGGGGGCAGCCGGGGGTTTAGCTATTATTTTATCGAGCAGCCTTTTACCGCCGTTACCCTTTTTGGGGTGGCCATCCCTTTTCCCACCGCTTTCATGATCTGGCAGGGCGGGATTGGCATTTATGGGGCGCTGATTGGCGGCATTTTGGCGGTTTTTATCTATGCCCGCCGCCATCATTTGAATTTTTGGCGCTGGCTGGATAATATCGCGCCGGGAATGTTGCTCGCCCAGGCCATTGGTCGCTGGGGCAACTTTTTCAACCAGGAACTTTACGGCCCACCGACCGATTTGCCTGGGCCATTACCATCACCGATGCCAACCAGCGCATTCCACCCTACAACGACTTGACCGCTTACCCCCTGGCAACGACCACCTTTCACCCCGTTTTCCTGTACGAGTCACTTTGGAATTTAGCAGGATTTGGCCTGCTGATGTGGATTGCCCGCAAATACGCCCACAAATTATGGGATGGCGATTTGCTTTCGCTATATTTAATCTGGTATTCTACCGGACGAATTCTGATCGAGTTTTTACGGCCCGACGCCTGGAGCATCGGCGCTGTTGCGACAGCGCAGCTTGTAGGGGCCAGCCTGATTTTGATTGGTATTGCTTTGATGATTTACCGCCGCCGCAACCCGGCCCTGGCGACCAACCCCTTCACCCATCCCACCCCCCCACCTACGCGCCGCCACCCGGCCTGACTCTAAGGATATTTCCACCAGTGATGACCAAAAAACAAAACCCCCACGTTGTTTTACTGGTTTTAGACACCCACCGACGCGATCGGCTGACCACCTACGGTTACAGCCGGCCCACTTCGCCCAATATTGATGCCTTTGCCCAACAGTCCACCGTGTTTGAAAACGGAATCAGCCCGGCCCAATGGACCATTCCGGCCCACACCTCCATGTTTACCGGCGAATACCCCACCACTCACCAAACCTTGCAAGCCCATTCTACCCTTGACAACGGTTTTGATACCCTGGCCCAGCTTTTGCATCTCAACGGCTATCAAACCGTAGGTTTCTGCAACAATCCCCTGGTTGGAATTTTGAACAATGGGCTGAAGCGGGGCTTTGATACCTTTTACAATTACAGCGGGGCGGTGCCATCGGTGCCACGCTCATCCAACCATTTGCCCTGGCCGCTGAATAGCCTGTGGGAGTGGTACACCCAACTCCTGCGCAAAGCGTCGTACCCGGTGCAAAATGTTTTTGCCCACTCCGAGTTTTGGTTTCGCCTGTTTATGCGCCCGGCCTTTGTTTCGATGTGGACCTGGCTGGCTAATTTTAAGGGCGACACAGCCAAAACCGTGAGCGATGTCCACGAATTGTTGAGCCAAGTCCAGACCAGCCCTACCGCCAAGCCCCATTTCCTGTTCATCAATTTGATGCAGACCCACACTCCCTACACCTTGCCCGAAAGCTATATCAACCAGTTTGCACCCTATTATAAAGAGGACCGCGCCGTCAGAGAATTTATTCGCAATTACAACTCGCAGGCGTTTCGCTGGTTACTGCCGCTGGAAGAGCGCTTCAAACCGATGGAAGCCCGCGTCCTGAGCGACCTATACGACGCCGAGGTCGCTTATCAGGATCACCTGCTGGGCCAATTGTTGGAATTTTTGAGCCGCCAGGAGAATATTCTAACCATTATCGTGGCCGACCACGGCGAGGGCCTGGGCGAGCACAATTTTATGGGCCACTCCTTTGTCACTTATCAGGAGCTGGTGCATGTCCCGCTCATCGTCAAGTTTCCCGGCCAGATGGCGGCCGGCCAGCGGATTGGCAAAACCGTGTCAACCCGGCGCATCTTCCACACCGCTCTCGACACCACCAAAGTGTACCCGCCCGAATCAGTTTACCGTCCTGCCGGCGAAATCAAGGCGCTGAGTCTGGCCCGCGCGGTGCAGGGGTACGAGCCAGAACAGGAAACCGTCTTTGTCGAAGCGTATCCGCCGAACACCTTTTTGGGCATGATGGAAACCCACGTGCCGCGCATGATCGAAAGTTTTCACTGCCGGCTCAATCGCTGGGCCATTTATGATGCCGATGACCGGACCAAACTGGTGCGGATTGACAGTATTAAAGATGAAATGTATGATCTGTTGACCGACCCGCATGAGCAAACCGACCTCGCCCCGACCCAGCCGGAGCGAGCCGCTCGTCTGGCCGCCAGACTGGAAAGCAGCATCGCCAGAGCCGCGGCCCGCCGCCCGGCCAACTGGTCGGCAGCCCCGGCGCTTAACTTTGACGATGACGAAAATTTAAGACAACAACTGCGGGCGTTAGGATACATTGAATAAAGCTGGAAGGATGGAAGGATGGAAGGTTGGAAAAAGTCCAATCTTCCATCCTTCCATTCCTCCATTTTTCCAATCTTTTTTGAGGTACATTTATGCTTGATCCAATACTTTACACCTTCGATTTTGGTTCGTTTCAAATCCCCATCCGCTGGTATGGCCTGCTGGTGGTGGCGGGAGCGCTGGCCGGGGCATGGTATGCGGCCTGGTACTTTAAACGCAAAGGCGAAGACCCTAACATTATCTGGGATGCCTTGATCTGGCTGCTTATTTCTGGCATCGTCGGGGCCAGAATCTGGTACGTGGTATCTGATATTATTGGCGGGGGTCAGCGTTACCTGACCGATCCCCTCTCAATCGTTTATATCAACCAGGGCGGTCTGAACATTTTGGGTGGGGTGATGCTGGCTGCCATTGTCGGCTGGTATTACGCCCAACGTAACAAAATTGATTTCTGGCTGCTGACCGACGCCGTTGGCCCCGGCGCGTTATTAGGGCAAGCCATCGGCCGCCTGGGTAATTACATCAACCAGGAACTCTACGGTCCACCGACTACCCTGCCCTGGGGCATTCCTATCGAAGCGGCCCACCGACTTGCTCCCTGGAACGATATGACCCAATACCCCTTTGAAACCACTCGCTTCCACCCGACCTTTGCCTATGAAATGATCTGGAATCTGCTGTTTGTGGGGCTGCTGACCTGGATGATTGTCCGCTACGGCGACCGGCTAAAAACCGGAATCATCGCTGCCAGCGCCCTCATTGTCGCCGGAGTGGGCCGTACCTGGATCGAACTGTTCCGCCCCGACCAGCCCCGCTTTTTTGAGACAGCCGTCAGCACCTCGATGGTCATCTCGATCATTTTTGCCCTAATCGGCGTGTTTATTCTGCTGGTCAAATTGGGAAAAATCAACGTGCCCTTTATGAAAGCCGGCTCTGCAGATTACGCCCGCAGGCCGGTGCGCCGCCCGCCGCGAGAGCGCATGCGCCGACAGGAGCGATGAGGCGAGGACGCGAGGCGGCGAAGCATTTAAAGTGTCATCGCCTCCTCACCTTATTCTTCAGGAGGGTTATCCTATGTTCACCATCACCCTCGAATACTGCCGGGTTTGAAACTACACTCCTCGGGCCGTGAGCCTGTTGGAAGAACTTCTGGCAGACAAAGAGCTTGAGGCTCAAATCGAGTCCCTGACCCTCATCCCTACCAGCGGCGGCAAATTTGAAGTGACCGTCAACAGCGAGTTGATTTTTTCCAAAAAGGGGCTGGGCCGCCACGCCGAGCCGGGGGAGGTGTATCAGTTGGTGAAAGGGAAAGTAGGCTAACTAAGAGCAAGACTGGACTCTGTAATCAATCGCGGCTAAAATTAGTTTTCTAATAGCAGTACACGTGCCGCAGACTCGGAGGGTAAGTTATGACTCTTAAAGAGCAAGTCGTCCAGGAGTTAAACAGTTTAAGCGAAACCGAAATCAAACAGGTCGCTGAATATGTGGCTTTTTTGAAATTTCGGACGCGCCACCCTTTGACATTCACTCTGAATGAAACCAAGTTAGCTGCTCTGTATGCTGAATTTGCCGAAGAAGATCGTGAGTTAGCCGAGGCAGGAATGGCAGACTATAGCGCGGGATTGGCCAGGGAAGATAGAGAATGATGGTCAAACGGGGTGAAATCTGGCTGGCAGATCTTAACCCAACACGTGGTTCCGAACAGGCAGGAACTCGACCTGTGCTCATTTTCCAAAACAACTTGGTCAACAAATTTACGACAACTGTGTTGGCTATTCCCTTGACAACCAACTTACGGCGAGCAGCCTTACCTTCGTGTGTCCAGATTGCCAAAGGCGAAGGAGGACTGACGAGCGACTCTGTGGCTCTTTGCCATCAATTACGAGTTCTGGATACCACGAGGTTACAACGAAAAATGGGCGCGGTAAGCCCAGAAACTATCCTGGCTCTCGAAAATTGCGTTATGTTTACAATGGGGATTGTTTAATATATCAGGCCGATTGTCCACTGAACTGTGCCAATATCGGTCGGCAGTCAGCGTTCATTCAACCACTCTCTCCAGCAGCGCAAAAAACGTACCCGGATCAACCACCGTATAATTCGGATGCAGCACTTCTCCATTATCCCCTAAAATCTGCCCCGCCCTATCCTGAGCTTCCAACCTATCTCGAACCCCCCACAAAAATGTAGCCGCTTGAAACGAAGAACGAAAAGCCAAAAACGGCGGACGGCCTTGGCTCAAAACTACGCGCCGGTAGGCATTGTGGACAGCCTCGGCGGCGACATCGGGTGTGCCGGCCAGCGCTTCGGTGGCCATCGCCGAGAGCGGTGTGCCCAACTGCAACCGCGGCCAGGGTTCGTCAATTTCATAATCGGGGGTCAGGATGCCGGCGGGGGCCAAAAATGTGAAGGCATCGAGCCGAAGCTGTGACATGGCCGCGCCGTTGCCGTTGAGCAAAAAGCCCTGGGTATCATAGCCGTATGTTCGATAGAAATCGTGGCTGCGACCCAACCAGCGCAGCAACCCCACTTCGACAGCGCATCGGGATTGAGATAACCCGCGCCACTGTTAGCCGCTACAAAAGAATCTTGTTCGCTTTGGCTGGCGTACAAATAACCGATAATGCCGGGAATATCTTCGACCAGGGCCGGATTGAGTCCCCAGGCCAGCGGAATCTCACCCCGGTGCTCGTCTTGCCAGGGCGAGGAGGCGTAATTAGCCAGCAAAATTTGAGCCGGATGGACCAGGTCGTAATCGCCCATGTAAAAAAGCACAAAGGTCCGGTCGGGAGCGACCTGCCCGGTGGGGGTCAAGTAGCCCTTTTTGAGCAGGTCCTCCGCTGAGGGCGAGGCCGGCGGGGTGCGCAAGGGTGGGCGCGGGCCAAATTTATGGACCGACACATTAGCCATCGCCAGGCCAAACACGTCACCGCCGCCACCTTGCAGATAAGCTCCGTGTTGGGAGAACAACCAGGTGCTTTCCCATTCGCCTTTGATCGGCGTGTGCAGGGTTGAACCAACGCCCGGCTCGGCCGCATATTTTTCATACCAGGGAATAAAGCCCCAGACTTTGATCAACTGCCCACCGGCCTGGACTTCTGCCGCCTCGACAATGGCTTTGAGCGCAGCCGCATCTGCGCCGAGGGGTTGGGTGGGGTCGTCGTTGGGCGCTTCGTCGGCCCAGGGCGACAAGTCGAAGGCAAAGCCACGCTGCTGGACCACGTAATCCCGCTCCAGGGCATACACGCCGCCGCGAGTCATTATATTCTGGCTGTAGCGAGTCGCCGGCCAGCCATCCTCAAAATAAGCCAAAAAGAGGGGATTGGCCCGGCCCGTATCCAGGTATTTTTCTTTGGCCCAGAGATAGGCGTCGGTTTTGGGCGAGCCGGACGAGGGGGTGGCGCTGTCGGGCAGGCTGGTCGCGCCGGGTTTGAACAGGCCAACCAACGACTGCTGCACCGGCAGACGCGCCGTAATTTCGGCTTCAATCTCGCTGCCGGCCCGCACCACCGCCAGATTTTCCACCCCGGCGATGGTCGTCGCCACGTTGAGCGTGGCCGGAACCGCCGAATCCCATAGGATAACGCCGGCCACGTCGTCGCCAAAGGTTGCCAATACCTCGGCCAGGGAGTCCAGTTCGACAATTTGGGTCTCGGCCAGCCAGCCGTAGGGCTGCCCGGTTTCGCGGTACTTTTCCAGCCAGAAGCGATCCACTCCCGGCGTCTCCAAACGCTGGTAATCGTGTTCCAGATAGAGTTGAGGCAAGTCCCGGTTGACCAGGCCCTGCAAGGTGGCTAAAAAAATGAGAGTGTCGTAATCGCGCAGCAAATCCTGGTAGGATTTGCCCAGCGGGGGCGTATCCAAATCACACGGACTCGGTTCGCCGGTGGAGGCGATGCAGAGTTCGTAATGATTGAGATGGAGTTGGCTCACATCAAAAACATAAAGCCGGTCGGGGGGGCGGGCAGCGGGGATTGGAGCGAGGGCGCAGGCAGTCAAACAAAAGAAAACTATTGAAAAAATCAAGCATAAAGCCCTAAGCTTCCCATCCACTCGGTCCAAAGATAATGTAACAACGGTCATAACCGGGGTATTAGTAACTGTTGGGGTTTTCTACAACTAAGCCTTCTGCCGAAGCAGCGGTGTTAAGCTGTTCATCAGCACAAACGAAGCTGACAGCCGAGAGGGAGAGGGTTGTCCTGACAGATTGTAACGCTAACACTCCTGCCAGTTGAACCGAGTCATAGCCGCGCAGACCATGTTTCTCTGCTAATATCATCGCTGAGTCAATCAACAGTTCGGTTACTTCTATAACCTGATAATGATTCCGAAAATCGGCTTTAAACTGATTTGCAGCGTTTTGAGCATCGGCCAGGTTGATATCGCCCATGCGCACCCGGCGAAACAATGCGGCAATCAGTTCTGCTCCACTTATCCGTAAGACATAAAGCGTATGGCCGGCATTGGTACTACAAAGAGCGTTTATCCAAGTTGTACCTTTTTCAAAAACATATCTTTTGATAAGGGCGCTGCTGTCAAAATAGTAGTGATCCACTAACGCCGATCCTCAATTATTGTTTCAGAAACAGGTGTTCCACTTACACGAATAGGCGAGGGTTCAGAACCGAGTGATGAGTGGGAACGAGTTTCTTTAATCAATCCAAGTTCCTGGAGATGTTGCCAGTAGAGTTGCTCTTGTTCAGGGATCAGGATTTCGACCGGAGTATTTGGCAGTAATGACACAGATTCAAGTAATATAATATTTGTACCGTCATAAATACCTTTTACTTTTACCATATAAACCTCACTATCAGGTCTAAACCAACTCTATTAGACAAGACCCAAAATATTACTCCGGCATGTGGCTGATAAAATAATACATCACCCCACCCCAAATAGCGAAAATCGCAATCGCCAGAATAGCCGTAATAGGAGCGCTCGCCAACATAACCCACGAGGCCCACACCAGGGGCACCCCGGCTCCGAGGGCTACAACGGTGGTTGGAATGGCCCGGATGAGAAACCAGTTGGTCGGCGAGATTTCGCCCATGCGCGGCATCTGGCTGATAAAATAGGACATCACCCCACCCCAGCCGCCAAAAAAGAGCACCGCCACCGTGGCCGTCACCCAGGGATTTTGCACAAAGGTGTGGGCCGCCCAGATACCGACCACACCGGCCCCCAGAATCAGCAGCGTCGAAGGCACCACCCAGACCAAAAACCAGGTTGTCAGCGAACCTTCCGTGACCTTGCCGCTGCCCAGACAGGTTTGGCACAATTTCTTTTGAATTTTGAATTCGCCGGTGCCCACCTCGCCGTGCTTATTGCAGCGTTTGCACTCGGCACCGTTGGGTAATACTTTGCCGCCGCCGCAATCGGGACAGCGGGTCATGATCTCTCGTCTGATTTCGCGCTGGCCGGTGCCCTGGCAGTCTCGACAAATTGGCATGCTTCGCTTCTCCACCAAAAATAATTACTTAAGTTTAGCATAAAAGCCCCGGTGGGTAAAGCGATTCAGGTCTAAATCATTAACTCGGATGTTTGGTTATTCATGCCAAATTCGGTACAATCAATTTCATTAGGGTTTACGCAGTTGAAGCATTTTATCTTTAAAATCGAGATTTGCAGACAATGGTCTCAGGGATTTCTCGGCCTCTGGCCTCGAAATGACATGACGACAGAGATACAAAATTAAAAATGACATTACGATACGTTCTCAAAAACCTGAACCGGCGCAAAATTCGCACCATCCTGATGCTCCTGGCCCTCATTGTGGGGGTGGGCGCACTGGTGGCGCTCAACGCTACGGTTGACGTGTACGAGCGCTTCTACGTGGCGACCATCAGCAACAGCGCCGGTGATTATGACCTGGTTATCACCAAAAACCAGATTGAATCCAATCCACTCATTGACGAACAGGCGGTTATTCCGGCCATCCAGGCCAGCGACCCGCAGGTTAAACGGGTGGTGCCCCGGATTCAAGGCGTAGTGGATGTAGATGCGCCGGCGGCAGAGGCGGCAGGAGAGCACACCCCTTCGGGTGCGCCGAAGGGCGGAGGGAGCGGAGGAGCAGGGGAGCCGGTTTTTGCCGGTGATGCGTTAGCCTCTGTCAGCGGACTCCCAGCCACGCAACACGCAACACGCAACACGCAGCTTATTCACGGTAGCGCCCAATTTGTGGCCTTGAACCGGACCATTGACGATATGGGCGATTTTGAAGTCATCAGCGGCACGCTTGATTTTGCGCCCGGTTATGCCGTTGTTTTGCAGGAAACCGCCGATACCTTTGGCCT
>JAAUSP010000868.1 GCA_012032575.1 Anaerolineales bacterium | reverse complement strand
CTTCCTCTCCGGGTACGTCGCCGTCAGGCCAGCCGATACGGCGCGGCGCACATCAGGCGATTTCGTGCCACGAAGGGGCGGGGAGGTGGTGAATTTCGTCGAAGATAATCAGCTTGAACTGGTCGCCCAGGGTTTCGGCTTGAGCATAGGCGCTGGGATAGGTGGTCACGGTAAGCGGCTCCAGCTTTTTCTCCTGGCCGTACCAGACGCCGATGGGCATTTGAAAAGCGTTTTCCAGCAGGGCGTACCACTGGTGGAGCAGGTCGAGCGTGGGTACCACCACCAGCGTGCTGACCGGCGTGGCGGCGATGGCTTGCAGAGCCACAAAGGTTTTGCCCGCGCCGGTCGGCAGAATGACGCTGCCCCAGCGCTCGCCGGCCAGCCAGGCCGCGAGGGCTTCGGTTTGATAGGCGTGGGGGGCGCGTTCGTCGCTCAGACGCAGGGACAAATCGCGCCAGCGGGGGATGGTGTTGCGAATATTCTGCACTTTCAGCCAGGGCCGGATGGTGCGATAATGGACCGCCGGACAGCGCCAGCGGGCGTTGAGCCAGCGGAACGGCGCGGGCGGCGCGGCGTCACGGGGCACCCCTTCCAATACCAGGGTGCCGCCCAAAAAGTAGGCGCGGGGGGAACGATCAGGGTCAAGGGGCTGAGGCTGGAGGGCTGAGGCTTTCTTTCCGCCTTCCGCCCTCATTGCTGACCCTGGTCGGTTTTTGACTTTTCAAATCGTATTCGCAGCTCGCCGTCTTCAACCCCGGTTTCAGCCACCTGATAATAGACCAGAAATTTGGGCAGAAACAGGATACGGCGCTGGTTTTTAAGCTGGATAATCAGCTCATCCCCGTGATGGGTGACCGAAACATCTTCCTCGGCCAAAAAGGGCAGCCGGATGGTCAGGAGATAGCCGTTTTTTTGCTCGCTGAACTGGTACGGTTTCTGGTCAAAAAAGATTTGGCGCGGGTCTTGCTCCCGGTAAAGCGGGCCGACAATTTCCCGCAGCCGGTCCAGGCCAAAAACCTCGTGCTGGAGGTGGGGTACGTGGAAAATGGGCAGCGGGGCAAAGCTGTCTTCAATTTCGGCCAGATAACGCTGCTGCGCCGCCAGATATTCGCCAAAGCCGGCCTCGGAGGTGGCTGCCGGAAAAATGCGGTTAACGATGGCTGCATCCACGGGATAGCCGTACAACTGGAGATAGGTGTAAGCCCGCAGTGCCTCCTGGATGACCATCCGTTCCGGGTTGAGCACCACCCGGATGGAGCTGATTTTGGCATCGCTCATAATTTCGTGGATGCGCATCAATTTGTTGTAAAAATTCTCCAACTCGGCCAGGCCGGTATCCAGCGGCATGCCGGTCATCATCCGCACCATCGAGCCAAACGATTTGGTGGCTAAATTCTGGATGGGCAGCACCCGGGTGAGCCACCATTGCCCCACCTGGGGCAGGGTGAGATGCTTAAGCGTCTCGCCGGTGGGGGCGCTGTCAATGATAATCAGGTCGTACTCGCCGCTGCTGTAAAAATTTTCCAGCCACAGAAAGGCCGAGAGTTCTTCCATGCCGGGCAGGACGGCCATCTCTTCGGCAATCATCCGGTCTACGCCCTGCCATTTGATCACGCTCATAATCAAATCGCGCAGATTCCCCCAATATTTTTTGATGGAGTAATAAATATCCAGTTCCTGGCCGTACAGGTTGGGGGCGACCTCAGTAGGTTCCGGGCCTAATGGAAAATCCAGGGCATCGGCCAGGCTGTGGGCCGGGTCGGTGGACATGACCAGGGTCTTGTAACCGAGTTCGGCGGCGCGCAGAGCCGTGGCCGCCGAAATGGTGGTTTTGCCCACGCCGCCTTTGCCGGTAAAGAGAATGATCCGTGTTTTGGTCATTTGGCGACACCCTGAGCCAGAACTTCGTCCACACCGGGGAGTCTCATCTGTAGTATTTGCTCGGCTTTGCTGACGCTCAGGCGTAAATCGAGCGGAATGGCAGCCGAAATATCCGCTGCCCGGCCCGATTGCAGCCGGTCGCCCGGATCAACCTGCCACCATTGGAGCATGCGCCGGCCAAACTCCTCCCGGCTCAACACCTGCCGCCCGGCGACATTCAACAGCCCGGCAAAGTCCGCCTTTTCAGCGGCTAATTTTAACAGCGCCCCGGCCAGCGATTCGACCCAGACCGGCTGGCGGATGGCGTCGCTGAACAACACCAGCGGTTGGTTGGCCCGCAGCCGGGCCACAAATCCCTCGGTGCCCCGGTCCATTTCCGCCAGCCCATAAATCAACGAGGTCCGCACAACGGCGGCGGTTGGGTCAATCTCGGCCACGGCAGCCTCGGCCTCGGCTTTGGAGCGGCCATAGCCGCTGAGCGGCGACGGCGGCGCGTCGTCGGCATAAGGCGCATGTTTGCCGTCGTGGACCATATCGGATGAAACGTGAACCAGCCGTGCCCCCACAGCGACAGCAGCTTCGGCGATGTAACGCGAGCCAAGCGCGTTGACCTGGCGCATGGTTTCGTCGTCGCCCTGACCGGGATTGACCGCCGCCGCGTGAATAATCGCCTGGGGCGAGAGATCGCCGACCAGGCGCAGCACGTCGTCACGCCGGGTCAGATCGAGGGGACTGGCCTGACCGGCTTTGATTTGGTCGGGATGCCGGCTATACGTGGTATAAACCTGAAAGGAGTCAACGGCTTTAGCCGTTAGCGGGCGGCCCAGATAGCCGCTGCCGCCGGTAATCAGTAAAATTTTTTGGCTCATACGTATCGGCCTGTGGGCAGTTTCAGGATTTGAATAAGCTGAAACGTGTTGCGTGTTGCGTCTGTTTTGTATTATTTCTAATTGACCAATAGCCGTTGGCTATTGACCGTTGTACTCTACGGGCAGATGAATGGTGAAAGTCGAGCCGCCCCCCGGTGCGCCGCTGCTGGTCACGGTGATGTCACCGCCCATCATCCGGCAATAGTGACGACTGATGACCAACCCCAGCCCGGTTCCGCCGTATTTACGGGTTATCGCCGCGTCAGCCTGGGTGAAG
>JAAUSP010000867.1 GCA_012032575.1 Anaerolineales bacterium | reverse complement strand
TTTGTTAATGTTCTACGCGGTTATCCGCAGCCTAAAATTTAGAAAACTTGCTATGAAATCCAAGTAATCCGGCTCACACTTTTACACACAATTTGACATACGACCTCCTGGATTGGACTGGTCCAGATATGGTCATATCACGCGCTGAGATTTATCTTAAAGACGGTTTTCCTGTAAAAACCCCATATACAACAAGTAAACAGATGTTAAGTGAATTAAAAATCATTAGGAACCATATAGCACATAATTCAAACGAGTCCTTATTATCATATAAGAAAGTACTGAAACGCCACTATACTACTATACCTTTAACAATACCTCCTCCAGGCGAGTTTTTACTTGTTAGTGAGAAAAAAGATCCAAAAAAATATAAACTTTTAACATACCTGACTTTTCTAAAGAAAATAGCTACTGATCTGACTTAACTGACAGCAACTAATATCAGCCTCGCTTATCAAAAATCAATCAAGTCTGCTTGAAATAAAAAAAGTCACCTACTTGGAGTGACTTTTTATTGCTACCTATTCGACATACTGTAATGCTCCGCCAGCTAACATAATAAGGGGTTGATGCGGCGCGAGTCAGGCGCGGAAAGCTGAATGACTACAGACAGTGCAGGCCCGAAGCCTTTGCAAAAGAGCGGAAAGCCGCCGCTTGAGCCGCAGTTGAACTAAGCCTGGGCGCAGACTGATTTGGAGATTGAAGGGGTATTCAGGCTGCGCTTAAGATCAATTTAAGCCGAAGCCATAAGCCCATTATACCCGAAATAAAGCAGACTGAACAGGAGATGAGGCTAATATTAAGGTTGCAACAAGGGAAGAGGGGGGCTGCCGGGCCAGAACTTAAACGCAAACGGCGCTAAAGACGCAAAGGGGAACCTTAACCAAACCTTTGCGCCTTTTGCGTCTCTGGCGTTAAACTTTAGCTTGCCGGAGGAGGGTTTTTTGCCCCCAATTGATTGAGTGACACGGCACGATAATGGTCAGAGTTCCTCTCAACTCCCAAGAGTACAAGCGGCTATTTTTGCCACGAATTTGCACAAATTTCACAAATTATGTTTCTTTTTTCGGGTTAATTTGTGGCAGATTATTGCTTGGGAGGCGAGAGTATCTGCGCCCAGGTCAATCAAGGCTGCGATTTGAGGTCAAGCTGCAGCGGGACAAAACGCTGCTCGGCTTCGCGGGTTTCCTGGAAGGAGGCCGACTGCGCCCGGCCTTCGCGCAGCCAGTCGCGCAGGGCATTGATGGTTTCGCGCTGCGACACGGAGAGCGGCACCTGCCGCTGCAAGGCAGTGGAGATGTCGGCGGTGGTAAATTCGCGGTCGGCGTTGAAGCCGACATACATAGCATCAATGATAGCCTGCTCCAGCTCCGCGCCGACGTAGCCTTCGGACTCACGGGCCAACCGGGCCGCCTCGAAATCCTGGGGCACCCGGCCCCTTTTGCGCAGGTGGACGGTCAGGATTTCCTGCCGCTCTTCCAGGGTGGGCAGGTCGAGGAAAAAGATTTCGTCAAAGCGGCCTTTGCGGAGCAGTTCGGGCGGCAGGCTGGCAATATCGTTGGCCGTGGCGACCACGAAGCAGGGCGCGGTCTTTTCCTGCATCCAGGTCAGAATGGTGCCAAAGACGCGGGTGCTGGTGCCGCTGTCCAGCCCGCCGTGGGCCAGACCCTTTTCCATCTCGTCAATCCAGACAATGCAGGGCGCGACCGTTTCGGCCAGTTGCAGCGCCCGCCGCGCCCGCGCCTCCGACTCGCCCACCAGGCTGCCAAAGAGCGCCCCGATATCCAGCCGCAGCAAAGGCAGCCGCCACAGCCCGCCGATCATCTTGGCGGTCAGGCTCTTGCCGGTGCCGGGGATGCCGATCAGGGCGATACCTTTGGGAGCGGGCAGGCCATAATTTCGGGCTTCCTGGGTAAAGGCTCGCTCGCGCAGCCGCAGCCACTCTTTGAGCACCCCCAACCCGCCGACATCATCGGCAGTTTCGTGGGTGGCATAAAATTCCAGGGCTTCGCTCTCGCGGATGATCTGCTTTTTTTCCTCGGTGACCAGGTCAATATCCCGATCATCCAGCAGCCCATCGCGGACAATCGCTTTGGCAAAAACCCGCTGAGCCTGGGCGGAGGTCAGACCCAGCGCCGCCTGGACCAATTTCTCGCGGCCCAGAGGGGTCAGGTTGACCTTAACCCCCGGTGTCTGGGTAAGCTGGTTGAGCACCGTCTCCAGTTCGGGCGCGTTGGGCAGCGGAAACTCGACCACCACCACTTCATCCTTCAACTCTTCCGGGATTTTGTCGGCAGGAGCGGTGATGACGATAGATTTTTTGGTAAACTTGAGACGCTGGGCCACGCTGCGCAGCTTGCGCTTGATTTGGGGGTTGTCCCACAATTCATGGAAATCTTTGAGCACAAAGGTGGTATTGTCCTCAGCTTTGTCAATCTGTTCCAGAGCCGTTTTAGGGTCGGGAGCCACCGGCGCGGAACCCGTCCCGCTGAGAAGTTGAAAGCCTTCGGCCACATCCCAGGTCAAACAGCGCCGCTTCGACTGGTCACAGACGGTTTTGAGGCTTTGCAATGCTCGCTCTTCTTCGGGCGTGACCAGCACCAGCAGGGTAAAACGCGCCCGGAGATACAGGTCCAGTTCTTGTTCGATAGGCATGGGCTGAGTTACCTCCAAAATTAGTGAAACTCAGTAGATCCAATTTTTGAAGCGGAGCAGGCTCCCACGCCTGCGTAGCGGCGGCGGGGGAGCCGCCACTGCTGGCAAATTTGGATCTGCTGAAACTATCTCTTTACCATATCCTGCCCGTGTGGATTTGGCAAATTTGGTTGTAGCTCAACCGAATATGAGGCGGTTCTTTGACCCCGGCTATTTTTTGGTCTACCATATTGGCAGGATAACTATGGATCACTCTTTGCTACGGCTGCATCAATTTTTACCGCAAAGCCGGGTCAATGGGCCGGGGCTGCGGGCGGTGTTGTGGGTGCAGGGCTGCTCATTGGGCTGTCCCGGCTGTTTCAATCCCCAAACG
>JAAUSP010000866.1 GCA_012032575.1 Anaerolineales bacterium | reverse complement strand
CGGCGGCGCTGCTGCTGGCGGGTGGGTATTTGATGGTGCGGTAACGCGAAAACCGGGCTGAGATTTAGAAAAACAAAACTTATTCCTCCATTCTTTTCATGATACAATAGACATTGACGAAAACATTTACCCTGGAGAACAGAAATGTCTACGGTGTTAGTCAAAACGGAGTTACCTTTGAAGAGTTGCTGCAGGCTGTTGAGCAGTTGAGTCCGGCCGATTTAGAACAGCTTATGGTTCAAATTATCTCCTTGCAAGCTCAACACAAAGCCCCTCGTTTATCAAAGGATGAAGCCGATTTATTACTCAAGATTAATCAAGGGCTGCCCTTTGAAACTCAAAAACGCTTCGACGAGTTGGTAGCCAAACGTCAGGCCGAATCACTGACTCCTACCGAGCATCAGGAACTTATAAGTTTAACCGGCCAGATCGAAAAATCTGATACCGAGCGAATAAAGTATATGGCCGAATTAGCCAAGCTTCGGGGCATTTCCATTACAGAGCTAATGGCAAATTTAGGCATCTATCCCCCGGCTTATGCCTAAAATCCGGGTGACGGCCAAACAAAGACAAATCGTCACGGAGCGAGCGTACCACTGCTGTGAATATTGTCGCTGCCCGGCTCGTTTTGCCACCCAATCTTTTTCAGTTGAACATATTAAGCCTCAAAGCCAGGGTGGCAAAACTACCCTGGATAACCTTGCTTTGGCCTGTCAGGGTTGTAACGCTCATAAATATACCAAAATAGACGGATACGACCCGGCCACCGGTGAGGTCGTACCTCTGTATCATCCCCGTCAACAAAAATGGTCGGACCACTTTAGCTGGAGTAATGATTTCAGTTTAATCATCGGGCTGACGCCAACAGGCCGGGCCACCGTGGAAACATTACAATTGAACAGAGCAGGGTTGGTCAATCTGCGCCAAGTTTTATATACCGCCAGCGTCCATCCTCCGAAAGAAAAAGAGTAGGTAAACTTGTCAGTGCCCAAATATCATCAAATCAAAACCTAAACAAAGGTGTAAAAGGAACAACTATGAATATTCCCTCCCCTCAAACCCTTCTCGACTTCACCGGCAAAGTCGCCATTGTGACCGGCAGCGGCAGCGGGCTGGGGTCCGGCATTGCCCTCCGCTTTGCCGAGGCCGGGGCCGCCGTGGTGGTCAATTATCGTTCCAGCGCCGCCGGAGCGCAGGCGGTTGTCGCGCAAATTGAGGCGGCCGGAGGCCGGGCCAGCGCGGTTCAGGCCGATGTAACCCAAAAAACCAGCGTCGAAAGCCTCATTCAGCAGACCCTTGACGCCTTTGGCCGGCTCGATGTCCTCGTCAACAACGCCGGCCTGTATCCGCTCTCCACCCTGGTCGAGATGAGCGAGGCCGAGTGGGATGAGGTGGTCAATTCCAATCTGCGCAGCACCTTTCTCTGCACCCAGGCGGCGGCCAAACAGATGATCGTCCAGGGCCAGGGCGGCGCGATTGTGAATATCGCCTCGATTGAGGCCGAAAACCCGGCCCCCATGCACAGCCATTACAACGCGGCCAAAGGCGGCGTGGTGATGCACACAGCGGCGGCGGCCAACGAACTGGGCCTGTACGGCATCCGGGTGAACTCGGTGTCGCCCGGCCTGATCTGGCGCGAAGGCATCGAGCAGGGCTGGCCGGATGGCGTCGAGCGCTTTTTGAAAGCCGCGCCGCTGGGCCGCCTGGGCCGCCCCGACGACATCGCCGACGCCTGCCTCTTCCTGGCCTCCCCCGCCGCCCGCTGGATCACCGGGGCCAATTTGCGGGTGGACGGCGGGGTGATGACCAAACAGATATTTTAGAGATTGGAGATTGGAGATTCTCTTTCGTCAATCTCTAATCTCCAATCTCCAATCTCTCACCAGGAGAATATATGCTACTCAAAGACAAAGTTATTTTCGTCACCGGAGCCGGACAGGGCATGGGCCGGGGGATTGCTCAGGCGGTGGCCGAGGCCGGGGCGCAGGTGGTGGTCAGCGATTTGCGGCTGGAGCCGGTGCAGGAAACAGCCCAATTGATCGAAGCCGCTGGACAGCGCGTCCTGCCCTTGATTGCCGATGTGCTTGACGCCGAAGAAATGAGCAGCGCCATCCAGCAGGCCGTGGCTGCCTTTGGCCGGCTCGATGGCTGGGTCAACAATGCCGGGGTGGTCAAAATGGACAGCGCCCTCGACCTGAGCGAAGCGGACTGGGCCTTTCAGTTTGAGGTCAATACGCAGGGGCTTTTCTTGTGCTGCCAGCTTGCGGCCAAACAAATGATCGCTCAGGGCGCCGGCGGCGCGATTGTGAACATCGCTTCCAATGCCGGCAAAGTGGGCTACCGCAACATGGCGGCCTATAACGCCAGCAAAGCGGCGGTCATCAACCTGACCCGCTCGCTCTCGCTGGAGTGGGCCGAGCACAACATCAACGTCAATGCCGTGTGTCCCGGTGGGGTGGATACCCCCATGCTGCTGGGCGTAGCCGAATGGCTGACCCAGCGCATCGGCGGCGACCCGCACGAACTGGTCAAAGTGATGAAACCCAACCAGATGAGCCGCCACGTTCAGCCCATCGAGGTCGGGCGCGTGGTCGCGTTTTTGTTATCCGAGCAGGCCATCATCATTCGCGGCCAGGCCATCAATGCGGACGGGGGCGATACACCCTATTGATTTACGATTTACGATTTGGGCTGCTGTATATCCATGTCATTCTGACCGCAGGGAGGAATCCTCTAAACTCACTGTTAGAGCGGTGGGGATTTTACAGTCTTGTCGTTTCGTGCGATATGCTACGCAGGAAGCGAGAAATCTTTAAAATCCGCGTTTGCCAATAACGGTCTCGAAGATTTCTCGGCTTGCAGCCTCGAAATGACAGGGGGTGAAATGCTACATTATCGAGGTAATGTCTGATGCAACCCGCCGATAAACTAATCCTGCATGGCCTCGTCGTGACGATGGACGAACGGTTCAGCGTGATAGAGGATGGAGCGGTGGCTATCGTCGGGGCCAACATCGGGGCCGTCGGGCCGACCGACT
>JAAUSP010000069.1 GCA_012032575.1 Anaerolineales bacterium | reverse complement strand
GCCTTTAATGGCATTTATCCAAAATTAACCGAACCTGCCCTCTTTACGCTGATTGCTAGCCAATCAGTTTAGCAATATAATTTTTTCTGCCAAAAATTAAGCGAAAGTAATTTCTTCGGCTTAAAAACTGTTAGCAGTCATAATATTTGTTATAATACTTCACAGTAGCCAGCCTCTTAAGATAAAGGTGTGATCAGGAGAGAGGATGACCGAAATACTACATGACATCAAAAATGAACGTGCTCTTCGTCATAGCGGACTCAACCCGGAGCGTACACAAAACCAACAGGAACTGAACCATCATGATGAAAAGTACAAAAATCTTTTTGAAAATTCCCTGGTTGGTATTTTTAGGACATCTCTAGCTGATGATTTAATTCTGGAAGCCAATGCTACATTAGAAAAAATGCTTGGCTTTGAAACATTGGTTGGCCTAAGAACAATTGATTTTTATGTTGACCCCCACGATCGTGATATTGCCAAACTGCGTCTGCAGCAAACAGGATCCGTTGAGCATTTTGAGACTCGGTTTAAACGGAGTGACGGAGCTATTGTCTGGGTTTCTTTTTCTGCTCGTATGTACCCCCTTAAAGATTACCTGGAAGGGGTCATTATTGATATTACCTCCCGCAAAAAGATTGAGGCCGATTTGGAAGGGCTGCTGGCTACTGAAAGAGAACAGCGTCTCCGAGCCGAAATACTTTCCCAGGTTACCCTGGCCCTTACGGCACAAACCAGTCCGGCTGCTGTATTAGAAGAGATTCTACATCAGGTACAGCAGATTGTTCCATGCCAAAAAGCTACCATCAGACTTCTCACCGGTGACAGTCTACGGATAGCTTACAAACAGGGCGAAATGGCATTTGACACCCAACAAACGCCCGGTAAAGATCGAGCATTGGCCGAATTTCCGTTTGATGCCGAAGCTGTGCAATCCCACCAAACATTAATCATTCCTGATACCTTAAAAGAACCTCGTTGGGTCTCCCTTCCCCATACAACCTGGGTCCGATCACATATTGCTGCGCCTATTTGTTTGGGTGATCGAGTTTTGGGCTTATTAGGGCTAGATGCCGATACACCCGGTAAATTTTCAGCAGAAGATGCCGAACGGCTAAAACCTTTCGTCAATGCTGCTGCTATCGCTCTGGAAAATGCTCATTTACACGAACAGGCCCGGCGGGAACTGGCGGAACGCAAGCGTGCCGAAGAAGCGCTGGCAACCGAGCGCAATCTGTTACGCACCTTGATTGACAATGTACCTGATTTTATTTATGTTAAAGATAAAGAGAGCCGATTTTTGCTGGGCAGTAAAGCCGTGGCGCGGGTATTAGGAGTACCTTCTCCGGATGACCTGGTTGGCAAAACTGATTTTGATTTCCTCAATCGAGAGTTAGCTGAACAGTATTATGCCGTTGAAAAGAGTGTTATTGAGTCGGGGCAGCCTATCATTAACAATGAAGAGCCATTTATTGCGCCAAACAGTGACAAAAAGGAATGGTATTCAACCTCTACCGTACCTCTGCGTGATAGTCACGACCAAATCGTGGGGATTATTGGTCTTAGCCATAACATAAGCAAGCTTAAAGAGACAGAACAAGCCCTTCGAGGCAGCCAGGCTCGTCTCAAATTACTCAACAGTATCTCTACGCGAGTCAATGCCGGTTTGTCAGCCAGCCAGATTATCCAGCGTACGCTCAATCAAGTAGCCGACTATTTTCCCACGCTCCGGGTAGGTTATTCTACCATTGATGAACAGGGTAATGTAGTTCAAATTTATGCCATCGAGCCTTCGGGAATGCCCCCTTTAACCACTATGACCTTTAATCTGGCTACATCTCCCAATTACTTTGAACTTTTACGCCGCCGTAAACCCATCATCGTTGAAGATGTTAACCAGGACTCTCGACTAGGGGGGTTGAGTGACATAGTTGCTGCCGGTGGCACAAAAGCTTTTATTGATATCCCCTTGCACCATTCAGATAACTTGATCGGAGTGCTATGCCTTGATGCGTCTGAGATTCGTCAATGGAGCGAACACGAAATCACAACTGTGACCGAAGTAGCTGAATATCTCTCCATTGCCCTGCAAAATGCCCGCGAACAGCAAGAACGGGAGCGAGCAGAAGCCGAGTTGAGAGCCAGTGAAGAGCGTTTCCGTCTGGTCGTTGACTCGATTAGCGACCATATTTATGTTACGCGGGTAACAGATACAGGCGAACATATCAATCTCTACCTTTCGCCTCATGCGAAAGTTTTGACCGGCTATCCTATGGAAAAGTTTATGGCTGATTGGCGCTTTTGGCCCTCTACTGTTATTCACCCCCACGACAGAGCCACTGCTGCGGCGCAGGTAGCCCAACAAGAAAAAGGCCAACACAGTGAGGTAGAATATCGCCTGGTACGGGCCGACGGCACAGTTATCTGGGTACGAGACAGCGTTAGGGTTCAGCCAGAAGGATCATCCTCTAAAGTTGTTTTTGGTTTGGTCAGTGACATAACCGAGCGGAAACAGGCCGAACTGGAACGAGAATGGTTAACCAATGAACTACGCAACATCAATCAGACGCTTGATGAGCGGGTCCGGGCACGCACGGCAGAGCTTCAAGCTATTTTCGATGCTGTAGGTGAAGGCATTTTAGTGACCAACCTTGCCGGAGCTATTGAATATATCAACCCGGCCATGGAAAAACTAACCGGCTACAGCAGTGCCGAGACTGTCGGAAAAACGCCTCGTATCTGGAAAAGCGAGCAGCAGAACCCAGTATTTTATACCAAAATGTGGCAAACTATCCGAACCGGACAAACCTGGCGGGGAGAACTGGTAAACAAGCGGAAAGACGGCAGCCTGTATGATGTTTTGCTCACCATAACGCCAATTCCTGGCCCCGATGGGCAGCCCACCGGTTTTGTGGGTGTTCAAAATGATATTACCCCATTCAAAGAAATGGACCGGCTGAAGAGCGAATTTATTTCAGTGGCTGCTCACGAGTTACGCACTCCGTTAACCTCTATTCTGGGTTTTAGTGAAATTCTGTTGACCCGCCAGTTGAACGACGAGCGACGAAATCGTTACCTCACCTTTATCAACCAGCAGGCCGATGCACTGCGAGCGATCCTTGATGATCTCCTTGACCTGTCTCGGCTGGAAGCCGGGGAGGGCTTTGAGATCATTGAAGATGTGGTTGATTTGAAAAAAATAGCCGAAGAAACCATCTTCGGTTTTCAAGAAAATCAACAAGCTCATCATTATCATTTGATTGGCGCTAGCAGTTGGCCGCAAATAAAAGGGGATGCGGTAAAACTGGCCCAACTATTTAAGAATTTGCTTAGCAATGCCACCAAATACTCGCCTGCCGGTGGTGACATCATTTTAGAGGCAAAGATAGAAGAAGCCTATAATCTGCTACATCTTACCTTAACTGACCACGGCATTGGCATGACCCCAGAACAAATGGCCCAGGTTTTTGACCGCTTCTATCGGGCCGATGCCTCTAATACGGCAATAGGCGGTACCGGGCTGGGCATGACCATTAGCCGCTTGATTGTAGAACGCCACAGAGGTAAAATTTGGATTGAGAGCCAATATGGAGTTGGAACAACAGTTCACATTCTATTACCATTCCGCAACCGCCCGCTTTATATCCTAATCATCGAAGATGACCAAAACCTGCGCGAATTACAGCAACGTATCCTGAGAACCGAAGGTTTTGTTGTACTGGGAGCCGGAGATGGGAGTGAAGGATTAAAATTGGCTAACGCTTGTTTTCCCAACCTGATCTTGCTTGACCTGGCTTTACCAGGAATGACAGGTTTTGATGTGTTGGAATGTCTACAAAGAGATTACTTAACAAAAGATATCCCCGTTATTATTACTTCAGCTATGGATACAACCACAGAAATAGAACGAGCCATTCAAAAAGGGGCGGTTGATTACCTGGTGAAACCTTACGGTATGGCTGATCTAACCGTTCGGGTTAACCGAGCTTTAATAAAATCCAGCACCCACGCTCAAGCCTCCATTGAAGGAATGAACAAATCTATTACAAGTTAATTGTCTCTTGCTTAACAACAGTATATATATAGAATTGAACATGGTAATTCATTTTTTACTTTTAGAGGAGCAATCCCGATGAAGAAAATCCTGATTGTGGATGACCAGGTTGAAGTACGAGAATTAGTTCAAGTGACTCTTGAAATCGGTGATTATCAAATCTTATCTGCCGAAAATGGTCAGCAAGCTGTGGATATCGCCAGAGCAGAACATCCTGACATTATTTTGCTCGACATAATGATGCCAGGCAGCGATGTGGATGGTTTGGAAGCATGCCGCCTCCTCAAAGCTGATCCAGCCACCGCTAACATTACCATTGTAATGCTATCAGCCAAAGGCCAAGAAGTTGATATTGAAACCGGTAAAGTAGCCGGTGCGGATGATTATTTCACCAAGCCCTTCAGTCCTATTGCTCTGATTGAAAAGGTTGAGTCTGTTATAGGGTAGGGAGCAGTTCAATTTAGTCTTAAAGGTTGTGGTTTTGGCGAGCATACAAGAGTACTATCGTTAAACGGGGGGGTTGGGACACACTTCCTATAGATTTTTGATTTTGGGAATGATATAATAACTCCAACTTAACTTAATTAACAAGTACCAATTAAGTGAATTAACAACCTAAACGCAAGGAGGAGGAACTATTATGCCTCGCCAAAAATCAATCAGCAAAGCACTCGAAGTGAGCGGGATGGTTTTAGACCTGGAAAAAGCCAGCTTAAAGAAAAAAGACGGCGAGATACACCTCACCCCCAAAGAAACTAAACTGATGGCCCTCCTCATGAAGAATGTTGGCAAGGTGGTAAGTCGCAGTGAGTTGATGCAAGAGGTGTGGAATACGGAGTATCTCGGCGACACCCGTACTTTAGATGTACACATTTGCTGGTTACGCCAGAAGATTGAAGAAAACCCTCGTGTACCTGAATTTATTTTGACCCGCCGTGGTCAAGGTTATGAATTGCGGATTTAATTATCTGGCCTTTACTTGCCTAAAAAGCCCTACCAAATTGGTAGGGCTTTTTTATCGCTTTCTGCTTTGGTTCTGGCTTGTCCAGATTAATAAGTGTGCAAATACCCCAATGCCATGCTTTCCTCGGCGCTCATAACCACCCGCAACAATTTGTTGGGGTTTGTTTCAGGTACCATAATAACTTTAATATAATCGCCATACAGGCTGTCCTGGGGTAATAGTGAAGTCAGTTTATTGGAACACTGATTAATAAACGAATAATTGAACAGAATACCAGGGTTATCCGGATAAAGGGCAAGAGGATAGATGTCGCTCTCGACCAAATCCTGAAAAAAGTGAGTCCCGTAAGATAATTCCGGGGTTAGCCCATTTCGAGCCACGGCAATTTCGATCAGCATCGAAGTATTGTAAATATCGGCGTAAGTGACTTTAACCCCCAAATCAATATTTGAACTGCCCCAGCGGCCCGGCCCCATCAAAATAAATTTTTCACCTTCGAGACGTTTATTCAACCGCCCGACAATCCGGGCTATCTCCATACGCACACTGGTATCGTTAATCTGGCCGTAGGCCAACGGGTCAACATAAACAATGTATTTAATCTTATCAACCACGCCTGAGGGAACCAGCCGATTTGCGGTAAAAATCTGATCAGTTGTGTTCACATCGTGTGGCACCGATACATTCTGCGCCCAGTTATGGTTGCTGAGCGGGCGGCATTGCAGCAGAACGATTTTAATACTGGGTTTGGGGTAGCCGGGAATGTATTGAACCGCAAATTCAATATCTACCGGACGTTCGTAGTAACGATCCAACTTCTTGAGAATCGTTTTCATAAGCTTGACGAAATCGGTATTTTTGAGCAGGTTGTCGAAGGTAAGCACCATTTTTCCGGCGGAATGGCCGCGCCCAGCGAGAAAATAGGTTTTATAAAATCTCCCTCGTCAATCGAGGCCAAAAACTGCACCCCCGGAAAGCCATTGGAGAGGATTTCGGTGACAGGGATTGTTTTAAAGACATTTTCCTCCAGATCAATCACATCCATAAAGCGCTGCGAATACTTGATTACATCGGCTGGCCCGCTCACCGGGCGCAATTGGGGATGGCTCAGGCCAACCATGCGCGGATAATCCCGGTCCACCCGATCTACCGCGCGGGTTCCCATCCCCAGCACTATCCGCAAAAATCCATCTTCCCGCTTGAGTTTTTTATTCCAGATAAAAGGATTGGAACTGTAACCCACACCGGCCACGTAGGGAAAGAAATATTTTCCATAAGGCTCGCCCTGCACTTTTTGAATCAGGATAGCCATACGTTCATCGTAATCGTCCAGCTCTTGAATCTGGCGATAAAACAGCGCATCGGGGCTGAGGACGCTGGCGTAAATTTGAATGACCGCTCGAATGAGCGCAGCCAAATTTTCTTCAGGCGTCGCCTGATTGGGCAGGAAAAAACTGTCATATTTTCCGGCGAAAGCACTGCCAAAGTTATCCTCCAACAAACTGGATGAACGAACAATGATGGGGGAGTTACCAATTTCAACCAACATTTCCCGCAGCCGTTGGGTAGCATCCTCCGGAAAACGGCCAGCCAGATAAGTGGTGCGAATGCGGGGGTACTGCCGTTCAATTTCCTCACGGGTCAGATACTTCTGGCTGGTGGTCTGTTCAAAATTATTGATGGTCTTAAAATCATAATAAACATCGCTGCCGATAAAGTAAGTTTCGGGCAGGGCGACGTGTTCCTTCAAATCAATCACATCATCAGGGTCGGGTTGGCAGAGAATTTTATAGGCCAGGAGCATGCCGGCTGATTTGCCCCCTATTTTACCGCGCCCAATTTTGCGGGTCATAATCTCTTTCAGGTCAAAAATATTGACAAAGTTGCGGGCAATCCGCACAAAGGCCAGTTGATCGCTGACCAGGCTTTTTAGCAACACCACAATAATTTCTCGTATGTGATGTTTGACGCTTTCAAACATCTCTGGAGGATAATTGGAATATTTTTCAGCCTGTTCAAACAGCATATACCAGGGGGCCAGCTCAGGGTTGAAGGTAAGAACTACTTTGTGAGGCTGACCTACTCTATTTTCGTTGACGGTCGCTGCTACAATTTCTTCAAACCGGCTAAAAGGCAGATTATAGGCAAAGTAAAAATCTGTCAGGTTATCACGCACCCGGCCCAACCGTTTTTGCCAAACTTCTTCTGTTTCCTGGTACAAAGGATCCGTCAGCCCTTCTTGCCGCTGTGTATCAATGGCTTTCCGCTCCACCTCATCTTCGAGCATGGTGGGGGTGATGATACCCTTGACAAAAAGTTCATGGCGCATCTGAGCGCGAATTTTTTTAGCCAGAATGGGATAATTACTGAGGGTAAGAGTCAAATCTAATATTTTAGAAGGGGGTGAGGTGGGAATGGGCATGGCTAAAACTCCTCATGCTTTGAAATAAAAAAACCCGGTTGAGTCCGGGCTTTTTTGACAGCAGCAAAACTTAACTCAAGCTTCAGTTTTGGCCGGGCTACTCTCGGACTTGGTTTCAGATTTGGTTTCCGTTTTACTTTCAGATTTTGACTCAGCGCTGCTATCTGATTTCTCACCTTTTGACGAGCTACCATTAATACTACTTTTGCTGGCTTTACTGTCGTTGATATAAAAGCCGCTGCCTTTAAAAACAATGGCCGGAGCAGCTAAAAGCCGGCGCGTTTCGGCATGACCGTTGGGGCAATCCGCTTTTGGCTCATCGCTAAAGCTCTGGCGCTTTTCAAAAGTTACCCCACAGGTTAAACATTCATATTCATAGATGGGCATCTTGTACTCCTGAACTCTTTGGAGGTATATCAAAAGTTTTATACGGCAGGATTATACACCATTATCGTTAGAATTGCATAAGAAAAAGACAAAAATTGACAATTCTCTTTTGCTTTTACAGTTTATTGGCCTGCCTGTGCCTCCAGCAGCCGTTCGACCTTCCCGACAACCTCGGCCATGATTTTGGTCAATTCGCCGGTTACGGTTGCGCCGGCGGCGGAAGGATGTCCTCCACCCCCGTAGGCAAGGGCTAATTGATTGATCGCAACAGTGCCGTCACTGCGTAAACTTATTTTCACTTTACTTTTGGAGCTTTGCAAACAAAAAACGGCTACCTGTACCCCGCCAATTTCCTGCCCCAAACCGGCAAAACCATCTAATTCAGAGGTTTTTACCCTGTAAGCCTTTAAAGTTGATTGATCCAGGCCGTAATAGGCAATACGCCCCTGCGCCGTCGTTTTGATCGAATCGAGCACATGTCCTTTAAGCCGAACGCGGGCCTGGGAATATCGCTCATAGAGTTGGCGGTAGATGGAATAGGGTTCAGCCCCGGCCCGAAGCAATTCGCCTGTAATGCGGTGGGTGCGCGGGCTGGTTTTGGGAAAACGGAAATTACCGGTATCGGTTACAATAGCGGCATATAAAGCCTGAGCCATAGTAGCCGATATTTTTCCGTGCATCGCTGTTACTAACTCGTATATCAGTTCTGCGGTGGCCGCTGCGTCGGTATCAACGGCGGCTACGTCTACAAAATCGGTAGCATCGGGGTGGTGGTCAATACAGACTTTAACGGCGTTTGTCTGGGCCAGGGCGTCGCCAACCTGCCCCACTCGTTTCCAGCTTCCCGAAGCATCCAAAACAATGATGACCTCGGCCCTCTTTATCAAAGGGGTGTGCTTATTTGGCGAATATTTTTTGATGGTTCGCAAGGGGTCCAGAAAACGAAAAGCATCCGGCACCGGGTCTGTGTTGATGATGACCACCTTTTTACCCAAACAAGCCAGATGCTCGGCCAGGGCCAACTCCGACCCCAGAGCGTCGCAATCAGGATTGAGATGCGAGGTTAAAACAAAGGTGCTATACTGTTCAATGAGGGAAATAATTTTTTGCCACAAAGTGGCCTGATTGTGCCCTAATCTTGAATTTTTGGCAATCTTTATTGAGGTATATCCCTGGCACAGCGAAAACCCACGGTTGAGTAACCATATTCCTCAGCTTGATTACCCCGGTTAGCAACTCGTGCATGCTCCAGCGAGTCCGCAAAAGAACCACCCCTGACAACTTTTCCAACCCCTTCACCGCGCCGGTTTGTGGGTCCAATCGGGTTAGTTTCATCGGCTACGCCGTAATAATCAACTTTGTACCAATCAAACACCCATTCACTGACATTTCCGCCCATATCCAGCACACCCAAAGGTGATTTATCCGCAGTCAGGCTGCCGACCACCACGGCCTTACCCAGTGAGGTATCCCCCACATTAACCGGCCCGGAAGCGGCTTCGTTACCCCAAGACCATTGTAATTTAGCTCCCTGCTCTATATTCCAACCGGCGGCAAACTCCCACTCGGCTTCGGTGGGTAAACGCTTGCCACGCCAGGTACAGTAATGACTTGCTTCCAGCCAGGGTACGTTGACCACCGGATGATTATCAAAAGCCGGGTCGTTAAGATAATGAGGCTCATCGGCGCTGGAATCGGCGGTGGGGGCAGCGCAGGCTCCGGCGGCTACACATTCCCAATATTGCCTCACTGTCACTTCGGTGCGATCTAATTCAAAGGATGACAGTTTAACCAGGTGGGCCGGGTGCTCGTCTGCTTCACCTGTCCCCGGCGGGCTGCCCATTGTGAAAGTGGCGGCCGGTATGGATACCATCTCTTCAGCTACCGAGGCGACAGCCGCCGGTTCGACTTCGGTGGGGGTGGGGGTTGTCTCCGGGGCGTCAAGCTGCCAAACCAGAATGTCCAGAGGCCGCAAAGCCCAGCCGCGCCGGTCATTCCATAATTCAACTTCCAGCCAGCGCCAATCAGGGGTACGTCCGGTAATATTGAGCCTGCGCCTTTCGCCAAAACGGGCAACCAGGGGGGCTGCCTCATCGGGCGCAATACGCACCAGAAGTATCTGCTTGGCGGGGACAGTCAGGCTGGATGAAGCATTGGCCTGAACCGCTAAAAACACCCCTCCCAGGATACCAGCGATTATCAAGGGAATGACAAAACAGCCAATCATAATTTGTGTGTTCGGCTGGGGCACCGGAGGGCGGATTGGGCGAGGAGCAGGTTGTTCTGCGACAGGAAGAGTCATGATGTGATGTGGCTACCCGTTCGCCTGTTTTACTTCGATGGGCAGCAGAGGAATAATCCCTTCGGCTGTGTTCCAGCGCAGAGGCGGCGGCAGATTTTCTAAATCCATGCGCACCTGACACACGTCAATGCAGTCGCCGCAGAGAATACATTGACCAAAACCGCCATTCATCGAGTCCTTAAAATCCATTTCGCGGGGCGAAAGATCCATGGGGCAAACTTGGGTACATAGGCCACATTCGACACAAGCCCGGCTGGAGTCAAAAGTAATCCGCAGCGAATTTTTCTGAGTGACAACGGTCAGGTACATGCCGAAGGGGCAGATACTTTCGCAAAATTTAAAGCTCATCTGGTGCAAAATCACAAATCCCAGCAGTACCAGCAAGCCAAAAGCACCCCAAACCCAGGTGAAATAGGGGTGCTGAGGTTGCAGCAAGGTTCCCAGGTCAATCAGCCAATTCATCACAACCAGGGTGGCCGAGAGGGAAAAAATAAGATTTGCTCCAGCCAGCAGCAACGACCGTTGTTTGTGGCGGCGCAGGGCGTTATTAATTATCATTCCCAGGCGGTTGAGCAGTCCCCAGGGGCAAATCCAGCCGCACAACAGCCGCCCGATCAGATAATTTTCAAAAAAGTTGATGAAATAGATACCCAGCCACAAAATGACCACCGCTTGCAGGGCAATGGTCATCGAAACCTGATGGCCCAAGAGCCAATACTGATTGTTGGTAAAATCTAGTTTGAGCCAGCGTAGTTCCGGGGCCACCACAAACGAGATTACCACCAGCGCTTGTACCAGCCAGCGATAGCGGGTGTAGAGGGTGACCGGTTTCCAGTGGGCCAGCCGCACTTTGGGAATTTTTGTTTCTTTAAAAGTTGGATAATCAAAAAAAGCAGGTTTGGCCATGCTCAAGTTCCCCCCTTAGCTAAAACTGGCTCTGATTATAGATTATTTAGGGGCTACCAGGATAGTGAAGAATGTCACTGTTTCCCATGAAACATGTCACACAGCAGGCGGCCCGGCTATAATTGCAGTGATGGTCAAAACAGTGATAATCAGGATAGCCAGCACCACCACCACGACCATGATCATGGCTATACTATTGTCGCGGTCTCGGTCTTCGGGGTTGGACATGTTTCGTCTGCTATTAGTCTCGCTCGGGTCTGACGCACCCGCACCACCAATAAAACCAGGCCCGCCAGGGTCAAGAGGCCCAGCCCATTTCTAACCCAACCGACTTTCCGAAATGAGTCCTGCCATTCAGCGACCAGGCTGGCTTTATCGGCCCCGGTAATACCGGTAGCTTCATTGAGGCTGGTGGATGCCGGCTGCCACTCACCCTGCACCGTAACCAGATCACCGGGGCGGAAACCGGTAAGCGTCAACTCGCCCTGAGCGACCGAATGCAATTCATGTTGAATAACGCGCTCGCGGGTGAGGCTTGGGCTAATCTTGATCTGGCCGCCCTCTAAACTCAATTCAACCTGCGGAAAAACCAAGCTAAACTTCTCGCCAAAACGAACCTCGCGCCCTTCAGTTGGGCGCTCCTGATAAATTACCAAATTCGTGGCAGCATTGGGGGGCGTCACAGCAATCTGGCCTCGAACCATGATTACCTGGCCTGCCGGGATTGTCTCCAATTGAGCCAAACTGGTAACTTCAGGTATATTTTGGTAGGTTTCAAACTGGCTGTTTACCTGGCTGTAAGCCATCTGGCTGCCCAAAAAGAAAACCAGCATAATCGGCATCGAAAAGATCAGCAGGCCGGTTACCCAACCACTTCCGCCCAACAATTTAAGCATAACCTACAATCCTGTGCTCTCTATTCCTCATCACTTCCGTCCGGAGCCACCGGAGCACGGCTGAACAGAAAAATCAGCCAGCCCATGCCCAAAACTCCAACCAGGGCGACCATGCCCATTAAGCCGGCCACCCATAATGGCACTCCCCCCAGCACTTCATCGAGGGGCGTAATCAGGGCCACATTGGTTACATTGCGAATGGTGGAGTAGCTAAAAATAGCTGTCAACGCAATGAGCAGGGGCAATACCTCGATCAGCGTTTTTAGCGGCCAGCGGCGGCGAGCTTTTTCGCCCTCAGCCACCGGCAGGTTTGAATTATTCGTATTCATAGTTCCAACTATCCACATCCCCCTGAGAATAATCACGTTTGGACCAGGCCAGCCACATCCAGACTAACCAGATAACCATAACCGGGATCATCACCACTGTGGAGAGGCTAATCAGCCAGATCAAGCCGGAGTTTACATCAGGGTTGACTGCAAAAACCTGGCTCAGGACGCCATCGGCAAAATTCTGCTTGGTGAAGAGGCTGATAGCGATTAGCGCCGGCATCATAAACATGCCAACAATACCCCACACCACAATTTGTTTGGTCGAAAGACCGGTTGGGCGCTGTTCGCCACGAGGACCAATCACACAAGTGGCCCCTTTCACCGGTTGCGGGCCGCGCACCACCCAAATCATAAAGGCCAACACAAAATAGAAAGAAAACGCAATCGCCAGCACCGTTTCAATCGAACTGTAATAGGTCGAAATGAATCCGCCTACCACCGTCCCCGCCGTCAGACTGGCGATAGCCGCCATGCTCAACGGCAGGTGACACGGGCAGAAAATCAGGGCCGAAATAGGCCAGAAGTTTTGCTTTAACGACATCCAGAATTTTTGCATGTTTGGTTTCCTTATTAGAGATGCGATGACTGGTGAGGCGAGGACGCGAAGGGGTTCTTCGTCTCATCGCTCCCTCACCTCATTAGATACTCTTAAATCTGAAGATACGCAATGAATTGCTGACGACAATCAGGCTGCTCACCACCATAGCGGAGGCGGCCAGGACCGGGTGCATATAGCCGGCCATCGCCAGCCCGATGCCAATCACATTGTAGGCGAAAGCCTGCCCCAAATTCCAGCCGATGGTGCGGTAAACCCGGCGGGCCAGGGCCAGAGTCCAGGTAATTTGGGCCAAATCCGTGCCGAGCAGGCTGACATCGGCAGCCTCGCGGGTAACATCGGCTCCGCAGCCCAGGGCGATGCCCACGCTGGCGCGGGCCAATGCCGGCGCGTCATTCAAACCATCGCCAACCATGGCCGTGGGGCCGCTGGCTTCGGCCTGTTCAATCAGTTTGACTTTGTCGTGGGGCAGCAGTTCACTTTGCACAACCACGTTCAACTGCTCGCCTAAAGCGCCGCCGGCAGCCGCACTGTCCCCGGTTAGCACCTGAACGGTCAAATGGCGCTTCCGCATATCGGCCAGGGCCGAGGCAGCGGTTGGCCGCACGGTTTCAGCCAGACCCAGCAGGCCCTGCACCAGCCCGGACCAGCCCACATGCACCACGGTAATCCCGGCCTGTTCAAGCCGCCGGCGCTCTGTCTTCAATGCAGGGGACAGGAATAAGCCTTGCTGCTCGACCAGCCGCCAACTGCCCACGCAAACAACCTGACCATCCACCAGCCCGCTGACGCCCAAACCCGGCATTGCCTTAAAATTCTCCACCGGCAGCCAGGGCAACAGTTGAGCTACAGCCGCCGCCTGAATGGACCGGCCCAGCGGATGCTCAGAGCCATGTTCCAGTGAGGCGGCAATTTGCAATAACCTGGTTTCATCAAGCGAGGACCTCTGCCCAATCGCAATCTCGCTGTCTGCAACTCCTTCCGGTCTCCGATCCCCGGTCCCCGGTCCTCTCACCACAACTTCGGCCAAAGTAGATTGACCCGTGGTCAACGTCCCCGTTTTATCAAAAAAGACACGCCGGATACGGGCCAGCTTTTCCAGAGTCATACTGTCGCGGATGAGCACACTTTGCTGAGCCGCCCGACCCAGCCCAGCCCAAATTGCCAAGGGCGTCGAGACACCCAGAGCACACGGGCAGGCGATGAGCAGTACGGCCAGACTGGTCATCAATCCCTGTTCAAAATTGACCTGCCAGGTCCAATAAGCAAATGTCCCTGCCGCCAGCACAATCACCAGCGGCACAAAATAACCCGATACCTGATCGGCCAGGCGCTCGATGGGGGCGCGGTGCAGCCGGGCTTCGTCGAGCAGGCGAATCAATTTGCCCATCACCCGCTCTTCCCCCACCTGGGTGGCCTCAACCACAAAGCTGCCATCCAGGTTGGTCGTGCCGGCATAAACGGTCTGGTCAGGGCCTTTGTAGGCCGGCGTGGCTTCACCGGTGATGCTGGCCTCATCCACACTGCCCTCACCGTAAATAACCCGCCCATCCACCGCAAAGTTTTCGCCGGGGCGCACCCGAATGCGATCACCGGGTTGGAGCTGGTCGGCGGGAACCCGAATTTCGGTTTCATCCGGCCCGGAAGTGGTAATCAGGCTGGCTTCAGCCGGGGTTCGAGCCAGCAATTCATCCAGGGCACGGGCGCTTTCAACCTGAGTTTTGGCATCGAGCCAGCGGCCCAATGTGACCAGCAAAAGGGTCATTGTGGCCGTTTCAAAATAGGTCTGCCCCTGGCCGGTGAAGGTGGCATAAACCGACAACCCATAAGCGGCCAGACTGCCAATGGCAATCAGGGCGCTGGTGGTCAAGCGCCGGTAAACCTGGAAGGTAAAAATGGCATCTTCGAGAATGGGCAAGGCCAGCAGCAGTACCGCCGGGGTGGCGAACAGCATGGCAATGGCTTGCAGCATCGAGCGTGTCCCCTGGCCCAGTTGGCCCCAGGAGGCAAAAAAGAAATCGGAGTAAAGCGAAAGGCTCAGCACCATGACCATCATGGCCAGAAAAGCGTTGAGCATCAGCCGGGAAAGCAGCCGGGCGACTTCCTGAGCCGGGTCGCCGTGAATCGCCCCCCGACAGCATGGGGCGTTGAGGTCCAAACCGGCCCGGCCAATCGCCTGCCGCAGATCGAGGCCGTTGGCCAGGTCGGGGGCGACAACTTCATAAATATGGCGGCAGCCGTAACAGCAGAAAATCAAGGTTTCGCCGTTGAAGGACTCGGTCAGATGGCGAGTCGCCGGCAGGCCGCACAGCGCACAATCAGCCTGGGTTTTGGATGTTGCGTTTTCGACTTCCGAGAGGGAGTTGGAAATATCGTGTCCGGTGGGTATTTGGAGCTTTTGGAGACGAACTCCCATACATTACATCCTCAAGAGCGCAGTCAACCTGTGCATCGTGTGCAGCCCGGTCACTCGCTCTACCATAACATCACACTGCCAACGGCTGCGTGAGGCAGTTGACCATTGGCGGCCAGGCCGCGCAAGGTCAATTGCACCCCCACAATCACCACCAGCACCGCTGCCACTCGAAAAAAACCGCTGCGCCAGCGCACACTCAGCCAGGCAGTCGAAAGACCAAACCCCAACAGGGCCGGCAGCGTTCCCAGGCCAAAGATGAGCATGATGCTGGCCCCTTTGAGGGGATCGCCGCTGGCAGCGGCCAACAACCCCAGTGAATACACCGCCCCACATGGCAGCAGGCCGTTTGCCAGCCCCAGAACAAAAGGCGCGGCTGGCTGGGATGAACCCAACCAGTATTTGAGCCAGCCGCTTACCAGACGAGCCAGCGCCAGCGAAGCCAACCAGGGCGGCATCGGCAGAATTTTCAATAAATTCAACCCCAGCAGCACCATCAGTAGGCCAAAGATAACCGACAGGCCGCCTTGCCAACCCTGCCAGGCAGCGCCTCCCTCAATCAGCCCGCCGGCCAGACCCAGCCCTGCCCCCAGGAGCATATAGGTGGTTAACCGGCCTGTTTGAAAGAGCAACAGCGGCGTCGAAATTTCCTGCCGCTGAGATCGCCGTCGCAAGGCAAACGCCCCCACCAGTGGACCACACATCCCGATGCAGTGACTCAGGCCGGTCAAGAGGCCGGTGGTCAACAGGAGAAAAAAACTCAGCTCATCGGTCAGAGGGTGCTGGTGCATGCGCTACATTAGTAATGGAAGGTTGGCAGGCCGGAGATGAGGTAAACCACCGCCCAGATGATAAACGCCGCCCAACCGGCCAGAATCCAAACCGGGAGATCGGTGCCTTGATAGACCTGCTCGCTATCGCCAAAGTTGATGTCCCAATGGTCGGTGGGTGTTTCGTGCGGGAAGCCACTGCCTTTGGGAATGTTAACCTGTGCGCTGGAGTCTGACGAGCAGCCGGGGCTGCACTGCGCACAGTCTGGCGGCTCGCGGCCTCGACCTTTGGTTTGGAGGCAGGCCATTTGAATAACCCCAACTCCATCGGCTTGTCAAACCAGACCACCAGCAGGCCAGCTACTAACAAGGCTACTACAACCAGGTTAAGAAAACCATAAAGGCGCAGCGGGGCATCCAGGACATAGGTCATAATGCCAAAAGACACGGCAAAACCGGCACCCAAAGCTACAATAAAGAAGATAATTAATTTTTGTGATGGTTGTCGCATCAGTCTCTCTCCGCTCTATTTATTATAAAAGAGTTTGTGCTCGCGCTCTAATTTTTCATAGGCTTCTTCTTGCATCAGCATGTCCCGCTTGGCCCCTTCGATGTTTTTATAGTGCCCCCCGGCCCAGGCCCAACCGGCTAACAACAAAAAACCGCCGCTGATAAAGAAATAAGGCAATACCGTCGCCGTAACGATTCCAGGCACAATACCAGTGGTTGACGCGGCCACAAATTCGTAGAGCTTGAACATAAAGGTAAGTCCGGCAGCCCCAACGGTTAGGGCGATAACAACCACCGAAACAAATCTGCCATCTTTGAAACGATTTTTATTCATCTTTACTGCTCCTTAGTGAGGCAAGGGGTGGTGACTGACGCGAGGAGGCGGGGGTATATTTCGCCTCCTCGCGCTTTTGCCTCATTGTATCATCGTTCGACGTTTGTGCCAAGCCACTGCATATAGGCAATCATCGCCAGGCCCTTTTTATTGGGCTGTTGGCCGTCAAAGAACCAGGTATAGCTGGGCATCACCGAGGTGGGTGCGACCGAGCGGGGGCTGTAAAAATGGGCCACATGCCAATCGTTAGAGCGATAACCGCCCTCACGGGACAGGTCAGGTCCAACCCGGCGCGTTCCCATCAACTGCGGCATCATCAGTTCGTGCTGCTGTTCGGCGGCGGTAGAGACAGGGCCAAAACGCACATCCTCATTAGCCACAGGCCGCACTTGCTGCGAATGGCAGTGCCAGCAGGCTTCACCAATATAGGTATTGCGGGCTAACAGGAGCGCTTCCCGGTAGTTTTCGGGGGTGGGGCCGCCCGGATAATACTTTTCAAACTGCTCCGGGTATTGGGTGGAAAGCGCTACAAAGTAAGGGCTAACATCCTGGGATATCTCGTCCAGAGTAGTATAGGGCAGATTAGACAGGGCATTGACCGTGACCACCCCGGAGACCACAAACGCCAGGGCAAAAAAGCCAACACCGGCAACCAGAAAGATAAATTGAAATTTCTCAATCGTTTTTTCCATCAGAACTCTCCTTATCCTACTTGGCCGGGGCCGGTACCAGATTGGGCGATGTTTCTTCAGCTTCGGGGGTCGTGGCTGTCATATACATATTGAAGGCGAAGAGCAGCACGCCGGCAAACATGAGCAAACCGGTGGCCGTGCGGAAAAGCCAGATGAGCCGAACCGATTGGAGCGATACTTCCCAGGGAGCCAACCCTTTCCACAGATAACCTTCGACCAGGCCGGCTGAGGTCAAGGCCACAAACATCGAGGCCAGACCGATGGTACACATCCAGAAAACCGCCTCGTGCAAAGCCGGCGACCACCAGTTTTTTCGCCCCAACACCCGCGGCCACAAATCGGTGGTGATGCCGATGAGCCAAAAGCCAAAGGTGCCGAACATGATCAGGTGGGCGTGTCCAACCACCCAATCGGTAAAGTGGACAAACTCTTGCGCCCAGAACTGTACATGGACCGCACACTGGATACAGGTAATCACGTAAAAGACCATCCCGGTGTAAAACCAGCGGATCGGCATATTGGTCACCGGGGCAATCTCGCGCCCGCGCAGGGTCATAAAGAAGTTGATGAACACCGTAACCACCATAATTTCGATGGCGACGGTTGAGACGACCGCCCCAAACTGGGCAAACATGGGGATGGTGCTATAGATGAAGTGATGCACCCCTTGCAGCGGGTAGAAAAAGGCCAGTCCCCAGAAACCCAACAGCGATACCGCGTGGCTCCAGATGGGTTTCTTCAACAGAGCCGGGACAAAGTAGTACATCATGCCCCAACCCAGGGGTGTAACCAGCAAGCCCACCAAATCGTGGATGAACAGACCCACATAAGTAGCTCCGCCCGCGCCAGGGACAAATTCGGGCAGGTAGTTGCCCATCGCATAGGTCAAAATCACCCAGATGAACGCTACCGAGAAGTACCACAGGCTGACATACATGGGCTGTTTGCTGCCAAACTGAAAAATGGGAACCAGAAACTGGACAGCAATCAAAATCAGGCCAACCATGACCAATTCATCAATGGGAAAGAGCCAGGTACCATTGGCCGCAAAAGCGCCGGGAGTTTCACCCCATTCGACCGCCTGAGCATAACCGGCCAAAATTCCTACCACCGTCCATAAAATAATGAACAGATAGACCCAAAAAATCAACCAGCCTAAAAGATCGTGCAATACTCGCCGCTGCGTTAATCGGGGGACGGCCCAATACAACCCGCCCAGAAAAACATTGACGATAAAGCCGTAGGCCACGCCATTGGTATGGATCATACGGATGCGTCCCGGCGAGAGAAACTCGATGCCAGGAAAGGGATACAAATTATTCAGTTGAAGCGAGTAGAAAATACCCATCAGCATGGCGATAATCAAAAAGACAAAGCCAGCAATGATGTGTGCTCTCACCAATCCTAAATTAATTAGGGGGTTTGATACGCCAAGCGGGGCGCGTCTTTTGGCAACTGCTACAGTCATGTGTTCTTTCCTCCTGGGTTATTTTTGCTCTGCTAAATATGTGGCCAGTGTATCAATCTGTTCCGGGGTCAACCGGTCTTTAAAGTATTGAGGCATCACGCCCTGAGGGCAGGGACCACCCGGACATTCGGCAGCAGTAACAGCCGTGGGATTAATGACCGAATCTTTAATTTCGTCCACACTCAAACGGCTGCCCACTTGAGTAAGGTCTGGCCCAATCCCGCCGACAGAACCCAACGGGTCAAATTGGTGGCATGCATTACAGCCAGCGTTGGTAAATATTTCAGACCCGGTAGTTCCCTCGATAGAGACGCCGGCTGCCTGGACCGGCTCCGGTTCAACCCAGCCGCCTTCGCGCAGGTTTTTGAGGTAAGTTGTTACATCGCCAATTTCTTGGTCAGTGAGGAGGGGAAAAGCAGGCATGGCCGAACCCTGGATACCATTACGAATGGTCAGCTTTAAGCTTTCATCCGAAGGCAGTGGCCCCGCTTCGCTAAAATAGAAGAATTTGTATTGTCCGTTAACAAAATTTCTGGGTTGGGGATTGAGAAAAACTGCCGCCTCACCATCACCCAGCCCATTCTGTCCGTGGCAACCGATACAATAGGTCTCGTAAACTCGCCTGCCGCTACTGCGCTCGTCTTGACTAAAGACATACCCCCGAAACAGGTCTGGACTGATAATAACTAAAAAGACCAGAACCAGAGTCAGGCCGGCCAGCCAAGAAAACATTCTTGCGACCATAAAACACCTCTCTCCTTTCAACTAAAATAATTAAAAATTGACCCATGACCGCTCACCCATGGCAATCAATGTGTCAAATATTTAGTTTACCTTACAGCGTCGGCAACATAGAGAGGAGCGATTTGTGCGTTTAGGGTGGCTGTTGAAAATTGGTGGCTAAATTTTTCAACAGAGTAGGCTAAGGGATTC
>JAAUSP010000865.1 GCA_012032575.1 Anaerolineales bacterium | reverse complement strand
AGATCAGGGTGGGTCTACTTCTGCGGGCCTGACCCGGTGCGGCTTAACTTAGGCGTTAGGCGGCTTGGTTTTCCCGAAAATGTAGAATTTATCCTATTTTTAGGAGTAGATAGTCTATGTCTCGTCAGCATGACATACAAAAACTTATTGAGGAACACAATCGACGGTTACAAAAACTTAAAGAACAGCAAGCTCGGTATGGTAATTTCGCTGACCCAAGTATTGTTATAGAGATTGAGGATGTGGAGAAAAAAATAGAAATATTACAAAATGAGTTGGCATCCTTGAACCCATATTCTCCGAACCTGTCGCCTGTAATGGGACAAACACAACCAATACAACAACCTAAACCATCATTTCTTTCAAGGTTAGGGAAACTGGGAAATTTAATACTTGCACTTGCTGCCATAATTCCCTGTGTCATCTCTCTATGTGCGTTTTTAGGTTTCGGAAATGCTATGGATTTATTCAGGGGTTCACCTCCTCCAAAAATTACTTCATCGGTACAACCTGCCCCAATACCAACTGATACTCCAGCCCCACCAATTTGCCATCTCCAACTCATACATTACCTCCACTACCGACAAACACCGCTATACCAATCGCCCCTCCAACGACTATTCCTGAACAAATCACTGAACAAGCCACTGCACCAGGGGGATTTTTTCGTTCCTGCCAGGAAATTCTGGAAAATGGGCAAAGTCAAGGTGACGATTATTATACTATTGACGCTGATGGATCTGAGGGACGGCTGGATCCATTTGAGGTGTATTGTGATATGACCCAACAAGGTGGTGGATGGACACTATTTGCTTACCACACTGATGGAATTCGAGTTCGAGAAGTTCCAGAAGTAACAATATCAGAGACAGGAGTTATTCAAGCTGATCGGTGGCGTGCCCTTAGAAACAATATGACTACAGGGATGATGTTTATAGATGAGTTGGGTAAAGTTTCTGCGATTTCTGCCAAGGATTTAAATGATGGTAGTTGCCAAAATATACAAAACCCCAGCAGTCTACTCCCCCCATCTGGTGCAAGTAAACAATTGTGGCATGACGAGATGAGAGGATGTAATGGGACAGGTCAAGACTATTCGGTTATTATGCTTCAAGGCCCAGCTTATGAGAATTATGGGTTCTCAGGAGCCGCACTTTACCAATACTCAGAGTTAAAATTTGATCCTTGGCCTTATAATAACAAGAGTGTTTCTTATAGTGAGCAAAATGAACTGTTTTACTACATCAAATGAGAAATTATTGTTTTTAGTGGTCAACAAGGAGGGCGCTTGAGTATAGAAGTAAACTTTACATCCCAAACACCCCCTAACAATGCGCTTGCTACCGACTGGCTAATCTTGGCGTCTGTTGTAGTCTGTTGCGTCTGCCAAGTTGGTTTATCAACAACCGCTACACGCTAACCCGCCAGCGGCAGAAGCGCGGCGTTGGGCCGGCTAAAGAATTGCTGCCACAAGAATGAATGAAGAGATAAAGCCAGGAATCTAATCTTGTTTTATGTTGGCAGGAAAGGATATGAAAACGAGAGAAGAACTTCTCAAGCAATTGGATGAGACTATCTCGGAGTTATTTGGTGTTTATGGAAACATGATAACCCCTGGAATTGCTGTAAATGAAGATTGGACAGCCAAAGATATTTTGGGACACATCACTTTTTGGCATGAAAGCTTCGCCCGAAATGTCAGCGACCTTGTTAATGACATAAAACCAACACCATTGAAAGGAAAATATAGCGACCTCAATCAACGTTGTTTAGATGAAATGAGGCCACAGGCAGTAGAAGAAATAATTAAGAGATTAGAAGCTGCCCACAGGGTCATTCAAGAAAACATTCTAAACGCCAAACTCAGATTAATCCCCTACAAAAAGGTTCAAGAGAATATACACCCGAGGAACATCTGGATATTGTCAATAAGCATATCCAGGAGCATTTGAGAGAGATTAAAAAAGCAAGCAAAGATACACCCTGATTCCTGATTGAACAAGATTTTACCTGGAGTATGATTGTGGTCGGGGAGTAAAATGGAAGGTTGCGATTGGCACGTCATGCGTGGAGCGAAGTAAGTTTATAATGAAACAAGAAGAGGTGCGCGGTGCGCTTCGCACCGCGCGCTGTATGGCAGTGTCGTTGGGCCGACTAAAGACGGTAAAAATCGGAGGGTGGTCGGGCGGCGGGAAAGAAGCGTTTCGGTGAGCGTAAAGTAACCCAACCGAAAAAAGACCCGGAGAGTTGGTCAGTGGAACCGGGGTGGGATAGTTACCCGTAAGCGGGTAAAAACTAAACCTGTCCAAAAACAGGCTCCGGCGCTGTTTGGAAATCGGGCCGGCCCAACAAGGCTATTCAAGCCGAATGGCTACAGCCGGGTAATTGGAAAGTTATACGCTCTCGACGGCTCGTTTAATTGAAGCGAAGTTTGCCCGCTTCGCCATCGGCTTAATAGCGGCGTTAGCCCGCTGCTCAAATTGGAAGTCACTTTGTGATGAACTGGACTAAAATTGTAAACTATCAAATATGTGTGCCAAAAGGGCTTTAAAGGCAATTTTTTTGAGCTAATAACCCCTAAATACAGGATGTTGGTTGAATATTGATAACTATATCTAGTAGCCTAAAAAAGCATTTAAATTGATTGAGAAAGACTTTACAAAAATTTGAACTTACCATAATATATTTCATGACATAAGTTTTTCTTAAATCTAATTGAATTTAGAAAAGAGGGGAATATAGAATATGAAGCCGATACAGAAGATGCTAGATATATTTCTCAAATTCTCTCAGTATTTTTATGAAGTGTTAGAGTTTCAAATTTTGAGTTCTATTAAAAAGTTTAAGTCATTTAATGATGAACAAACTTTTAAGAATATACGTTATAAAGTCTACAAAATAGCACTAGTTTCCATTTCAGTTGTAATAACAATTTCATTATTTGGGGGATATGGTGTTGACCTTTTGACGGCAAAAGAAGTGGAAATACAAGACGAACAGCAAGCACCACCTGCCCATTTCATTCCGGCAATAACCGAAACACTTTATCA
>JAAUSP010000864.1 GCA_012032575.1 Anaerolineales bacterium | reverse complement strand
TTGACTAATTATTTGCTCTTGATTATTCTCCATGTTGGGAGTCCTGGTATCCTTTCTTATTTAGGTGTCGCAACCTTTTAGGATACCGGCTCCCACTTTTTTACACAATTTTCAATATACCACCCTGGTTGGCCACTATATATCAATAAAGTTTATAGTTATGGTCCTATCTCTTTTGAAGAAGCATACCAAAAGGATCTTCCATTATATTATCCTGTCTCTCCCTCTAATTATGTAACGCTGAATCTAACAATATATTACAAAACCCGACTCGAAAGACTAACAGTTGATACATACTTTACTATTGAAAATTCACATAAACTGGAACGAGTAGCAAGAATAAAAACTTACCGTAATCAATATATATCTGGTCTAAAAATGTTGGACAGCTTTATCATCACCTCTTGGGCACCTAAAGGAGTTAGAGCTTGTGAAGTTAAGAAAGATGCTAGTGGAGATGATCAGATTTCTGGAATTCCTTATCAATCATGCTTTTTCTGGCGCAACGGAAATGATGATAATCTACTTTACACGGTATGGACTAAAGATGAAGCAGAAAATTTTGTAAAGTCGCTTATTAAAAATGAAAAGTAAAACGTTTCTTTGGGGTTGCGTAAGAGTTTGTAGATTCTCTTATTCTTGTCAAAAGGCTAAATGGCTTTAGACCCGGCTTTAAGGGGTCGAAAGGTGTATTGATTCGAAAAATAGAGGGTTGGGTCGAACCGCAGGTTAGACCCAACCCAATTCAACTCTCAAAGTGGAATAGTCATTGACTAGTTCCGCTTTCTCCACTTTACGCGGGATTGATAATCCTCCTCTTCCACCTCCGCCATCGCTCGACCATAATCCCCGGCGATAGTGTTATCATACAACCGAGCATACCGCAGCGTTGTCTCCACCCGTTGATGGCCCAAAATTCGCTGCACGGTCAGGATCGGCGTTCCGGCATTAAGTAACAAGGTGGCACAACTAAAGCGCAGTTGATGCGGTGTAACATACAGCCCACACTGTTCCCCATAGAGTCGCAGCCGCCGGCCACAATAGCCGACCCTGAGCGGCTGGCGGCGATAGATAAAAACGTAATCCGTCTCCGCCGGGCCGCGAAGTGCCAAGTAAGCTTTCAAACACCTCGATCCCCTGTTTTGGCTCAAAAAATACCATCCGATCTTGTAGCCCCTTGCTCTGCTCGATCCGCACCTGTCGGGCTTCCAGGTTCAGATCGCTTAAACGCAAACGGCGAATTTCGCAGGTCCGAAGACCGCTGTGTAAAATCAGCCACCTTCGGCCAGGCGCGATCCATCGCAGCTTTGTAATGGGCATCCGGTTGGGTGGTTGTAGCTTCGGCTTCAATCTGTCGGCTCAATTGGTGAAGATGGTCAATCGGCACATCACGAGGCAGCCGGTCGCCGGTTGCCAGCGGTTTGAGATTCAACATCTGTTCACAAATAGGCTGCCCTAATTCCTCCACGAACCGCAGAAAATCTTGCAGGTCGTATAATTCACGGTTCAACGTGGTTGGTTTGATACCGGCGTTCAGGCGTAAATCCACGTAGTCGAACCAACGGGCCGGGGTCAAATCGGCCAAGTTGGCCAGGGGAATATCGCCAATTAACCCACACAATGTCCCGGTCATGTGATTAAGCAAACCAAGCGTTAGAGTGTGCCACTGTTCCGGCAGCCAGGTCCGGCGACAGTGGAGGACATAGGCACGAATATCGTCAGCCAGCCAGGATGGGAATGAGCCGAGATACCTATCCCAGTTGATTTCTGGTGATGGAGGTGACTGTTGCTGGCATTGGCGCAGATAGTCAGCCAGTTTAGCCAAGCCTTTGTGGTAGGTCGCCAGGGTTGAGGCTTTGTCAAAGCGATGAGCCAGGTAATCTCGTACCCGGTCCAAATCGGCGGCAGGATCAATTTCGCAAGAGGATTTGTCGAGCATGCCGAGAGCTAAACGGACAACAACGCTGTACTGGTTTACGGCGCTGTCGCTGTAATTGTCAGCTTTGAGCCAATCGCGGAAGCCGGCAAAAATTTTTGATTGGCTGGCGACCATTCGGCGAAGGGTTTAAGAGTCGGGTCAGTGGGTTGGGTATGTTTGAAATGAAAGCAACGTTGGCCGGTGCTGAGAGTCATAGCCCGACTCCTTCGGGCTGAGAGACCTTAAAGGTTTCGCAGACCTTTAGGGTCTGGTCTTGTCGTCCAAACCAGCCAGTAATCTGAACCATCGCTGCATCAAATTCGGCTTGGGCCTGCCGATTGGAGAGGTGGGTGTAAATTTGGGTCGTTCGTAACTGAGCGTGGCCCAAAAGCCGTTGGGTAGTCGTCACCGGCACTTGCGCCTCGGTCAAATGGCGGCCAAACGTATGGCGCAACTGATGGCAGGTAAGCCATATTCCGGCCTGGCGACAATAGTGAGCTAACCGTTTTTGGATGCCAGTTACACTTAAACGGTGATTGTTAGGGTTGAGAAAAACTGCTGGGTCGGGGCTGTTGGGCCGGATGGTTAGCCAATCACTCAATGCAGCCAGGGCTTGTGGAGAAAGATAAACTACACGCTGCTTGCCACCCTTTCCACATATCCAGAGTCTGGACAGATGACCGGGAGACGGTTGCAGGTCAAGATCAGTTAAAGAAAGTTGGCGGATTTCGCCTACTCGTAAACCGCAGCGCAGCATCAGCAGAAAAATGGCTTTGTCGCGGGGCGTGGAGATGACGGCAAAGAGCCGGTCGAGCGTGTTGTCAGTAACATCACGGGGTAGAGTGCATCTTTGGCGGATGAAGTGTCGTCGAGGGATGACGGGGTTAGGGGGTGGGTTCTCGATCCCGTTTTCAAGGAATTGGTAAAACGAGCGCAGGGCTGTCAAGCGCCGGTTGACGGTGGCAATGGCGCGGCCTTGCTCTTGGCAGTGAACGATATAATCATCCATATCGTTAACGGTGATAGCAGTTGGTGGTTTATCCGCCCAGGCGAAGAAGAGTCGCAAATCGCTGGCGTCAATGCCGGGTAGGTGCTGGTATGTGGGCTTTGCCGCCACAGATGTTTCTTAAATT
>JAAUSP010000863.1 GCA_012032575.1 Anaerolineales bacterium | reverse complement strand
CCCGGTCGGCCTGGCGGCGCAGTTCGGCCAGATCGCCGCCGCCGGCAGCGGCCACGTCCGCTGCGCTGATGTCCGGGGCAAAGGTCGGTTCGCCGGCCTCGCCGGCATTGACGCGTCAACACCTGATGACCGCGGGCCGTAATCAAATCGCGGACATAGGCATATTCCGCTCCCTTGGTATCCAATGTGCCAATGAGGAGAATTGTTTTGGGCATCGTTGTCTCCTGGGTAGGTAGTAGGAAGTAGGGAGTAGGGGAAAAAACTCCAGGCAGTTTTAGGAAAATAGTTATGCGTGTTGCGTGTTCCGTTCGCTTTGCCTTACGCAAGACGCAACACGCAACACGTTTTTAATCTTGGAACTGCCTTGCTCCCTACTCCTTACTTCAATAAATTCTTCAGAAACGCCACCCCGTTGAACGCCAGGGCGTCGGGACTTTCGGCCAGGGGGCGCCAGATGGCGGCGGCGCGGGCAATGCTTTTGACTTTGGGGGTGAAGGACTCGATCACCACCGGGCCGTCGTAAGCGATGTCTTTGATGGCCTGGGCCACGTCGTTCCAGGGCACGTGGCCGGAGCCGGGTGCGCCGCGGTCGTTCTCGCACGAGTGCAGGTGGCACAAGCGGGGGCCGGCAGCGCGGATGGCGTCGCCGAGCGAGGGTTCTTCGATGTTCATATGAAAGGTATCGAGCATGATCCGGCAGGCGGGCCGATCCACCCGATCTACCAGCTCGACCACCTGGGCGGCCAGGTTAATAAAACTGGTCTCAAAGCGATTGAGCGGCTCGATGCCCAGAACCACGCCGTGATCGGCGGCGAATTCGGCCAGGGGCTGCAAATGGGACACGAGCAGGTCCAGATCACGCGCCCGCTCAGCGGGGGTGGACTGCCAGGTGCGGCCTACGGCGGAATAGAGCGGCCCCACCAGGTTGGTCGCGCCGACAGCTTGGGTCGCTTTGATGGCCTGGCGCACGTACTCCGCACCGCTTTCCTGGATGGCTTTATCGGGGTGGATCAAATCGCGGTCCGGCCCCATCGCCGCGCAGGTGCTGACGCCCAGGCCGTTGGCGCGGATGATCGCCGCGGCTTCGGCGTGGTCAAAATCATTGATGCCTTCCAGCGGCAGCTCGATCCAATCAAAGCCGCCCTGTTTGACGTGCGGGGCCAGGGTTTTGATTTCCTCGGTGGTCAGGGGGGAAGTCCAAACCCAGGTATTGACTCCGAATTTCATAGTAACCTCCACATAGTTTAACGATAATGGATTTGTTGCCCCCTGGCAGCATCGGGACTAAGCATGTCATTTCGACCGGAGGGAGAAATCCCCAATACTTTGTCCTGCAAGAGTAGTTTTGAGGGACGCTTCGTGTCACTCTCCCTACGGGTCGCTCGAAATGATATGACTGCGTAGGACTTGTCAGAAAATGCCTACAGAAAGCCTAACTGTGGCTTTGCTCAAATTCGCTAATGGAGACGCTGCCAACCTCGTCGGTGTGTTGGACTCCTTTGGGGATAACGTGGCTCCACAGGATAAAACCCAGCGTGGAAAAGAGGAGCACAAAAAACCCAACCCGGAAGGCGATAAACAACCAGGGCTGGAACATGCCGAAAATACCCAGGGCGATGCCGCCGATAAGGGTCAGTTCAATTGGGCGGTAGACCTCGGGGGCGATGCGGTGATTGAGCAGGTGAGCTACAAAAGCCACCAAAGTGATAAAGCTCAACACAATGGCGGCAAAGATACAGACAAAGGGAATGGCCGACAGAATAACGTTGGTGCTTAACTGCTTTTCGGTAAAGATACTCTTGATAACCGGATTGGCCACCGCCCCCAGAATCAACAGCACCACCACCGAAATAGGTAAGCCAATGGGAACTGGAAAACGTTGTTTTTTCATAGTTTTTCCTTCATTGATGCATGTCACTGCGAGCCTTTAGGCGAAGCAGTCCCCCTTTGGTCGGGAAACGGAGATTGCTTCGGCCTGCGGCCTCGCAATGGCATGTTTCCTTTCAAGTACAGAATTGCATTAGTTCATAACGAAATCAAAACGAGCAGACACCTCTGAAAAAGCCATGTCATTCCGACCGGAGGGAGGAATCTTCTTCGCCACTGTCTAAACTTCCAGGCAAGGACCAAGATTTCTCGCTGGCGCTCGAAATGACATACTGGGACTAGGGACGTTAAATTGTGACGAATTTATGCAATCCTGTACTAAGCTCAAGCAGCCAAAGCCTGCTTAACCGCAATCCGCTGCTGCTGTTTGGGTTCAAAAAAGTGCAGCGTTCGCGGGCGATATTAAACCGAAGGGTATCGCCGATGCGCTGGCTGGTCATCCCGGAGACATTAGCCAGCAGGGTTTGTCCGCCCGCCTTGATGTGCAGAATCGTTTCCACCCCCAGCGGCTCGATCAGCGTTACCTGACCGGAAAAGTCGCCGTTGGGATCGGGCTGCACATCTTCGGGCCGGACGCCCAGGACAAAGTCAGCCGGCAGCTCGGCGGCGCTCGCGCCCAGGGCAAAGTGGATCGAGCTGTTCTCGACCGCCAGGGTGCCATTCTGATGGCTGGCCTTGAACAAATTGATGCCGGGCGTACCGACCAGTTCGGCCACAAACATAGTCGCCGGGCGGTCGTAAATATCGTCGGGCGTGCCGATCTGGACAATCCGGCCCTCTTTCATCACCGCAATCCGGTCGGCCATAGTCAGGGCTTCAACCTGGTCGTGGGTGACAAACAGGGTGGTGCTGCCTTCGATTTTTTGCAGGTGCTGTAATTCCACCCGCAGGGCTTCGCGCAGCTTGGCGTCGAGGTTGGAGAGCGGCTCGTCCATCAGGAAGATGCGCGGGCTGCGCACAATGGCCCGGCCAATCGAAACGCGCTGCATCTCGCCGCCCGACAGCCGCGCCGTTTTCCGGGTGAGCAAATGGGTGATGCGCAGTTTTTCGGCGGCGCTTTCCACCCGCTGCCGGATTTCTGCTTCGGGGGTTCGCCGCAGCGGGGAGCGCAGCGGAAAGGCCAGGTTGTCGTACACCGACATGGTCGGATAGAGCGAGTACTGTTGAAAC
>JAAUSP010000862.1 GCA_012032575.1 Anaerolineales bacterium | reverse complement strand
TGAGTCATTTTTTATCTCCTTTTTAGTTTAATTTTATTGAGTCATAAAACCCGGGTACCACCCCATTGGGCAAGTGGGCCGTGGGGTGGGTGAGCAAGACATCAAGCACAGTACCGGCGTTAAATCGTTTCAAGTCATATTGGCAAACAACGGTGGTCTGGGGATACTTTGCTACCAATGGATTAAGCAGCTTTTCATATTCCATCAGTTGTTCGACTCCGGGTGCTTGCCCCAACGACCAGGTCATCTCGCCGGTGATTAATAAACGCTTATAACCGGCGGCAACCCTGGCCAAAATGATTGACTCGATATAGGCTAGCATGCGCTTGGTTTCAAAGCAGCCGCTTAACAGATAAACCTGGTTGGCCGGTAAAAGACACAAAAGGTCCTGAGAAATGAGCTTGGCCACATCCAAATCTATAGCGCATAATTGCCTCTGCAATTGTTCTGGAGGCGTGCTATCATAACAGTACAAGACCGGTTCCCCTGCCGCGAGATGATCAAGCAAGTAGGGGTATATCATCTGCCACTGTTCTTCCTGCTGGCGAAAAAAGAGGCAGATGTGCCGTTCTCGATAGTCGTTAACAGGCGGGTCTGGCACCGGTTCCGCTTTAGCTGGGTTAGAATCGATAAAAGCCAATAGATCATCTGCCCGAAAACGCCTTTCTTTACGCCCCCCAATTCGATAAGCCCGAAGTTTACCGCCATTAGTCCAGCGTCGTAACGAGGTTTGGCTGACATGCAGCAGATCGGCCGCTTCGGCAATGGTCAGGAAGGTTTGGTTATCAAGCATGGGCCAATTCCACAATATCCTCGATGGTGACATCGGCCAGGGCTTTGTGCAGTTTATGCTGGCGGGGCTGGCCCGGCCTGTCCATAATGGCAATGACCGTTTCCAGCGGCGGACACCCCTCTTCGGTACATTGCAGCTCCGTCACCAGCACCGGCACCTCCTCCTCCAGGCCAAATTCCTCGCTCACCCACTGCTTGATTTGCCGAATCTGGTGGAGATCGTTTTTGGGTCGCATCCCCGGTAGGTTTAACATTCAATAATCACCCCCTTTCGGTTAAGTCTCAAAATCTGATACCCGGCGGACAGCAGAAACAGCCGCCGCCATGCCGCCTCATTTGAGTTGACGGCTCACCCTGACCGCCGCTGCTAAAAACCATCGGCGTCCCCAGCACTTTTTGGGTCCGCTCGCTTTGACAGCCCGGACAGATGGCGCCATCATTGGCCCGGGCAAAGGTACGTCGTTCTTTAAACACGGTGGGACAATCCAGGCACTTGAATTCGTAAGTAGGCATGGACCTAAACCCTCCCTTTTAACCTAAGACCCTTTACTTGTCTCGGCTACCTCGCTGGCGCTCCAAACGCGGGTAACCCCATTCCAAACCGATTGAACTGCCGCTGGAACCTCCGCCGGAGGGATATTTTCAGCCAGGCAGGCTTCGAAACGGGCGGTCAGGTCAACCCCGTCAACCCCGCCTTCACTCCCAATAACCACAATCTGGCTGGAAGGTGTCTGCTCGCCCCAGGGTTGGCCCAGGCCATCGAGACTCGTTTACCCACCAGGTGAAATATCGCCTGCCGCCCTGACTCAGTTACAAAAAGTCTGCCTTTGGCGCGAAAGATTGTTGCCGGCAAATTGCGCAGAGTTTCTCGCGCAGCCTGATAGGAAAAGGGCTTCGCGGTGGTGTAACTCCAGGTATCAAAAACCAGGGTGTGATCGTCATGGCTGTGGTGGTTATGCTCATCATCGTGATGGTGCTCATGACCATCATTGTGAGGGTGGTCCGGGTGATCTTTGACCGCATGGACGTGAACATCCAACAGGGACTCTGCCTCCGACCTCAGCCGGTCTGGCTCAAATTGACCGACTCCCAACAGCAGCGCCGGCGGCACCTGGCCGTAACTGCTTTCAAAAATACGGACATTGGGCACAACCTCGGTGATCCACTTTTTTAACTGGGCCAGGTCTGCCGGTTCAATCAGATCAGCCTTATTGAGGATGATAATATCGGCGGTATAGAGCTGGCCCAGGGCCAAAAGTGGTAACGCTCTTCAATCAGAGGAAACTGCTCGGCATCAATGACGGTGACAATGCTATCAACCCGCACCCTGGAAATCAGTTCTGACGAAAACATAAAGGTCAACTTAACCGCTCCCGGATTAGACACGCCGCTTGTTTCCACAATGATATACTCCGGCGGGTCGGGCCGCTCCAACAATTGGAGGGTCGCCTCCATCAGATCATCGCGGATGGAACAGCAAATGCAGCCGTTAGACAGGCTGATGGTTTCGCCTTCAACTCCGACAATCAGTTGCGTATCAATGTTAATGGCTCCAAAATCGTTGACCAATACCGCTACTCGCAAGCCGTGGTCGCTGTGCAGAATATGGTTGAGCAGGGTAGTTTTACCCGCACCCAAAAACCCGCCGATAATGGTCAGTGGGATTACTTGTTGATTTGTCCGATTCATAAACAAAATCTGTCCTATTCTGAGAGGGTATTTTCAGCTACACTTATCTTTTGGGTGGAGCGCGGGTAACAACAAAAACAATCCGGCCCATGCCCGGTTGAACTGATTGAGGCCGTTTCAGCCAAATCAATCTCACCGTTGGTACTAAAAAATGAGAAGGAACTCAGCCCTCGCCGGGTAAATTGGCCGCCGCAGACCGGACAGATCGGGTGTTCCTCAATTTGATCAAATGGATATTTTTTTTCAAACTCAACCTCACAAATAAGGCAATGATATTCATAAGTCGGCATCTTAAAGTTATCGTCTCTCTATTCTCTGTTAACTGTTTTTATCAATTTAATCGGTTAACTTCAAGGGTTTTTTATAAAAATCGCCCATATCGCTGGATTGGACAACAGTGGAAGACCAAGCTTACAATTCAGTCCGCTCGCTTAGAATACCAAGCGTGGATGAGAAGTGTTTGATAGAACAAAATGGGTTCGTCAAAGCCGCCCGATGTGATGATGGATTCCACTTGTGACGGTGGAACCAATGCAACATCCCGACCGTAAGTAAGCGACATGCTTTCTCGATTGCC
>JAAUSP010000068.1 GCA_012032575.1 Anaerolineales bacterium | reverse complement strand
GAGCTATTTTTGCCGCTCCTGACCGGAGGGACGCCCCCTGGCCCCCGACAATGGAGGCCAAGGTGGGGCGGCCATGTGCCGGTATACCCGCTCAAATTCGGCCTGTAATCGGTCAAAGAGACGGTGACGGGTACAAAAAAGGACTACCTGGGGCAGTCCTTTCTATAACATTTGATATAGGTCGTGCCTGAGCCAGGCCATCTCTCAATGGCCGAAACGGAAATCATCGCCCAGTCAATTTCCATTAGCGTTGCGCCGGCCCACCAAAGATGACCGTATCGGTCAAGCGGAAGCTGCCCTGCGTCCGAATATCCTGCGCGAAGCTGCCCAGCAGCAGCTCAAACTCACCGGCCTCCGCCACCCATGCCTGCGGCGCATCATCCCAATAGGCCAGTGCCTGCCGGTCGAGAGTCAATGTCACCGTCTTTGTCTCGCCGGGCGCTAGGGCAACCTTGGCAAAACCTTTCAGTTCCTTCGGCGGGCGGGTCAGGCTGACCGTGACATCATGCACATACAGTTGGACCACCTCTTGCCCCGGCCGCAGGCCGGTGTTGGTCACATCCACGGTGATGGTCAATTGACCATCTGGCGTGATGGCCTCCGCGCTGAGGCGGAGGTTGGCGTAGGAAAAGCTGGTATAGGAGAGGCCAAAGCCAAAGGGGAACAGCGGCTCGACCCGCTTCTTGTCGTAATAACGGTAGCCCACAAAAATGCCCTCACCGTAGCGGACCCGGCCATTCTCGCCGGGGTAGTTGATAAAGGCCGGGTTATCTTCCAGCCGAACCGGGAAGGTTTGGGGCAGCTTGCCGGAGGGATTGACTTCGCCAAACAGCACATCGGCGATGGCGTTGCCGCACTCCTGGCCGGGATACCAGGCTTGCATAACCCCGGCGACCTGATCGAGCCAGGGCATGGTGATTGGCCCGCCCGTTTGCAGCACCACCACCGTGCGGGGATTGGCGGCGGCGACGCGGGCAATCAGTTCATTCTGACGACCCACCAAATCCATGTGCGGCCGGTCTTGCCCTTCGCTGTCCCACTCGCCGGTCAAACCGGCGCAGATGACGGCCACATCGGCGGTGGCGGCCAGAGCCACCGCCCGTTCAATCGCTTCATCGCCGAGCGGCTGGAACATGCCTACCCGTAACGCCGCCAGGATGGGCGCATTTTGGCGGCTGTATTCAATCGTCAAATCATAAGTCTGTCCGGTCTGAAACGTTACCACGCCCGCAGCTTCCCGGCTGCCAAAGGTAAAGTAACTGTCGCCCGGCTGCCAGGCGTCCCAATTGTCTACCACCAACTGCCCATTGACGAACAGACGGCTCAGGCCGGCGCTGACCAGGCTGAAATGATGCTCGCCGCTCGCCTCAGAGGTCAAACGGGCGCTGAAACGGGCCGAAAAATGGGCCATGGTTACTTCCGGCCCGGCGGGTTCGAACCACATCACTTCCGTGTCTGATGTCTGTTTGCGGAAGACCACCGGCCCGGACAGGTCGAGGCTGTTGAAGTATTCGGTGCTGAAGCCGGACTGTCCCTCCAGCGAGACAAGCTGCCGGCTGGGGAGCAGGGGCAAATACTTGTAATTGGTACAGCCAGGTTCATAGCCAATCTCGACCGCTTCCCCCGCCTGGGCGGCGATTCCTTCCAGGGGGCTGATCCGGTAGTGGGCGTTAACCTGGGCGCTGCCGCCGCCCATAATCTGGGCAGTTTTGGCGTTGGGGCCGATGACGGCCAGGGTGGTCAGGACGTTTTTATCCAGCGGCAGGACTTCATCATTTTTGAGCAAGACGATGCCTTCAGCTCCAGCCTGCCGGATGAGGGCGCGGTGCTCCGGGCGGTCGAGGGCCTGTTCATCGGGAATGGTGGGATCGTCCAATGCGCCCACCCGCGCGATGAGGCGCAATACCCGCCGGGCGCTTTCTTTCACCGCTTCCGGGCTGACCTGCCCCGACCGAACAGCCTGGACCAGTTTTTCTCCCCGTTCCCTGGCTGGGCCGGGCATCTCCAAATCGAGACCCGATTCGACCGACGTAACGCTGTGGTTGGCAAACCAGTCGGACATCACTATGCCGTCGAAGCCCCACTCATCCTTGAGAATGTCGCGCAGCAGTCCGGGGTGGTCGCCTGCGAAGATACCGTTGACTTTGTTGTATCCGCTCATCACCGCCCACACGTTCGCTTGCTTGACGGCTGCTTCAAAGGGTGGCAGATAGATTTCGCGCAGGGGGCGCTCGTCAATTTCGGAACTGATGGTCATGCGCTGGAATTCCGACTCGTTGCCGACATAGTGTTTGACCGTGGCGGCCACACCCCGGCTCTGCACGCCTTTGATATAGGCGGTGACGATTTGAGCCGACAGGCAGGGGTCTTCCGAATAGCATTCAAAATTGCGGCCATTGAGGGTGGAACGGTGGATATTGACTGTTGGCCCCAGCAGCACCCGCGCCCCCTTCGATTGAGCTTCCTCACCCATCGCCTGACCGATTTGCTCCACCAGCCCCGTATTCCAGGTGGAGGCCAGGGAAATTGCGACCGGGAAGCAGGCCGCCGGCACACCGCCGACGAGAGCGCCGCCACCGCGCGCTCCGTTGGGGCCATCGCTCACTTTGATGGCCGGAATACCCAGCCGCTCGACCGGGACGGTCAACCAGAAGGATGCCCCGGCCAACAAGGAGACTTGTTCTTCGAGGGTCATCGCTTGCAGAAGTGTCTCAAGGCGTGCTTCCACATCGGCTGTAGTAAGATTTTCTGTTTGAGTGGTCATACTTCCTTTTTTCAGTCGTTTTCTTGATTTTTGTGAAATTAGCGGCTAATTTTCGGCTATCAATCTGTCAACTGCCAGGGTTACACTGTTGACAGGTCCCACTCTTCATAAATTTTGGGTACATCGTTAATCAGCCGCCGGGTGTAAGGCTCTTGGGGGTGCAGAATCACCGCGTCGGGTGGGCCGCTTTCGACAAATCTGCCGCGCTCCATGATGTAAACTTTGTCAGAAACGTAATAGGCCAGGCCAATATCATGGGTGATGAAAATAACCGTCATGCCGCTGTCGTCGCGCAGTTTCATCAGTTGGTCCAGAATGGTGGCACGTGAACAGGCATCAATCATGGAGGTCGGCTCGTCGGCCAGCAGAATTTTGGGCTTCAGCAGAAAGATGCGGGCGATCATGAGGCGCTGCTGCTGCCCGCCGGACAGTTCAAACGGATATTTGTTGGTCAATTCCTCGAACTTGAGGTTAACAAAGCTGCAAGCCTCGGCCATCAGCTCGACTTTTTTATCCTTGGGCAGATTGCCGCCGTTGCGCATATTAATGCAATCCAACAGGACGGAATCGATTTTGTTAAAGATGTTGTATGACGAGAATGGGTCCTGAAAGATGGCCTGGATGTTTTTCCAGTATTCTTTCTTTTTCTGGTGCGAACTGAGATCGCGTTTTTTGCCCTCGAAGTAAATTTCGCCTTCGGTGGGGTTGATTAGCCCCAGCAGGATTTTCGACAGCGTGGTTTTGCCGCTGCCCGATTCGCCCACAATCGAGACGACTTCACCCTGGTAGAGGTCAAGGTTCACACGGTCAACGGCGACGGTTTTTTGGCGGCCCAGGCCAAACACTTTGGTCAGCCCTTTGGCGCTCAGGTACAACGTTTTTTCATCAGCCATGGTGGTAAGCCTCCCTCAGTTCTGCTTCGGAAAAGATACAGCGATAAAATCGGCCATCGCCCGCCGGGTGAAGCGCAACAGGGATGACCTGACATTCGGCCTTGGCGTATTTACAGCGGGCGGCAAAACGACAACCCGCCGGCGGCTTTTTAAGGTTGGGCGGCACACCGGGGATGGCGGTCAGTTTGACATTGCGCAGCCCTTCTTCCGGCACAATAATAGACCCCATCAGCCCTTTGGCATACGGATGAAGCGGGTCGAATACCGTTTGTTTGGCGGTGCCAATTTCCACAAGCTGCCCGGCGTACATCACCATAATGTCATCGGTGACATTGTAAAGCAGCGGCAGTTCGTGGGTGATAAAGATCATAGCTTTGATGAAGCCCTGATCCATCAGGTTCCGCAGCATTTTGATGACCATTTCTGTGACGTCACGTCGAGGGCCGAGGACGGCTCATCGGCAATCAGCACTTTGGGGTGCAGCAGCACCGAAATAGCAATCACAGTGCGCTGTTTCATCCCTCCCGAAAGTTCAACCGGATATTTTTTTAGAACCTCCGCCGGCAACCCCAGCACCTCAAAGGATTTTCGGGCAATTTCATAAATCTCTTTTTTGTTTTTGTTGGGTTCGTGGGCCTGAAAAACATCCTCAATAAAATTGATGATCTTTTGGGTGGGGTTCAGCGCATTCATGGCGGCTTGGGGAATATAGGCGATTTCCTTGCCCAGGATTGATTTACGCACGTTATCCGGGGACATTTTAGAAATATTCGTCCCGGCGATGATAATATCGCCGCTGGTGTAGTGCAGCGGCGGAAAGTAATAGCCCATCAGGCTGAGCGCCAGCGTTGATTTGCCGCAGCCGGACTCACCCGCAATGCCCAGCGATTTGCCTTCTTCCAGTTTCAGCGAGACATGGTCAACGGCGTAAACATCTTCGCCAAAGCGGGTAACATATTTTGTGGTCAGTTCATTCACTTCCAGGATAACGTTTGCCATATCTCTCCCCCTAATCCCGCAAGGCCGGATTGAATACCTGGTCGAGGCCGGTATTCATCAAATTCAACGAGAATGAAATCAAGGCGATGGTGACAATGACGGGGACGTAGGCCCACCATTTGCCCAGGAGGTGCGCCTGGTAAATCATCGCCCAGTTCATCATCAACCCCAGGGTGGGCACTTCGGTGGTGCGGGGGCCTAACCCAAGGATGGATAAGCCGGCCTCTACCAGGATGCCCGAGGAAATCTGTAAAATCAGGGCCATAATTACATAAGAGGCAATGTAAGGCAGAATATCGCGGGTGATGATATGGGCTATGGAGTGTCCGGATAATTTGGATAAATTGACGTGGTCCCGGTTTCGCAGCGAAATGACTTGCGCTCGCACCGCCCTGGCGGTCCACACCCATGAGGTAAACCCAATCACTACGGCGATGACAAAGGCCCCCCGATGTTCCTGTCCGATACTGAATGAAATTAAAATCAATAACACAAAGCTGGGGATAACGGTGAAGATATTGGTGATGAACATAATCACGTCATCTACCAGGCCGCCTACATATCCGCCCAGCAAACCCAACGCCAACCCGATTAAGGTGGCCACCAGACCGGCCACAAAGCCAATCTGTAAGGATACCCGGGTGGCGGCAACCAGTTCCGTCAGCACATCCCGCCCGAAGTTATCGGTGCCAAGCGGCAGCGTCCGCACGTTGGTCAACTGATTAATATTCACGAAATCAGTTTGGTTAACGGCATCGGTCTGCTCCAGGGTGCTGGATTCCGGATTTTGCGCGGCGATGATGAGCGGTTCGGTTGACAAAAGCCCCTCAAGTGAGGCATCGAGCCGCTGATAGGCCCTGAGCTTGGCAATCGTCATGCCGGGCAGTCGCTTTTTCGGGTCATAATTTTCTTGCCACTGCGCCAGAAGTTTTTCTGCGTCGGTAATGTTGATTTCGCTTTCAGGGATGCCGCTGGACACCAGCCAGGTCTTCATCTCAAGGCGTTTCTCATTGTCCAATTTGTCCGCAATTCGTTGAGTAGCCGGGTCGCCCAGGTTCAGGGTGTAGGCGGGAGTGCCAACACTGTCATACACACTGACATAAGTTCCGGGTGGGAAGAAAGTGCCCTGACCAATGATGGCTAAGGGCGGGTCTGGCACGATGATCGGATAGACGATCACGGTCAGCAGGATGGCCATAAAAATGACAAAGCCGATGATAAAATTAGTAGAGCGAAAAACCTGGCGAATGGTGTGTTTCATGGCCGTCCCCCCTCTAATCTGACTGCGCCGCTTTAATGCGTGGGTCAATAAACCCATAAACAATCTCGATGGTAAACGTTGTCAGCAGCACCATGATGGTAATGATCAAGGTAACGGCAGAGATAAGCGGATAATCCTGGCCCGTTACCGCGTTCAGCAGGGTGGTGCCAAGCCCCGGATAACTAAAGATGATCTCGGCCACCAACGCGCCGCCAACCATTGTGCCAATGGCTAAGGCCAGACCGGTTATCTGCGGCAGCATGGCGTTTCTGAAAACATAGCCGACAATTTTACGGTCTTTGATGCCCATAAAACGGCTGTACTTTACATAGTCCGCATTCAGTTCATAGATAGCCATCGAGCGCATCCCTATCGCCTGGCCCCCAATGGCAATTAACACAAGTGACCAGAACGGCAATTGATAATGAACGAAGACAGACCAGATAAAAGGCCAGGAAAAGCTGGGGATAAGCTCAAACCCGTAGCCGCCGGAGGTCGGGAACCACTCTAAAGTGACGGCAAAAATAACCAGCAAAATAATCGCCATACCAAAAGCCGGCAGTCCGCTGACAAAAATACTGATGGGCAGCAGAATTTTATCAAAGCCCCCACGCAGATAGGCCGCCAACGCGCCGAGCGTATTGCCAATCAGCCAGCCGACAATGATGGCCGGGAACTGCAAACATATTGTCCACATAATGGAAGCCTTCAGTACATCGGCCACTGTTCTGGGATATTGGCTAAACGAGTAACCAAAATCACCCCGCGCCACATTGGCGACGTAAATGAAAAATTGTTCAACGATGGGTTTGTCGGTGCCAAACAGTTCTGTATACTGCTCGTAAATCGCCTGCACCCCGGTGGCATTGCTCATCCCCTGGGCAAATCTGGCGACAATGGCGGCTACAGGATCGCCGGGCATTAAGCGGGGCAGGGTGAAATTCAACACAAAAGCCGCGACGAAGGTAATGGCAAACCACATGAGTTTATTGAGGAAATACTTTTGGTATCCTTTCAATGTCCACCTCCTGTTAAGTCCACCCCAGAGAGCTATAAGTGGCACAGTTTAGAAGATAAAAAGAAAACCCAATTTGTAATTACGGGCGTTTATAGTGAACCGTCATGCCCCGGGGTGGGGCATGACGGTTGTGACTACTTTGGGGGTCTATTCCGCAGCCGAGGCCTGAGTTTCAACCAACTCCAGGTTATAAAGCCCGGCAATTGACCAGCCGTCGGTCAGGTTCAACGGGGGGACGGCCGGTTCAGTGCCGTCGCCGTCATACGGGAAGCCTGTCCAGACGGTTTCATTTACAGTATGGAAGTTCTGGGGGCGATACATAAGCGAGAAAGAGGGGACATCGGTCAGGTAAATCTTGACCAGTTCCGTGTACATCTCCTTCAGTTTGGCAGCATCGGTTTCAGCGGGGATGGCCTGGATCAATTCATCCACGTCAGGGTTGCTGTACTGGCCCCAGTTGCCGTTCCAGTTGCCGGCCATGCCCACAAATTCAGAGCTGAGCAAATAGCGGATACGTCCCCACGGCTGGGTGGGTCCGGCCCCGGCGCTCCACATCATAAAGATGTCATAGCCTTCGGGCAGGTCCGTATCTGAGGCGGTGACAACCGTTTGATACACGGACCATTCGGGGTAATTGGTGGTGATGTCAATGCCAATCTCTTTCCCGGCGGCAGCCACTACTTCAATCGCGGCCTGCCAGTCGGACCAGCCGTTGGGGCAGGTGGCCACGTATTGCAGGTTTTCACCCTCGTATTCACGCCAGCCGTCGCCATCGGAATCAACAATGCCGGCGTCATCAAGCAGGGCCTTGGCCCCTTCGATATCGCTGCCAACCCACTGCAAATCGGCCACGGCATCTTGGTCATACAAGGCTTGTTCGCCCTCGGTCGGGTTCATGAGGGAACGCGGCACTTGATCGAAGGTGGCCGATTGGTTGGTCATGGCGTTGGCAATGATGGTGGGATAGTCAACCGCAATGGCAATGGCCTTGCGCACCGCCACCTGGTCCAAACCGGGAGATTTCAGGTTGAAGAAAGCGGTGGGGAGGGTGGCCCCAATTTGATAAGGCGGCTCAGGCATGTAAGTCGAGATGGGCAGGCCATAGTTTTCCCACAGAAGGTTAACATTGGAGTTAAACTGCTGGCTGACATCCACTTCACCTTTGGCCAGGGCAGCGGAACCGGCGGCGTTATCCTTATAAATCACGTGCGCCAGGTACTTGGGGACAGGCAGCTTGCCCCACATCGATTCAGCCTGGCCCCAGTAGTTGTCATCGCGCACGTAGACAACCTTGGTATCATCGGTAAAATACTTGTGATAAGGGCCGGAGTAAACCACATCCTCCGCGGTATCAGCCAGCAACTCGGTGGCATCGCCCTTGACACGCTCTTCCAGGGTTTCAGTCCAGGCTTGCTGAATGACATAATTGGTGCTTACGTAAGCAGCCACAATCAGAGGATTGACCGCTTTGCCGTCTGCATCCAGTTTGGCCTTGACCACAACTGTCTGGGGGTCTTCGGCCACGATGTCTTCAATGTAATCAACGTTGGCGGTACCGACAGGCGTTTCGTATTTGACATGGGTAGCCCAGGTATAAGCAACATCCCCCGCGGTCACCGGGGTGCCATCGCTCCATTTGGCGGCCTCTTTGACCTTGAAAGTGAGTTCGGTGCGGTCAGCGTTCCACTCATAATCACCATCAGCCAACAAAGGATAGACCTTGCCATCGAGCATGTTGTACAAATATAGGGTTTCAAACATGATGACACGGGCATTGTCCTGATTATTAGCGATAGCCATCGCATTATTGTTGCTGGTGGAGTAGGGATTCCAACCCACCACCGGACCCCACTGTTGGCCGTTGGAGTACAGAGTTTCTTCGCGGGGCAGAGCATCGGCGTCAGTTGGGTCTTGAGCCAAAGCCGTGCCCTGAGTTACCAGCAGCAAAGAGACAACCAGTAACAAAACAGTCATAAAAAACAACTTCGTTTTCATTTTTTTCTCCTCAACAGAAAGAAATATTTTTAGAGATTAAATCAACGTTACCAGAGCCTTGGTTAACTATAGGGGCGTACCACCTCCTTTCAATAAAAATTAACTGCTTAGCCTTACCTAATCTGCATTTACCGCCGCAAGTGAAATCTTGTGCGGGCGTGGACTACCTACCGATCCTCGCTCAACTAACTCAACCCCTATTGTGACCTTAATAACCGGTCTTGCCGGCGATTTGACCCGATCCAACAAGAGTTGCACGGCAATCCGCCCCATCGTGCCCCGGTCAACGCATACAGTTGTAAGGGGTGGGCTGGTAAACTGGACCATATTGATGTTATCAAATCCAACCAAAGAAAAGTCATCCGGTACTCTGTATCCCAACTCCTGGAGCTTTCGCAAGGCTCCCACCGCCTGCTCGTCATTGGAGCAGATAATAGCCGTTGTCTCAGGCGCTTCACGCAGTATCTCCACCACGCCCCATTGACCATCAGTCGGGCTAAGATTGGGAGGCGTGACGATAGTTGGGGTTAAATCATGCCGGCGCAGGGTCTCGCAGTAACTTGACCGTCGTTCCACAATACTGGGATGGTCAGGACCACCGATAAGAGCAATATGATGATGGCCCTGATTGATGAGATGTTCCGTAGACATGCGAACCCCACGCACGTTATCAATCATCACCGCATCCCAATTGCAATCCGGAAAATAGTTATCAATCAAGACCAGCGGTAAGGGGGCTGGGGCAATCAGAGCCTCAACAACCTCTTGCGGAATGCCGCCCCCAACCAACAACAAACCGTCAATAGGGGTGTGTTTTATCACAAATGGGTATGAATCAAGCTGAGTATCTGTAAAACGTAAAGAGCTGTAGGACAGATTGATATGAAACTCATGGCAAATATGCTCCACCCCGTGGAACACCGCCGCATAGAATGGGTTAGAGGTTATATCAGGTTGGAAGGTTGGACTTATGATGCCCAAGTGGGTCACTTGGCTGTTGGGGGAAAATGAACGTTTGGAGGGAATGTAGCCTAATTCTTTGGCTATGGCAAGGATGTGCTGCCGGGTTTGCTCGCCGACCCCCGGCTTGTTATTCAGGACTCGAGAAACTGTCCCAATTGAAACACCTGCTTCATCAGCAACCTGGCGAATGTTAGCCAAAGCAACCTCGCTTTTAGAACCTCATTGTTTGCAAAAATTTTACTAAACAGTAATATATTTGTCAAAATTAGTCAATGATTATGAGTAATTAACTCGAATATGCTGGATTATGGTCTGAGTTTTTTAATTTGTTTTACAAAACAATTTTATTTTGTTTACTATACAAATAAAAAGGCTTTTTAAAAATATTAATTTCCAATGGAGGAACCATGTTAGCTCAAACATTAAGCGGCGACTGGCAGTTCAAACAAACGGATACCACAGAGTGGCTCGCGGGGCATGTCCCCGGCAGCGTTCACACCGACCTGCTGGCGCTGGCACGAATCCCCGACCCCTTTGTGGGCGACAACGAAAAGAAGGTCATGTGGGTCGCCGAGCAGGATTGGGAATGACCGCCAAACCTTCAGCGTTGACGCCGGCCTGCTGGCCGAGGAGAAGGTTTTTCTGGTCTGCGACGGCCTCGACACGCTGGCTGAGGTGCGGCTCAACGGCCAGGCGCTGGGCCGGGCCGAAAACCTCTTTCGGCGGTACGAATGGGAGATAAAAGCGCGACTGCAACCCGGCGAGAATGACATCCATATCGTTTTCCCCTCAACCGTGCGCTACTGCGCCCAACGCCAAGCCGAGCGCCCGCTGATGAGCGTGGACCAGGCTCTCACCGGGGGACCCTATGCCCGCAAAGCCCCCTGCCATTTTGGCTGGGATTGGGGTCCCATGCTGCCAGCGGTGGGCATCTGGCGGGACATCCGGCTGGAAGGGCGCAGCGCCGCCCGGCTCGATGACGTTCACCTGCGCCAGTTTCACGCCGGCGGCAAAGTGACCGTGACCGCTGCCGTCACCACCGCAGTTTGGAGCGATGCCTCCCTCGCCGTCGAATTGCGTCTCACCGCGCCGGATGGAACCACGTTCACCACCTCCGTTGAACTGGTGGATGGGGTCGGCACACTGCAAGTTGACCTCGCCCAGCCGCAGTTGTGGTGGCCCAACGGCTACGGCCCGCAGCCGCTGTACGCGGTTGAAGTTTCGCTGGCGGCGGACGGGCAAAATTGCGACCGGCGCGAGTATAAACTCGGCCTGCGGACCATCAAACTGGTGCAGACAGATGACCCGTGGGGCAAGAGTTTTACCTTTTTCGTCAACGGCAAACCCATCTTCGCCAAGGGAGCTAACTGGATTCCCGCCGATTCCTTCCTCACCCGCTTCCCTGATGAGTCGCTGGAAAAACTCATTGCCGATGCAGCGGCAGCGCACCAGAATATGCTGCGGGTGTGGGGCGGCGGCCTGTACGAGGAAGAACGCTTTTACGATTTGTGCGACCGCTATGGCATCCTCATCTGGCAGGATTTCATCTTTGCCTGCGCCATCTATCCTCTTGATGAAGATAATTTCGTGCGGAATTTGCAGCAGGAAGTGATCGAGAATGTGCGCCGTTTGCGGCATCGGGCCTGTCTGGCCCTGTGGTGCGGCAACAACGAAATGGAACAGGGCTGGGAAGGCTGGGGCTGGAGCCGTCCCGATTACGAGGACGACCTGAAGGCGCTGGTGCAAAAAGCCCCCTTCCTCAAGGATATGTTATGGGCCATGAACCGCACCCCATTGACCGACTGGCGCGAACTGCGCGACGCCTACGCTAAATACTTCCACACCACGCTGCCGGAATGGGTGACCCAGCTTGACCCCGATACCGCCTACTGGCCCAGCTCGCCGTCCAGCAACACCCCCTTCATCAACCCCAACGGGCAGGAAAGGGGCGACGCCCACTACTGGGAGGTATGGCACGGACGCAAACCATTCACCGCCTATCGCACCGTCTACCCCCGCTTCATGAGCGAGTTCGGCTTCCAGGCGCTGCCCACCCTTGAAACGGTGAAATTCTACGCCGAGGAAGCCGACCGTAACATGACCGGCTACATTATGGAACACCACCAGCGCGGCAACCACGGCAACGGGCTGATTGTGGCTCAAATGACCGAAACCTTCCGCATGCCCAAAGATTTTGCGGCGCTGGTTTATCTGAGCCTGGTACTGCAAGCCGAAGGGATTCGCTACGGCGTGGAACACTGGCGGCGGCACATCGAGCGGGTCAGCGGCATTTTGTACTGGCAGCTCAACGACTGCTGGCCGGTGGCCTCGTGGGCCAGTATTGACTACTTTGGCCGCTGGAAGGCACTGCACTACGCCGCCAAACGCTTTTTCGCCCCGGTGCTGCTCTCCATTTTAGATGAACCGCCGCACATGGGCCTGTACGTCACCAATGACAGCCACGCCGACTGGCAGGGTACACTCCGCTGGTCGCTGGAAACGCTCTCCGGCGCGGTGCTGGCTTCCGGCGAGGAAGCAGTTTCGGCGGGGGCCTACAGCGTAGCCGCCATCTGCGACCTAGACTTTGCTGACCGCATTTCCGACAACAACAAGCGCGAGACAGTGCTGGTGGCTGAACTATGGCAGGGCGACACGCGGCTCGCCCTCAACGTGGCCGGCTTTATCGCCCCCAAACACCTGTCGCTGGTTGACCCAGCCCTCTCCGCCGAGGTCCAGCTTGACGACGAGCAGCTTGTCATCGAAGTAACGGCGCAATCGCTGGCCCTCTTTGTGGAACTTAAGCTGGCCGGCGCTGACGTAGTCTTCAGCGACAACTACTTCAGCCTCGCGGCAGGCAGAACGGCGTCCATCACCTGCCCGCTGCCGACTGGCTGGTCGTTGGGGCAAGCGAAAGAGGCACTGCAACTTTATTCGCTTTATAATTCGTTTGCGTAACTGGACAAGCCACCTTCGGCAAACAGGGAATAAACCACAGATTACACAGATTTCTCAGATTAAGAATTTAAAAATGTGTGTAATCTGTGAAATCTGTGGTTAGAATTTTCCTGTACTTCCCAAATAGTCCCCACAAAAATACTTTTTATAAAGATTTCCCCTGTATTTCTTTGAAAAAACACTTGACTTAGAGTCGACTCCAGGTGGTATACTGTCTTTGGAGGTGAAATTATGAAGATCATGGAAGTCAGTGAACAATCGGGTATTTCGTCCGATACGCTGCGCTACTACGAACGGATTGGGTTGATCCCGCCGGTCAATCGAAATGGCAGCGGTATCAGAGATTACAGCGAAGTTGATCTGAGGCGGGTTGAATTTGTTAAGTGTATGCGGAGCGCAGGGCTGCCCATCGAAGTGCTGCTTGAGTATTTCAAACTGAGCGAGCAAGGCGACCAGACCATTGATGCCAGAAAAGCAATCTTGAAAGAGCAGCGAAAACTGCTGGCAGCCAGAATCGCAGAAATGCAAAAAACCCTGGACCTGTTGGACTACAAAATCAACATGTATGACCACGCTATTTTGAAAACAGAGAAAGAAATCATTCAGATAGAAAATTAAAAAAGGGTAACGCTTTTCGTAACGAGTCAAAGACGCCTCCCGGTTAAACTGAGTAACAGGTTTTGAATTCAATTGAATTCTTTGGAGGTTTTTACCAACAATGACGACTAAAAGTATTTGCTCAACTGACACGTTTTGCACCGATCAAATTTACGAGCAAACGAATGCCCATCAAAAGAGTGAAAATTCCGTTTGGGCTGGTTTGAAACGGCTGGCTGGAACCATCGGCGATTACGCCGTCGGATTTTATCGCTTCAGTAACGACCCGGAACCGGTTTTCTCACATGGCGGAACCCGCGTGCTGATCAGACCGGATCGGATTGATTTGGTCTAGCCGGGGACCGGTCTTTAGAACTTTCTATAACTCAACGACAGGAGCTAAACAATGCAAAGACGCACACTTGGAAACAGCAATCTGGAAGTCTCGGCTTTGGGGCTGGGCTGCATGAGAATGACCTATGGCGACACCCCGGTTGGCGACAAGCAGGAGATGATCGCTTTTCTCCACGCGGCGGTTGAGCGGGGCATCACCTTCTTCGATACGGCTGAAGTCTACGGCCCCTTCACCAACGAAGAACTGTTAGGCGAAGCGCTTGAGCCGTTTCGCGGGCAGGTGGTGATCGCCACCAAGTTCGGCTTCAAACACGATTCCGACCAGGGGCCAAGTCCTACCGTTGGCCTGGACAGCCGGCCGGAGCAAATCAAGCGGGTGGCCGAGGCCTCGCTCAAACGCCTCCGGGTGGAGGCCATTGACCTGTTTTATCAACACCGGGTTGACCCCGACGTGCCCATTGAAGATGTGGCGGGAGCGGTCAAGGACCTGATCCAGGCTGGCAAAGTCAGGCACTTCGGCCTGTCGGAAGCCAGCGCCGCCACCATTCGCCGCGCCCACGCCGTCCAGCCGGTCGCGGCTATCCAGAGCGAATACTCGCTGTGGTGGCGAAACCCGGAAGAAGATGTGCTGCCGACCTGTGAAGAGCTTGGCATCGGCTTTGTGCCCTTCAGCCCGCTGGGCCGAGGCTATCTCACGGGTAAGGTTGACGAAAACACGACCTTCGCCAGCTCTGATATCCGCAGCCGCAGTCCTCGCTATACGCCGGAGGCGCGGAAAGCAAACCGGGTGGTCATTGATCTGCTGGTCAGGATTGGAGAACAGAGGGGAGCCACCCCGGCGCAGATTGCGCTGGCCTGGCTGCTGGCTCAGAAGCCGTGGATTGTCCCCATTCCGGGCAGCCGCAAACTGGAACGACTGGATGAAAACATCGGCGCACTGGCTGTCGAATTTACGTCAGACGATTTGCGGGAGATTGATAGCGCCTTCTCGCAGATCACAGTACAAGGGGATCGCTACCCCAAAGAACTGGAGAAACAAGCTGGTCGCTGAGCAGGGCAAAGTGTGGCAGAAATATCTCGATGGCAAAGCGATTGCCTGGATGGAAAAACGATACCGGGCCGGAGTAAAGACCGAAGAAAAGGAAATACGTCAATGACGAGGTGGATGCGCAACGACTTACCGGATCAGAACAGCAGAAGTATTGCCGGGGCTAATTCTCCAGCGTGTCTTTGGTTAGTTTGAATTGGGCCACAACCTGTTGCAGTTTTTGGGCCATCTCTGTCAATGATTGGGCCGAAGCTCTGACATTTTCCACCAGGGCGTTCATCTCCTCAGCCGAGGCGCTGACCTCTTGGGCGGCAGCGCTGTTTTCTTCGCTGACACTGGCAATAGTTGCCATTACCAGAGTCACCTCGCCCGACCCAGCGGCCATATCTGTAGTGGCGGCGGTGTTTTCTTCGACCACCGCCGAAACTGCATCCATTGAATCACCCAATTTGTTAACCGAGGCGCTCATCTGCTCGGCAGCGGTCAGAATTTGGTCAACCTGAAAGTTAACCCCTTTGGCGGCAGTCAGAATATTAATCAGGGCTTTTCCGGCGGCATTGGCTTGAGTAGTTCCATTTTCTACCTCGGCTGCGCCCTGTTGCATGACGGTCACGGCTTCAGTCATGGTCTGTTGAATTCCCCCGATCAAATTAGCAATCTCTTTGGTGGCGGTGGCTGATTTTTCGGCCAGTTTACGCACTTCATCAGCCACAACAGCAAAGCCTTTGCCATGTTCGCCAGCACGAGCGGCCTCGATAGCAGCGTTGAGCGCCAACAAATTGGTCTGCGAGGCAATATCGTCAATGGTTTCGATAATGATCCCAATCTGGTTGGAGTGTTGGCCCATTTCCCGGACCCTCGCCGCCGACAGACCGACACTGGATTTGATGGTGGCGATCCCTTTGATCGTTTCCTCGACAGTCTCAACCCCATAGCGGGCAGCTTGTTCAGCCTGGGCGGCTCCCTTAACCCCAGCCTGGGCGTTATCGGCAACTTGACGAATGGCAGTGCTGATCTGTCCGGTCAATTGGGCCACATGGGTTACGGCAGCGGCTTGTTCCTGAGCACCGGTGGCGACACTGTCAATCATCCGCACCACCCGCTCAACAAGGCCACTGGCCTGGCTAAGACTTTCGGTTTGCTGCGCATTGCCCTGGGCCACCTGTTGGATGGTAGCGGCGATTTGAGCCGTGGCCTGGCTCACCTGGTCGGCGGCGGTCGAGAGTTGGCTGGCAGCAGTACCAACGCTCTCGGCGTTTTCTGTTACCTGGTCAACCAACTGGCGCAGGTTGGTAATCATCATATTGAGCGATAAGGCCAGATGGTCGTCGCTTGACTTGACGGAAATTTGGCCGGTCAGATCACCGGTAGCGGCCTGCTCGGCCACATCAATGATCTTTTGCAGGCGCTTCATCATCTGGTTGAAAGAATAACTCACCCAGGCAATCTCATCCCGGCCATAATCGGGTATTTTCTGGCTCAATGCGCCTTGATTGGCAAAAGCATCCGCCGCCTGCCCCAAGCAAGCGATACGCTGGCCAAGCTGCCGGACCTCCCGGATACCGAAAATTAATCCCAGCCCACCGATTAGCAACCTGACGAACAAACTCACCTGCCACGTAGCCGCGCCAGTTTCGCCCAGAAATTCTGGGCCTAGCCAGTAATCCCACCCAAAACCGGCGACAATGGGCAAGAGCATAACTCCTAGCATTATCCCCGTCAGTCTTACCCAAAGTTGAGCAAGCCAGTCACGTAGGTTCCATTTGTACGCTTTGTCTGTCCCAGTATCCATTGCAAGACCTCCAATATGTAAAGCTTTAGGGCAATTGAGCAAATTTTATCATTTTGAAGGTGTGCTAGTCAGTAAGCTTTAAGTAAAGAAGGTTTTTCGATTTTCATCTACCCGCCCATCATTTTTAAAATCTTGCCAAATCTTTCATAAAGCGTTATACTTTACCAGCATAACGATTTGTATTATAATGAGACCAAAATGCATAAGAGGGCAGTAGTATGCATTACACATTTATCGCCGGGCGGACGACCAAACAGGGCCAGCATATCAACATCGGCAAAGATACAGACGAGTACCGGACGATGGTGAGCACCTTGCAGATGAATCCACAGGATTTGGCTGAGTTAGGGGTTTCTCCGGGTATGTCTGTCCGGTGCGCACCGAATGGGGGGAAGCGATCTTTCAATGCGCCTCGGGTGATATTCCGCCGGGGATCGTTTTTGTGCCCTATGGACCGCCCACCTCACGCATGATGGGCGGAGAGACCGAAGGCACTGGCATGCCCATCCAAAAAGGCTGGGAGGTCGAGATTGAGCCGGTGGCGAACCCGCCCGCCGGAGTGGATGAAAACGTCATTGCGAGGCCATAGGCCGAAGCAATCCCCCGCGTCGGGGGGAGACTGCTTCGCCTGCGACTCGCAGTGACATGCAGTTATTCACGTTAAGTTAAGCATCCTGAGTAGCGCGAAACACAGTGGAGCGCGTATCGAAGGGTGCGAGTAGGCAAAAGTTCCTGACGGCGCGCACCCTTCGATACGGTTCGCTTCGCTCACCTACTCAGGATGCTGCTTAACTTAATGACATTGATCTATGAGGAGTAAGTCGCTATGGAAACACCAGCAGCTTCAAAATCCAAGGCTGACCAACCCAAACCGGCCCGCCGAGAGCCAGACCCTCTGCCTCAAGAAGATGAGGTTTTGGCCTGGGAGCCGGTGGGAGATGATCTGTGGCTGCCGCATCGCATTCGCGGCAGTTGGCGCGGCGGGGTGTTGGGGTGAGCCTTCAAAACTCCGCCCCGTGGGGGCGCTCGCTGAGATCGGTCAACTAATCAAGGAGGATTGAGTAATGGCTATCGTCAGCAATGCGATATGTACATTTTGCGGCTGCGTCTGCGACGATATCGAACTGCACACCGAGGGAGATCGGATTGTCAAGGCCAAACGGGCTTGCAGCCTGGGTGAGTCCTATTTTATCAACCACACCGCCGAAGCCCTCTATCCAGCAGCGTTGATTGATGGGCAGCCGGCCACCCTGGAAGCCGCCGTGGAAGCTGCCGCCGATTTTCTGGTCCGGGCTAATCACCCACTGATCTATGGCCTCAGCAATGTCACCTGCGAAACCCAGCGCGAGGCGGTGCTGTTGGCGGAACGGCTGGGCGGGATCATAGACAGCCACTCCTCCCTCTGACACGGCCCAACTGAAATAGCCGCCCAGTTGGGAGGTAAATCCGTCGCCACGCTTGGCGAAATAAAAAATCGGGCCGACCTCATCATTTTTTGGGGGGCCAATCCCGCTGAGTGCCACCCCCGGCACTTCACCCGCTATTCATTAACCCCGAAGGGAATGTACACGCCGAACGGGCGCAAAGACCGGACGATGGTTCTGGTTGACATCCGCCGCACCCCCAGCGTCCGCGCCGCCGATATCTTTTTGCAAATCCGTCCGAGCAAGGATTTTGAGGCGCTGACGGCCTTGCGCGCTTTGATTAAAGGCCATCGCGTTGACCGGGAACGGGTGGAAGAGACGGGCCTGACCCTGGAGCAGCTCCAGGACTTGTCGGACCGGATGAAAAACGCCCGTTATGGGGCGATGTTCTTCGGCATGGGGCTGACGATGACCCGTGGCAAACACATGAATTCGTCGGCTATCCTGACCCTGGGGGCAGAGATGAATGCCTACACCCATTTCATCGCCATGCCGCTGCGCGGGCACGGCAATGTGACCGGAGCCGACGCGGTCACCGGCTGGGTCACCGGCTATCCCTTTGGCATTGACTTCAGCCGGGGCTATCCCCGCTTTAATCCCGGTGAATTTACCACCGTTGACGTGCTGACACGAGGCGACGTGGATGCCGTCCTCGTATTGGGCGCTGACCCCGGCGCGACGATGCCGGGGCCGGCCATTGACCATCTGGCCAGAGTGCCCACGATTGTGCTTGATCCGAAAGTTTCGCACACCAGCCGCCTGGCCCGGGTCCATATCACTACCGCGGTGACCAGTATTAGCGCCCCCGGCACTGTTTACCGCATGGACGAAGTCCCCCTGGAACTCCGCCCGGCGCTGAAATCGCCCTATCCAACCGATGAGGAAGTAATGCAGCGCATCCAAACGGCGGTAGCCGCCCGGATTTTCAACGGAAATGGAACAGCAGCGAATGGAAAGACCGGCCGGCCTCGGTTGGCCGAGGCCGCGCTGAGTGAGGTAGCGACAAAATGAACGCCGTCACATTGACCCTCAAGGAAGAGTTGTCAACCCCGCTGGAAGCCGAGTCGCTCTCGCCCGATACTATTTACAGCCTGACTCGCGCTGAAATTCTGAAACTGCCGGTTTTTCTGGGCAAACAGCAATGCAGCGTGGGGGATTTCTTTGAAGTGGAGGGCGAAAAAAGCGCCTGCCTGGAATTGCACGGAGATTTAAGCCGGGTCAAATGGATTGGCCGGGGCATGACCCACGGCAGTATCATCATCCACGGCAATGGGGGGATGCACCTGGGCGCATATATGACCGGCGGGACAATTACCGTTCACGGCGACGGTGGGGACTGGCTGGGTGCGGAGATGTCCGGCGGCCTGATCCGTGTTCACGGGAAGGCCGGCGGGCAGGTTGGCGCGGCCTATCGCGGCAGCAACATCGGCATGCACGGCGGCGAAATTCTGATTGACGGCAGCGCCGGGGTCGAGATAGGCATGCGCATGCGGCGAGGGATCATTAGCATCCGGGGCCGCGTGGGCGACTTCGCCGGCTCGCAGATGAAAGGCGGCAGCATTTTTCTGTTCGGCAAAGCCGGCCTGCGGGCCGGGGCCTGGATGTCCAGGGGCACCATTGTCGCCTTTGAGCCGCTCACCCTCCTGCCGACTTTTATCTACGCCTGCACCTACGAGCCAACCTTCCTGCGGCTTTATTTGAAACACCTCCAGGAATTAGGCGTGCCCATCCCTGAGCATAGTTGCGGCAGCCTGTACCAACGCTTCAGTGGCGATACCTCCGGCCTGGGCAAGGGAGAAATCCTGGTCTGCCAGCCTGCCGCCTGAAAATTCGCTACGCGCTTTCAACCCGAACACCCTGGTTATCGAACGTAACCAGCTCTACCGACCCCTGGCCGGCCAAAAGTTTCTCGGCCAGGCTGACCAGGTGTTGGCCCTGCGATTCGCCGGCGGCCAGGCCATAGACCGCCGGCCCCCACGAGCTTTGGCCGGCCCCGGCAGCACCTTCC
>JAAUSP010000861.1 GCA_012032575.1 Anaerolineales bacterium | reverse complement strand
TCTATTTTTGCCCCTGGCTTTTATTCCCGTGACCGTAAAAATGGTCTATGGGGCCTGGCATTGGCAGGATAAAAAGTCGCTTAGCCTGGTCCGGCTGGGTGTAGCCGAAATTGCCCATGCTGCCGTTTTTGCCGGACTGGTTGGCATTACCTTTAAAAACTGAAAAATATATCAAGGAAGGACTATATGGCTCAAACTTTCGATGTTATTGTTATTGGGGCTGGGATCATGGGCTGCAGCGCAGCCTTTGAGTTGGCCCAGCGCGGTTTGAAGGTGGCAGTATTAGAAAAAGGCGGGATTGGGGCCGGTTCGACCGGTAAATCCTCGGCGATTATTCGCCAGCACTACTCTAATGAGCTGACCGCCCGAATGGCCCTTTATAGTTTGCGGGTTTTTCAAAATTTCGAGGAGCGGGTTGGAGAAGATTGCGGTTTTACCCAAACCGGCTTTGCCGCCATTGTAGCGGCTAAAGATCAGGCCGGGTTGGAGGCCAATGTCGCCTTGCAGCGCCGGGTGGGGATTCAGACTGAGCTGATTTCTCCCGCCGCCCTGCACGAGTTGATGCCAGGGTTGGATACGCCGATTTGGTCAGCGCCGCTTACGAACCCGAAGCCGGCTACGCCGACCCCAACCTGACCGTCAATGCTTATGCCAATGCGGCCCGCCGGCTGGGGGCCAAGATTTATCTCGATACCGAAGTGACTGACCTGCGTTTTGCCGGCGGCAAAGTAACGGGCGTCACTACCCCCAAGCAACAGTTTGACGCTCCGCTGGTTTTGAATTGCGCCGGGCCGTGGGGAGCGCACGTGGCACGTATGGCCGACCTCAACGCGCCGATTAATGCCTGCCGGGTGCAGGTGGCCTTTTTCCGCCGCCCGGCCGGGTACGAAGCCGCCCACCCGATCATTGCCGATTTTATCCATGCCACCTATTTCCGCTCAGAAACCGGCCAGCTCACCCTGGTAGGCTTGATTGACCCCGGCGAAGCCGATGCAGTGGTCAACCCCGACAATTATAATGAAAACCTCGACACCGAATTCTTGCTCGACGCGGGCGAACGGCTGATCCGGCGCTGTCCGCCGTTGGAGGCCAGCCAGAGTACCGGTGGTTATGCCGCCCTCTATGCCATCACCCCCCGATTGGCATCCCATCATTGACGAAGCCGTGCCGGGCAGTGGATTTTTTATCTGCGCCGGCTTTAGCGGTCACGGCTTCAAGCTGGGTCCGGCGGTCGGGGTTATGGCGGCTGACTTGTTGACCCGGTCAACCACTCCGACGTTTGACCCGGCGCTTTTCCGCCTCGGCCGCTACGCCGAAAATCAACCGGTCAGCGGTCAATACGAATACAGCATTGCCGGTTGATCGGCGAGGAGAATAAATGACCTTAGATTTTACCTGCTTTGCCAATTTAGCGGCCCAAATCCCCGAAATTCCAGCGGATAGTATCGTCAGCCGGACCATCTACAGCGACAATCAGATGAAGGCGATTCTCTTCGGCTTTGCCGCCGGACAGGAACTTTCGGAGCATACCTCGGCCCAAACGGCTATCTTACACTTTGTTGAGGGTGAGGCTGATTTAACCTTGGGTGACCAGTCCACGAGCGCCCAGGCTGGCACGTGGGTCCACATGCCGCCGCGTTTGCCCCATAGTGTTTATGCCAAAACACAGGTTTTGATGCTGCTGTTGATGTTCAAGCAGCAGGGGTAGAGACCTGCCTCGGAACGATGCCGCCTTTAACTCGCTGGTTTATCAAAGCCGCTATGACTTCATTGATAGTCGCTTTTCTGGTCAGAGCGGTCATGGCAGTGCTGCCGCTGTGGAATCTCCATGCCGGCGTCGCTGCGCTGGCCCCGGTTTACCTGCACCTGTTCATGTGGGGCTGGGTCACTCAACTCATTTTTGGGGTTGCCTATTGGATGTTCCCCAAGTACAGTAAAGACAAGCCTCACGGCCACGAAGGTTTGTGGGAAACCACTTTCTGGCTGTTCAATGTGGGGTTGGGCTTGCGCGTCATCGGCGAACCGCTGCACTTGCTGCGGCCCGAAGCCCTGTGGGCCTGGTTGACCTCCCTCTCGGCGGTGCTGCAATGGCTGGCCGGGATGGCCTTTGTGGTCAATACCTGGGGCCGGGTAAAAGAACGTTGAAGGAGATTGGAGATTAGAGATTGGAGATTCGTTTAATCTCCAATCTCTAATCTCCCTTCATAACAATGCCTCGATTAAGCTGCTGGTTCATCCGTGCTGCTCTCCTCTATCTGGCTGTTGGGATCACTTTTGGAGCGCTGCTGCTTTTCCACAAGGGTATCCCTTTTGAGCCGTTTGTATGGCGGCTTCTGCCTGTCCATGTGGAATTTTTGTTGTTCGGCTGGACGGTGCAGTTGGTAATGGGCGTCGCTTTTTGGATTTTCCCCCGTTTCTGGCGGTCTCGCGGCGACGAGCGACCGGCCTGGCTGGCCTTTGGCCTGATTAATGCCGGTATCTGGCTGGCCGGGGTCAGCCCCTTGCTGGGAACGTCTCCGCTTATTATTTTCCTGGGCCGGCTGGCCGAAGCCGGAGCCGCGGCTGCCTTTGCCCTGCACGCCTGGTCACGGGTCAAGCCGCCGGGCGCCGAAACCCCTCAAAACCCCTAAAATTTGGTCTGTTCATTCTTAAAAAACCTCGTTACAATCTGAATATCCTGACGCAAATTTTTAATCGAGGTCTCTTATGAATGGATCATGGTTAGATCGAAACCGTAATCTTGTCTTTGTTTCGCTTTTGTTCATTGCCGCCGGGGGCGCAGGCGTTTTTTATCTGAGCCAGCCGGCAGCCCAGGCTCAGGTCGAAATTCGGCCTGCGGCGGCGGCAACTGCCACGGCTGCGCCGACCCTGGCTCCCACTCCCACCCCGGCCCCGGTGCGAATTTACATTACTGGTGCGGTAGCCAACGCCGATGTCTATTTTCTCCCGGCGGGCAGTATTATCAAAGATGCTGTCGCCGCCGCGGGTGGTTTTACCGCCGACGCCGACCCCGAACGAATTAATCAAGCCCTGGAATTGCAGGACCAGCAGCAGGTACACGTCCCCCGGAA
>JAAUSP010000860.1 GCA_012032575.1 Anaerolineales bacterium | reverse complement strand
CTCAGCGGCTGCGCCACCGCAGCCAAAGCGCTGATTCCTTCGATTCAAATTTTGGGGTTGAAACGGAAGCATCCAATGATTGGTGGCAGTCGTTCCAGCGCAACGAGCGGGTAAAAATTCCGCCCCCCGATACTATAGCCGACGGCATGCGCACCCAGCAGCCCGGCGAACTGACTTTTCCGGTTGTCCGCGAGGCAGGCACGCAAATTTTACTGGTCAGTGATGCTCAAGTGATCGAGGCGATGAAATTTTGTTATTACGGCTGAAAATCCTGGTTGAGCCGACCGGGGCAGTGGCTCCGGCAGCCGTTTTTCAGAAATGGTGGGACCAGCGGGCCGCAAAGTGGGGGTTATTATCTCCGGCGGCAATGTAGACGCCGACCTTCTGGCCCAGGTTTTAACCGCGCCTAGCGGCTCTTGAGGGCATAGTTCACCCCCCATCGTGCCCAGCTTTTCAAACATAGCGCTCACATTGTAGCCGGTTTTGGGGCTGGTTTCGATATATTCGTAATTATTATCTTTGGCCCATTTGGCAATTTTATCCACCGGCACCCGGCAGGGCAGGTCGGTTTTATTGGCTACTACCAGCACCGGAATTGCGCCCGCTTTGCCCCGACATTCGCTGACCCAATCGGGCAAATGCCGGATGCTATCCAGGTTGTTGACATCAAAAACCAGGGCCATGGCATGCGACCCCAGGTAAAAGGTTTCCCGCACCACCGACCACTGCGGCTGGCCGGCCAAATCCCAGGTGTGAATCTTCACCGGACCCAGCCCCGGCACCTTGGTGAGCTTGGTGTGCGAGTCCATGCCGATGGTCATATTGTGTTTTTCAACGAAATCATTAAAAACATAGCGGCGCAGCAAGCAGCTTTTTCCGACGGTTCCATCACCCGCCAGGATAACTTTGATATGAAAGAGTGCTACTGCCAGGTTATCTACCACGCTAAAATTCTCCCTAGTTAAACTTGTTAAAACCTATTGTACGCTCTCATCTTACACAATCTTCACCCAATTTCATATAGCATTTTAGACCCAATGAAGAAGGAAGGGAGGAATGGAAGGCTGGAGGGTGGAAGATTGGAGGAAAATTACCAACCTTCCACCCTTCCAATTCCTCCCCTCTTCCCGGCCTTCAAGATTGACTCTAATTCCACCTTATGGTAAATTTGAGATTATGTAAGGTTGTGGGAGTCAAACTGTGCTTCGATTTAACTCACGACAATGGCGATTTCTTTTGCTGGTGGTGATTGTGTTGGATGTCATCATTGCCGGAGGAATTTCCTATTTCCTGAGCAGGGCCGACACCCTGGCCGCCGCCGAAGCCGCTGCCGAGACTCACGTTCACGTACATCGCGAGCCCGTCGGCGTCGATGCCATCCGCCGCATCATTCGCGACGCCTTCCGGCGCGCAGGCATCCCGCACGGCCGCGGCCACGCCCTGCGCCACACCGTGGCCTGCCGCATCGTCAACCAGGGCGGCTCGATCAAGGAAGTGGCCGACGTGCTGCGTCACCGGTCGCTGAACACCTCGATGATCTATGGCAAGCTTGAGCATGGTGCGCTGTCCGGCGTCGCGCTGCCGTGGCCCGGGAGTGCGACATGAGCGCGCGGGTCAGCCTGCAGTCCAGGGTCGAGCAGTACCTGGCCGAGCGGCGCCGTGTGGGCTTCGAGCTCAGCACGATGGGACACGGTCTGGCCAGCTTCGCCAGCCATGTCCAAGCGGCGCAACACCATGGGCCGCTGACGGTCGCTCTGATGAGCGCCTGGGCACGTCTGGCCAAGAGCGGTCATGGCGACCGCGCCACTTCGGCGCGGCGGCTGAAGATGCTGCGCCCGTTCACCCGTTGGTTGCGGCAGTTCGAGCCCGCCACCGAGGTGCCCGATGAAGCTGTCTTCGGCGCGGTGCCCGGCCGGATGACGCCACACGTCTACCGCGAACCCGAGATCATCGAGTTGCTGGCCGCCGCCAGGAAGTTGGGGCCCGACGGCGGGTTGCGACCTTTGGTGATGGAGACGCTGTTCGGGCCGATCGCCTGCACGGGGTTGCGCATCTCCGAGACGCTGGGGCTGCTCGATGCCGACGTGGACCTGAAGGGCGGCGTGCTGACGATCCGGCAGAGCAAGTTCGGCAAGTCTCGCCTGGTGCCCTTGCACCCGAGCGCCATCGAGGTGCTCGCACGCTACCGAACACAGCGCGCCCGGCATGTGCGCAGCACGCCGGAGTTGCCGTTCTTCGTCTCCAGTCGCGGGCGCTTGCTGGGCCAGCCCATCGGGGACCGGCAAGTTCACCGCATCTTCGAAGACCTGCGAAGACAACTCGGCTGGGTTGACCGCGGCAGCCATGGCACACCGCGCATCCACGACCTGCGCCACGCCTTCGCCGTGCGCCGCCTGGTGCTGTGGCACGAACAAGGCGTAGATGTCGGCCAGCAGATGCTGGCGATGTCGACCTACCTCGGCCACGTCAAGGTCTCCAGCACCTACTGGTACCTCACCGGCGTGCCGGAGTTGATGGGCCTGCTGGGCCAGCGCTTCGAGCGCTTCGCCAATCCTTGGGAGGACGGCGATGAGTAGGCTGTCGACACCGCGAGCACCGCCGAGCTTCGCCGCGCTGGTGCAGTCGTTCTTCACCGAACACCTCACGCAGCAGCGTGCGATGAGCCCGCGCACGGTGGCGACCTACCGTGACGGGTTCGTGTTGTTCCTGGACTTCGCGACCGTGCAGCTGCACAGGCAGCCCACGACGATGCGGCTGCAGGACATTACGCCGGCGCTGATCCTGGCATTCCTCGATCATCTGGAGCGTGATCGCGGCAACGCGGTACGCACCCGCAACGCCCGGCTGGCCGCGCTGCGCGCGTTCCTGAAGTTCGCGGGCCACCGTGATGTGGAGGCGCTGCACGTCGTCGAGCAGGCCCTGGGCGTGCCGATGAAGAGATTCGAGCGGCCGATGCTCGGCTTCCTGTCACGAGAGGAGATGCTGGCGATCATCGGCAAGCCGGGGCCGAACTGGACCACCCAGCGCGACCACCTGTTGTTGCACATGCTCTACAACACCGGTGCTCGGGTGT
>JAAUSP010000859.1 GCA_012032575.1 Anaerolineales bacterium | reverse complement strand
ATAAATTTTCTGCTTTGTTCAAAGGTTATCATTGATACCGATGACTATAGTGAGATTAGTTATAGAGTTCTTAATGTTTCAGAAGTAAATTGGGAACAGCTTTTAGAAAAAGCAGGGACAATCTATGCCTATAAAGATAAATTTAGTTTTATTTTTATACTGGCTCAGGATTACAAACATAACCCCGACCAAAACTATTTGATTGAAGATATCAAAAATGTTGATGAGGTTTTACAAGGTTATCATTATAAGGCTGTTATATACCCTGATTATTATCATCCTCGCTGGAATGAGAAAATATACTCACCGAATGGGATTTACTATTATATATTCAGTGGTTCTGTGATTACTATCTATGAAGCAAAGGATGATAAACAACTATCCCAAACTCCTGTCACTGATTCTTCACCCAATAAAATAGGGGGTTGGGCCTCAGATAGTAGTGGGGTTTACTTTGAATATACTGCTGGAGGAATATGGGGAGCGCAATATCCTCTTCAGAAGTTGATTGTGCCCTGATAAACCAGAGGCGGTCTACAATTAGTGATAGTAACAGGTGTTCACCTGTCACTCGTACTAAACCAGGTTAACCCGGATAAATAGGGGTATCAGTTGTGTCGCTAAGGAGGTGCTTGCCGATGCCAGACAATACAATTTTCAAAGATCGCACCGATGCAGACGCGAAGACCTCACCCGCAACAATACAAAAATGGGGCGGACTGGCCTCCTTTCTGCTGGCAGCGGCTTTTATCGTGCCGGGGTTCATCTACCTGACGGGGAACTTGCGAGAGGCCAACGGGCCATTGGTCTATGCCCTGGCCGATTTCCTGTACGGGCCGGTCTGGGCCGCCAGTCTCATCACAGCGGTTTTGGCCCTCCGGGAGCGCCTCGGTGGGCACGCGCCGCGCCGGATGTCACTGGCGCTGGGGGCTGCTCTGCTTGCGGCAGCAGCTATGGTCGCCGTTGCTGTATCCGCTCGGCCAACCGCCAATACCATCTACTTCATCCCGATCTGCATTTGGAGGACTCCACAACGGTTCTGGTGGTGTGGGCCACTCTCGTAGCCGGCGTAACGGCGACTGGCTGGCACTTTCTGGGGTGGGCCTGGGCGCTGGTCGGCTGGGCCGGGTGGACATCGCACCGTCTTCCCCGCCCCCTGACTGTGCTGTATTGGGCGGCAGGAGCGGTATCCCTGTTCGTGTATGTGCTGCCTAACATCGAGGAGATCGCCCTCACGCTGGGTCTGGTGGTGAGCATCTGGCAGGGCATCGTGCTGTGGAGAGTCGAGCCGGGGGGAGCGAGCACCGACCATAGAAACGGGAGATAGTGGGTTTGTTAATATCGTAAAAAAAGCAATAAGATGTCCAATACTTTCCGAAAGAGCAAATTCATAGATTTTAACGAGGGCAGTGTCATTATTTCTCCACTGGATCTCAAGGAAAGTACCCCAAAACCCTGGAGTTTGGAAGATAAAATTAACATATTTGAATGTAGGGTAGAGGTGTGGCAACTCGGCGTGGCGGTAGAAATTCTTAAAGAAATTGAAGCTCACGATATTCCGTCGATCTGGTCTCACGCCGGCTTTAGCCTTATTTCAGTAGCTTTTTCATATTTTGAGATGATAGGGAAAAGTCTCAACCCAAACTCGAGGAAAAGTGGAACGGCAGGAGAAGATTTCAACTGGGGCTTCTGTGATGTCTACAAGGAATATAAACCAACGCTCAATAGCTACAAGGACAAAGATATTTCCCCCGATGTCGTGGGGTTTCGAGACCGGGTTAGGAATGGACTATATCACCTGGCATACCCAAAGAAAGACGTGGGTATTCACAATGAGGATTTAATTTCTACAAAGGATTTCTATATCAAAAACTACAGTGATGTAGTTGAGGTTCGAAGAGTCTACTGGGTTAATCCTCATCGTATGATCCGTACAATTGTTGATCACTTCCCAACCTTCATTGCCCGATTGAACGATCCGAGTTTCATTACATTGCATGTTAAGTTTGAGGAATTCTTCGATAAGTTTCACGACCCAAGAGGCTGAGTGAATTGATGGAGTGACAGGCAGACATCTGCTACTCATACTAATTCAGGTTAACTCCAACAGGGTGTCAGTTTCAAAACCGAACCATCACCGATCTGTCCCACTCCCGGCCAGCCTGCGGCCAGAGTTCGGGGGTCGCAGACCCCCTCGGAGCTATGCACCTGCTACTCTGTGACCCTGCGCCCCTGCGACCTTGCTACCCTGTCAATTAAACGTCATCCACCACGAGGCCGCCAGCAGCGCCAGGGCTACGGCCAACAGCCACCAGTTCTCGCGCAGGCTGGCCGGCCAATCGTTGCCGGAAAGTTTGCCAGCGCCCATAGGTAGGGTAGAATCAGAACTGTGGAGAATTTGCCGCCACTGGGCCACCGAGGCCGGGCGGTCTTTGGGGTGGGGGGCCATAGCCAGGGCGATGGCTTCACTCACGCCGGGCGACACCGCCGGGTTGATCCGCTGCACCGGCGGCAGCGACTCCGGAATCAAAAAGCGCTCCTGGGCGCTGGCCGGGGTGTTGCCGGTCAGCAAGTGATACAACGTCGCCCCCAGGGCGTACAGATCGGAGCGGGCATCAGTGTGGCCGAGGTGGTCCAAATATTGCTCCAGGGGCGCGTAGGGCAGGCTGCCGGCTCCCTGCAAGCCGGTCAGGGTGCTGGGGTCGTCGGGATCGAGCGGCTTGACCAGGCCAAAGTCCACCAGCTTCAGCCGCCCATCGGGCGTCAGTTTGATGTTGGCTGGCTTAATATCGCGGTGCAGCACCGCCGGCTGGCGCGAATGTAAATACGATAACGTATCACATAATTGATCCATCCAACCCAGTACCGTCGCCTCGTCGAGAAAACGGGCGTCGCGGCGGGTTTCGGTGATAATTTCGAGCAGGTTTTGGCCGGGCACAAAATCCATCACCAGGTAGTCGCGCTCTTCGTTGGCGAAAAAATCGCTTACTTTGGGCAGACCCGGATGGTCCAGCCGGGCCAGGGTCGAGGCTTCCTGGTGAGAATTGTTGCGGGCCGCCTGGACCACCGTCGG
>JAAUSP010000858.1 GCA_012032575.1 Anaerolineales bacterium | reverse complement strand
GTTTTTCATAGGGCTGCTGTTCAAAATAGAGATTTAATTTTCATGATTATCAGTCAGGGTCTTCCAAGGTTTAAGAACCCCTTTATTCATAATTCCAAGAAAACCGACATTATAAAACCCGTAATTTTGTTCGATTTGGGCGAGATGTCCTGAAAAATGCGGGCTTGCGAGAGCGTCTGCTCCCTTGAAAATTTGGAAAACATTTGGGAGCGGATTTAGAAAATGTGGTCGCAGTCAAGAAACAAAATGTTGGGAAGACCAAGTTCAAACGCTTTTTCAATCGCCAAAAATTTGCCCTGAATGACTTCCATAAATTTTTTTTTCTCTTCCGGGCTTCCGTTGTGATTGCTTCCCTTGTCGTTCTCAACAACTTTTATTGCGATGATGTCTTCATTATTTTTTAACTTTTCATAAACAAAATTGTCGCAGGCCACAACCCAATTGATAGGTTCTTGCTCGAGAAGCTCTAACGATTTCCCCATCAAGAGAAATTCGTCAAAACAACTTTCGGTTGCGAGCGTTGTTATGGTTAATGGAAAATTCATAAAGTTTTAAACACCTTAATTGGTTCAAGATTAATAAGGTGAGTGCAATACATTTTTCTTAAATCCCATTCCCATCCTGCACACTCTTCAATCCAAAATGCGCTATTTGCAAACCAACTAAACTTATTATTAAATAAAATAAGCCCAAAATTACCACGCGAACTAATCATCATAAAACTTTAAACACCTTCACTAAATTTTGGGAAGTTATAGATACAGGAAGTTCATCTCCATAATAAGAATAAAAATTCGCAAATTCAAATTGTAATCCTAATACAAAAATGTTTCTATTAAAACACCTAAGTTGAATAAGCGTCTCTCGGTCAAGGTCATTTATTACATTATCAAACCATTTAAAAACAACATTTTTCATAAAACTTTAAAAACTTTTAATGAAGTTTTGAGAAATTTTTGCAAAACCTAACATGTCTTCATCGCCAACTCGAAAAAATTCTCCATGTTTTGTGGTTAAGAAAAAATATTTCTTATAAAAAAAATCGAAAGAGACACAAAAACTTTCACTGCCATAAAAATGGCCAAACCATTCAAAAATAATACTCTTCATAATATGACATTCACGGGAACTTCGGCTTGTTGAGGTTCTTTCTCTTTTTTCAACATTTCGTTAAATCTATTGAAAATCTCTCGTTCTTCTTTTCGTTTCCAAGAATTATTCTTGGGGTCTGTTGAAATTCCTCTCGGGGAGAAATAATACAATCCCAAAGGCTCCGACATCTTCTTCATCATACCACCAGAGAACGCCAAACGCAAGTTCCATTCCCAATCGCTTGCTGATTTGTAATCTTCATTAAAAAAACCAACCCTATCGTGAGCGGATTTTCGCCACATCGGACCACAATGAGGCAAATTCATTCGCAAAAGCGCCTCTTTGGAAAATTGGTCCATGTTGTATTTATTTCCATTTGAGGAGTTGGCCTCAAAAGTTTCGTTTGGCTTGTTGGTCATAAAGTAATCAAAATAGACCATTTCAACGCTCGGATTTGAAACCAATTGTTTCGCCATCTTTTCTAAAGCGTCGGGAGCCCTTCGGTCATCACAATTCCAATTGGAAATGAACTCCCCGGTTGATGCCTGAATGGCTTGATTCCAACAAGCATACAAGCCGGGGTCGCTCTCCAACTTAATGTATTTTATGTTGTCCGGGTACTTCTCGACCCAAACTTTTATCACTTCCTCTTCTTGTTCTGGTGAACCTGGGTCCACGAGAACTAATTCTACTTTTTCTTTAAAGATTGTCTGTCTTTCGACATCCTTCAAGAACTCTTCGATGTATTCTCTTGCTTTGAAGACCGATGTTATCACAGAAATCTTTGGAAGAGAAGAAACATCAACATCTTTATAATCAAAAACGGCTTCTCCTAAAATTGCTTCCGCCATTTTTTTGTATTGCTTCTGTCCACCAAATCTTTCTCTATTGTATTCAGCAAGTTTTTTAGCCATCGCTTTCTTTTCGCCATAGGCTTTGAAAACGCTTCGCATCTTGACTTTATAATCCCAAGACGCTGGATAAGCCCATTCGCTTTCTGGAATAATAATTTTATCCCAAACTGCCTCTTTTTGGACCGGTTTAACCTCGTGAGAAACAAAAGTCGCCATCGGCTCGAGTTTTCCTTTTTTATTAGGGACTGATAAGAAATCTTTTTGTCCTCCCCAATTTATTGTTAGAATTGGGAGACCCGCCGCCGCGGCTTCAAACAAAGGCAACCCGAACCCTTCGCCGTGGGCGAGATTTATTAAGCATTTAATTTGAGAGTGGTTATACATTCCCATCATTCTTTGTCGGTTAAATCACCATGAAGAAGGTGAATGGAGCACTTTCGACCTTCGTATTGATGAATCAATTCCATCAACCCATTCTTGGTGTGATTAAAATCCATCAAAGAATTGGAAGCGGTGTTCATCTTGAGAACCATTCCAACAGGCTGGTCATAAAACTCTTCGATAAACTCTTTTACAGTTTGTGCGATGTTTTTTCGAAAACAATTTTGAGCGACGACCAAAAAGTTAAAATCATGCTCGAACTTAATGTCGGGAACTTTTGGCTCAACGGTTTCGAGAGGATAATGAACGACTTCGAAAGGTTTTGCGGAAGCAACATTAAAATCAATTTCTTGGTTGGTTTGTTGATTAAATGCTTTGAATAGCGTATTTTCAAACGCAAACTTGGAGAACTCTGATGGAACAATAACCTTATCCATCTTCATAATTCCCTGACCCCACTCCATAGAAATCTTGGTGGTTTCGACACCAGCCGTGACGCCTATGCAATAATCGCCAAGTCTTTCGAACTCGTTTGGAATAGCGATTTGAACGAAAATGTCGAATTTGGCTTGTGGATTTTGCTGAACAAATTGAAAGGTTTTGCCGATAAGATTATCAATTTCCTGGCGCTCTTTGGTGTCTTCGAAAATCTGCCCGGTGGCTCCCCATTGGTATTCTTAACATAGACATCAATAAATCTGGGTATTTTAAAAGAGACCGTAAACAAACGAGCGTGAACCGAATAACC
>JAAUSP010000857.1 GCA_012032575.1 Anaerolineales bacterium | reverse complement strand
AAGGTACACATCAAAGCAATCTGCGAGACCGGAAACGGAGGGGGTGATGTCGGCGTGGTAGCCGAGTTCGGCGGCCAGGGACCACACTGCTTCCGGTTCGATGCCTGCCTGAGGTGGGATGGCCTGAATGAGCTGGCGGATGTCGCCGGCGGTGGCAGGTCGGGCGGATTGGTGCAGTATGGTTACGGTTTTGAGATCGGCCAGCAGGCGGGCGTTGGGTACGCGGCGCAAAATCAAGCTTGCAGGCTGGGTTGCGGCCAGATGTTGAGCCACGGTGGTCAGGCTCAAGCCGTCCGTTTCCCAGTCCAATTCCGGCAGTGGCTCGACCTCCTGAGCCGAGTCGGACGGGGTTGACCCCACATGAAGCGTCACATCGTAGCGAAATTTGGTCAGTTCGTTGTGATAACGGCCTCGTTTGAGCTGAATCTGGGCGCGGCTGATGGTGGGCAGGGGGTGGGATAAAGCTTCAAAAAAGGCGGGGTCAATCAGCAGTTCAACCTCGCGGGCCAGGTGACGCTGGACTCGCTGCTGCAACTGGGCGGCGGGAAGCGAGTCGGGGGCCTGATAGAGCTGGACCGAGGCATAAAACGGCTCGGCCAGCGGCAGGCTGCGCACATCGCCGACAAAGATCGAGCCGCCTGCCGCCACCGCCCTGGCTGCTCCGGCCAGCACCTCCAGCAGATATTCCACCCGGGGGAAGTATTGCACCACCGAGTTGAGAATGACCAGATCAAACGCTCCCGGCTCGATGCCGCTGAAGTCGTCCGCGGTGCGCTGCTGCAGCCTCACCTGGGGCAAAGTATGTCCCGGCTGAGCCAACTGCTGTTCCAGGTCGCGCAGCGGCCCCGGCGAAAAATCCGTGCCCAAATAGGCGTCACAATGGGGGGCAATCCGCAGCAGCAATAGGCCGGTGCCGCAGCCGATTTCCAGCACCCGGCGGGGACGCAGGGCCAAAATCCGCTCGACGGTCTGTGTGCGCCACTCTTCCATCTCTTCCGGCGGAATCGGCCCGCCGGTGTAGCTGCTTTCCCAGCCAACGATGTTGAAGGTCGAGTCTTCCGTGGGCGCGGCCTGCTGGTAAAGCTGGTCGTACAGCGACTGCCACTGCTCTACCTGGCGGGTCTGCCATTGTTCCACCTGTTCCGCCGACCCCCGGTAGGCCGGATTTTGGACCACATAAGCGGCCAGCCGTTTTTGCCCAAATGAGTCCTCGTGGGCAACGACCACGCTTTCGCTCACTGCCGGATGCCGGCGCAGAGCCGCCTCGATCTCTTTGGGTTCGATACGAAAGCCGCGAATCTTGACCTGATCATCCACCCGGCCCACAAATTCCAGATTGCCGTCGGGGAGAGAGCGGGCCAGATCGCCGGTCCTGTAAAGACGCAGGGGAGCAGGCGAGCGGGGGAGCAGGGGAGAAATATCTTCGATACCCCCCTGCTCCTCTGCTCCTCCGCTCCTCTGCTCGTTTATAAACGGGTTGGGTATAAACCTCTCCGCGGTCAAATCGGGCCGACGCCAGTAGCCTCGGGCCAGGTTGGGGCCACCGAGATAGAGTTCGCCGGGGGTACCGGCGGGAACGGGCTGCAACTGTTGGTCTAAAAGGTAGACTTCGCTGTGGCGGATGGGCTGCCCGATGGGGATTTCGCCGCCGGAGACGGTCGCCGGGACTTCATAAAGGGTGGCGACGACGGTGGCTTCGGTGGGGCCGTAGGTGTTGAACAGCCGACTGTGCGGCCCGACGTGGTTGCGCCAGGCGGCGACCTTTTCCGGCAGCGCCCGTTCGCCGCCCAAAATGACCACGCGCAGCGAGGGCGGCAGGCTTAACCCTTCACTGACGACTCCGCCGACCAGTTCGTGCCAGAAGGCAGTCGGCAGGGAAACCACGCTGATGGCCCACTCGTGGCAGAAACGCAAAAAAATCGAGGCTGAGGCCAGCATGGCTTCGCTGCGTAAAACCAGGGTGGCCCCGCAGGTCAGTGTGGAGAATATTTCCTCAACGCTGATGTCGAAGCTGATGGATGAAAACTGGAGGAAGCGATCCGTGGCGTGCAGCTTGTATTGAAGCCGGGCGGTCTCGCTGTAGCGGGCCAGGGCATGATGCTCAATCATCACCCCTTTGGGCTGGCCGGTCGAGCCGGAGGTATACATCACATAGGCCAGGTTGGCCGGCGTGACCGGACTGGTGGGATTGTCGGCGCTTTCCTGGGCAATCATCTCCCAGCCGGCGTCGAGGCAGAGGACGGCGGCGTGGCTGTCCGGCAGGCTTGATTTTAGTGATGCCTGGGTCAAAAGGACGTTTACCTGGGCATCGGCCAGCATGAAGGCCAGCCGGTCGGGGGGATAGGTGGGATCGAGCGGAATGTATGCCGCACCTGCTTTCAGCACAGCCAGCAGCCCGACGAGCATCTCCGGCGAGCGCTCGACGCACAGGCCGACGAGCATTTCCGGCCCAACCCTCAGATTTTGCAGATGATGGGCCAACTGGTTGGCGCGACGATTCAATTCCCCGTAAGTCAGGGGGGCAGCGACAGGCGACATAACGGCGATAGCTTCAGGAGTTCGAGCGGCCTGCGCTTCAAAAAGTTGATGGATGCAGTGCATGCGGTTTCAATCAAACTTGTCGAACAGCTTGTGCAGTTCACGCGGACGGGTGCGGGTCAAATCGGCCACCCGATCATTGGCTTCACGCAGGCGCTGGCTGAGCACGTTGATTAATTCCAGCGACAGGTCGGGGTACTGCCGGGCCAGGGCGATCAGCGGCTCGCGGCGCAGGCGCAGGGTCAGGGTATCTTGCAGGGCAATTGCCGCATCGGAACGGGGGCTGTTATCGAACAAATTCATTTCACCAAAATAAGAGTGGGCCTCAATGGTAGCCAGCCGGGCAAAAGAGCCTTTGCGTTTTTCCTGCTCAATGGCTACCCGCCCACTCACCACCACGTACAGCGCGCCGCCGGGGTCGCCGGCATTAAAGATGCGGGCATCTTCTTCAAAAAGCTGTTCTTCGCAGACATTGGCCAGCACTTTGAGCTGATCAATCGTCATCCCCTGGAAAAAGGGGACTTCCTTCAAAAAGAT
>JAAUSP010000067.1 GCA_012032575.1 Anaerolineales bacterium | reverse complement strand
TTAATCCAATCTCCAATCTCCAATCTCTAATCTCTAATCTAAGGAGGTTTTTAGTCAATGAAGTCTGAAAGCCGGCGTCCCCGTGTCCTGGTCTGTGATTCGATTGCCCCGGTCGGCATCGAAATGCTGCGCGGCCATGCCGAAGTTGAGGTAAAAACAGGTTTAAAATTAGAAGAACTGCTGGCCGTGATCGGCGATTACGAGGCGGTGGTGACGCGCAGCGCCACCCGCATTACGGCGGAGGTCATCGAGCACGGGCTGCGGCTGAAGGTGATCGGCCGGGCGGGGGCGGGTCTGGATAACATAGATGTGGTGGCCGCCCAAAACCGCGAGATCAAAGTGGTCAACTGCCCCGATGCCAATACTTTGGCCGTGGCCGAACACACGATGGCCCTGCTGCTGGCTCTGGCCCGCGGTCTGGCCCGCGCCGATTTGAGCCTGAAAAAGGGTCAATGGGAAAGAGTAAATTCATGGGGACTGGTTTAGCCGGTAAAACCCTGGGCATTATTGGTTTTGGCCGGATTGGCCGCGAGGTGGCCGTCCGCGCCCAGGCTTTCGGTATGAAAGTCATCGTCAACCAGCGCCGGCCCACCCCGGAGTTGAATCTGGAGGCCGGGGTTGAATCTATGGATTTGATGGACCTGCTCAAAAAGGCCGATTTTGTCACCCTGCACGTGCCGTCCAAAGCTGAAACCAAAAACCTCATCGGGGTCGAGCAGTTGGCGGTGATGAAGCCGTCGGCCTATCTCATCAACACCGCCCGCGGCACAGTGGTGGATGAAGCGGCCCTGCTGGCGGCTTTGAATGAAAACCGGCTGGCCGGGGCGGCTCTGGATGTGTTTGCCGAAGAACCGGCCATTAATAACGTCCTGGCCCAGCATGAGCGGGTCATCGCCACCCCCCACATTGCCGCCAGCACCGAAGACGCGCAGCGGGCTGCCGCCATTACCGTGGCTGAAAAGATCATTGAGTTGATCCACGAGGTGCGGAGCGAAAGCCTGCTTGGTTTGCAGGTGGTCCCGCTGGATAAAGTTTTTCCGCATGAACAGGTGGACCAGCGCCGGGTGGAAAAACTGGTCCACCGCTTCGAGGTGGAGGGGCGCTTATCCAACCCGCCGGTGGTGGCCCAGGCCGGTGATCGTTATGTCGTCCTCGACGGGGCCACGCGCACAGCCGCCCTCAAGGAACTCGGTTATCCTCATATCGTGGTCCAGATAGCCGCCGCCAAAGAACAGTTGGGGCTGCGGACCTGGCTGCACGCCATCCGTGAGGGCAAGCCCGATCAACTGATCAAACTACTCAATAAGCTGCCCGCCCTCTCGCTGATAGAAACCGGCAAAGATAAGGTACTGGATGAAATGGTCGAATTCGGTGGTTTATGTTATCTCGAAACCGTCGAGGGCAAGCTGTTTCTCATTCAGCAAAAACAGGGCGTTAACCGGCTTGATGCCCTGAACCAACTGACCGACGCCTATATCTCGGCTTACCAGGTGACGCGCACCCTCAAGAACGATATTGTGAGCCTGCACCACGAATTTTCCGATTTAACTGCCCTGGTCATCTTTCCGGAATTTACGGTGGACCAGGTTTTGCAGATTGCCCAGATGGGCCGGGTGCTGCCCGCCGGCATCACCCGCTTCATTATTCCCGGTCGGGTGCTGCGCCTCAACGCCGAGCTGCGCCATTTGAAATCCGAGCAAACTTTGAGCGAAAAGAACGAATGGCTGCATCAACTGCTGCTGGATAAACTGGATAAAGGCAAAATTCGCTATTATCAGGAGCCGGTTTATCTGCTGGATGAGTAGCGCTCATTTTTATGACAACCTGTTGCATTTGCCTTTATCTAATGTTAAAATGGATAGTGACTTAGGAGAAAAGTCCTCGTATGAAGAAACTATTGTTTCAACTGGATACCGATCCCATTCCCAGCTCGTTTGATGGCGTCGTCGCCTACGATGGCGGGGCCGACCATCTGCTCACCTTTCCCAACATGAATCCCGCCAACGTCGAAGGGATTATTCACGGCGCTATTTTTACCCGGGGCGGCAAAGACAAGCAGAATACGGCTATTTTTGTCGGGGGCAGCAATCTGGCCCAGGGTGAAAGCCTTTTTGATGCCGTCCAGAAAATTTTCTTCTCCGGCTTTCGGGTTTCGGTGATGCTGGATAGCAACGGCTGCAATACCACTGCCGCCGCCGCCGTAGCCCGGATTACCAGCGTGGGCAGCATTGCCGGTAAAAAGGCGGTGGTGTATGCCGGCACCGGCCCGGTCGGTCAGCGCGGCGCGGTTTTGCTGGCTCAGGAGGGGGCAGAGGTGATCCTGACCTCACGCCGGCTGGATCGGGCCGAAGCCGCCTGCCAGGCCATGGGCCAGCGCTTTGGCGTCTCGCTGACTCCCATGCAGGTCTCCGACCCTGCCTCGACTCAGGCCGCGCTCGAGGGGGCGCAAATTGTGCTGGCCGCCGGTGCGGCCGGGATCGAACTGCTGCCCGAAGCCATGTGGCAGGACAGCCCGACCCTGGAAGTTTTGGCCGACATCAATACCGTCCCCCCGTTAGGAGTGGGCGGTTTGGATATGATGGATAAAGGGGAAGTTCGCCACGGCAAGACATGTTTTGGCGGTCTGGGGATTGGCAGCCTCAAGATGAAGGTGCATCGCGCCGCCGTCACCCGGCTGTTTGAAGCGAACACTCACGTTTTTGATGCGGGGGCTATTTACACCCTGGCCAAAGAACTGGCTTGAAGCAATCACCCTGACTGCTTTGTTTTTCGCTAAAAGTGACTTTTGGGAAGGCTTTTGTAGTACTTTAGACCTAAAAAACTGGTGACTTTTACCCCTATATTAAAAGCCAGCTTTAGTTTATAGTCTAAAAGATGATCTGTCGTTTAGGCTTTAAACTCAAAAGTTCAAGTTTTATCAATCTTTTATTCAAAAGAGAGAGAAAGGAAAAACAAAATGATGAACTACGCACCGCTGAATGTCTTACCTGCCGATATTCAGCAAGAATGGATGGCCGGATTGCAGCGCCAAATCAGCCAGCAGGCCGAGGGCCATTTTTATCTGGTCAATATCCGCCGCACCAAGCCCAAGGGCTTCGAGGAGCAGCGGGTGATTGTGCTGGTAGTTGACGAGAACGGTTTCCCCATCCCCAATGTCCCGGTCGCTTTTTCCTACAGTACCGCCGATCAATACGTGCTCACCCCCGATTTTCTGTGGACTCCCCCCTCTCCGCCTCGCGCCTTTATTGTCCCGACTGCCGGCAGCGGGCAGATTGACCAGATTCAGGGCAGCGGCGTCAAGCAGGGCGAGCCGGGCGGTATCACCGCCTACATCTTCGCGCCGGAATATTCCAGCGATGTCGCCACGGGCCTGGGCATGCTGGCCGATCACACCGGTCTGCATCTGACCTTCCAGCTCCGCCGCAACGGCGTTGTGCCCTTGATGGACCGCATCACCAGCCTCGAAGCTCGCGTGGCCGCGCTTGAAGCCGGTTGATATTCAACTTTAAATTCTGACCGATCCTCGTGCCGGGATGAGGGAATTTGGGAAAAAAAATTCCCTCATCTCGGCAGTTTCTCCTCGAAGATACCTTTGCCGGAGTCCAAAAGCATAGCTTTTGGACTCCATTTTTATCATCGCTAGCGACGACCCCGCAGAACTCTTCGTTAGTCCCACCTAAATCCTTGCCAATCGAATGTTTCGAATGAAAACTGACAATAATACTGTCGGGTGGTGGTTACCACCGGCTGCGCCGGGAATGCCCTGCCCGGATGAAGCAGTCGCCGGGAAAGATGAAAGTCACCTGGGAATGTTCCGCTGGAATCCTGATAGAAACAACTGGCAGTTAATGACGGCTCAGGCCGATTTGCCGAACAATAAATTTACGGCCAGCATTACTCAATTAGGCACATTTGCGCTCGGTTATGATGGTGGACAACCCGAAATATCTATTTTGAGCCCAACAAATGGCAGCATTATTAGTAATACTTTGCCCCTTATTAATGCTTTGGTAGCGGATACAGGTGTAGGGATTAATCCGACCACTGTAGAAATGCGGCTTGATGGGCAGGTTGTAAGCGCAACCTATAACACCGGAACCGGAGAACTCACTCGCCTACCCGATGTTCCTTTAACAGAGGGGACGCATACTGTGACTGTCTCAGCCGCCGATGTGGTCGGAAATGTCGGTACGGCAACGGTGACGTTCACCGTGCAACAGGGAAGCAAACTCTATCTGCCTATTATCCTGAAGTAGCTACAAATGTCAAAGGTTTTGTGTTCATAGGCAAATACACCACGTTTGGCTACCACAAGTTCGGGGCATCGGCGGGGGTATTGAGGGTACTTTCAGACCTTTACAACCGGCTGCTGACTCAGGCGCAGTAACACCAGACCTTCCTGGCCAATGCGGTCATAAAGTAAAGACTGGTTCTGGCGCAGGCGTTCAAAACGTTCTAGGCTGATAATCCAGGGCGACAGAAAGACATCGTGCTGAGTGGACAGGTGGGCGATCAGGAAGCGAAGTGGCTCTTGTGTTCGCCAGTCGTCGCTACAGGTGACGATGAGCAAATCTACGTCAGAGTCGGGGCTGCGGTCGCCCCGAACGCTGGAGCCATAAAGGATAACCTGAAGCACGATGTGATCATATTCACGCTCGAGTCGGTTCAATAGTTCGGTCAGCGCCAGTCGTTCAGAAGCCGATAAATGAGACAATTGCATCAAACTTTCTATCATTTATCTCTACTCCTTACAAAAGCCTCGACCCGGTCCACAAACTGCCGGGCTTCATCCAAACGTTTCACCGCTAAATCATGCTCAATCGGGGTAAACAATTCGTAGTCGCTTTCCTGGCGGGCATTGAAGCCAACGCCCAAATAATCTCCAAATTCAGCCTCGATTAGACCAGATTTGATGAAGTGTTGACGAAAGGCGGAAATGACCCCTGAGTGTTTGCTGCGGGCTACACCGATGCTGGCCAGAAGACCATTAGCAGCATAGAACATAGCATAATAACTGCGGCTAATGGCAACAGCGTAAAGGGCCTCATGAATATTTACGTTAGCAGCATACAATTCCTGTTTGGCTCGGTCGAGATATAGTTTTATGTCAAAATTATTCATAGCGTCATCTTTCAAATCCTTCCTCATCAAACTTCAATATCATGCTATCACAAACAAAGAGGGAGTCAATAAAAAGTGGCTATCTTCCCTCTCCCCTTTGCTGATTGTCATATTTGACGGACTGCATTATAATGCTGCCCCACTGAATTGTCTGTAGAAAAAGGAAAAACAATGGAACTGCAATTTTGGGGCGCAGCGCAGACCGTCACCGGCTCGATGCACCTGTTAAAGGTGAACGGTCATAATATCCTATTGGATTGTGGCATGTATCAAGGCCGCCGTAAAGAGGCTTTTGAGCGCAACAACAATTTCCCCTTTGATCCCACCGAAATTGACGCCCTGATTGTCTCCCACGCCCATATTGACCATATCGGCAATATCCCCACCCTGGTCAAATACGGCTATCGCGGCCCGATTTGGGCCACCTCGGCCACCCGTGATTTGGCGGCGATCATGCTGCGTGACTCGGCTCACATCCAGGAAAGCGACGTGGCTTACGTCAACAAGCGCCGGATGAAGCAGGGACAGAAACCGTTTGAACCCCTTTATACCCAGGCCCAGGCCCTTGAAGCTCTGACCCTGTTCCAATCCATTGAATATGATCGAACCTTCAGCCCGGTCCCCGGGGTGCAGGCGCTTTATCGGGATGCCGGTCACTTGCTCGGCTCTGCTTCGGTGACGCTGGATTTGGACGATCACGGCCAGCGGAAGCGCCTGGTTTTCAGCGGTGATATTGGCCGGACCAACCTGCCCATTTTGCGCGACCCGCAGCCGGTAGACGGGCCGATTTTATTATTATGGAAAGCACTTACGGCGGACGCTACCACGAGCCGCCGGAAGAAGCGCGGACCGAACTCAAGCAGATGGTGCTTGAAGCTTATCAAAATAATGGTAAAATTATTATTCCCTCGTTTGCTTTGGGGCGCACCCAGGAGTTGGTTTACGCCCTGCATGTCATGAAGGATGCCGGCGAACTGCCCAACATCAAGGTTTATGTGGACAGCCCCCTGGCCGTCAGTGCCACCGAAATCTTCCGGCTGCACCCCGAAGCCTACGATCAGGAGATGCAGGCTTTTGTCAAGGCGACCAACAACCACAATCCCTTTGGCTTTGAAGGGATTACCTATGTTCGGGATGTGGAAGAGTCCAAAGCCTTGAATAATCTGGACCAGCCGGCCATTATCATCAGCGCTTCCGGTATGGCTGAATCGGGCCGGGTGCTGCATCATCTCAAGCATAACATTGGCGACCCGCACAATATGGTCCTGTTTGTCGGCTACCAGGCCGAAAATACCATGGGTCGCAAAATTTTAGACGGCCAGCCAGTGGTCTCTATCTTTGGCGAAGAGTTTTCGGTGCGGGCCAAAGTTTTCAAAATCAACGGCTATTCGGCCCACGCCGACCACAATGGCCTGCTGGCCTGGCTGAAAATGGCTCAGGAGCGAGGCAACCCGCGCCAGCTCTTTTTGGTGCATGGCGAAATCGAGTCGGCTACCACCCTGGCCGAAGCGGCCCGCAGCCAGGGTATTCCCGAAGTTCATATCCCGGCGCGTGGGCAAAGCTTTGAGTTATAACTTTCAAATCTTCAACCTTCAACGGAAAAACAATGGCAGTTAGAGATATTGTTCTATACGCGGATAATGAAGCCGCGCTGCGCAAAAAAAGCGAACCGGTCCGGTTTATCAACCGGCGGATCAAACTGTTGATTAAGGATTTAAAGGATACCTTGCTCGACCGGTCGGACGGGATTGGCCTGGCCGCGCCGCAAATCAACGTTCACAGCCGGGTAATTGTGGTCCGCCTGGGGGGCCGAGGCAACAGTACGGATGAGCCTGAACCCCCGCTCGTTTTGATCAACCCGGAAATTATCGAGGAACGGCGGCCCGAAAGAGATTTTGACGGCTGCCTCAGTTTCCCCGGCCTCTATGCCGAAACTGTGCGCCCTCATTATCTCAAAGTAAAGGGACTGGACGAATGGGGCAAACCCTTTACCTGGGTTTTTGAAGGCTTTGATGCCGTGCTGGTTCATCACGAAATTGATCACCTGGACGGCGTTTTGTTTATTGACCGTGTCGCCAGCATCAGCGATCTGTACCGGGTGCGCGAAGATGAAAACGGGGAACTGGTCCGGGTTCCGGTGACGCCTGAGGGGGCGTGAAGAGCGACCGCTGACCGCTGACCGCCGACCGCTGATTTTCGTCTATCGGATTTTGCAACGGTCGGTGGACGGCGGTCGCTTTAAATTAGCCATCATAAATAACTAAGGAGGAGGCATCGTGGCCGAAAGAGCAATATCGCAAACCCAACTTGTTTTGCAGCAGCAGCAGCGGGCCAGATATTGGTCCAGTGTTCAGGTGATCGTGTGGTGGGTGATTATTATGGGCCTGCTGATCTTGATGTTTAGCGGGATCAGATTTAACCTGGGGCCTATTTCATTCAAAGCGATCAAGCTGGATACCGAGTTTATTGCCACCTGGTTTGGCTTTATCAGCGGTGGGGTGGTCCAAACGCTGTGGATTTCGGCGGTGTCCATTGTCTGCGCCAGTATTCTGGCCCTGTTGTCGGCGCTGGGCCGGCTCTCCGGTGTTCCGCCGTTGGTGGCCCTGTCCAGCTTTTATGTCTCCCTCATTCGCGGCACCCCGCTCTATCTCCAAATCTTCTTCTTTTTCCTGGCTTTACCCCAAATTGGGATCAAAATGCCGCCGGCGATGGCGGGGGTGTTGGCGCTGTCGCTCAATTATGGCGCTTATATGAGCGAGATTTTTCGGGCCGGGATTTCGAGTGTGAGCCGGGGTCAGCGTGAAGCGGCCATTGCCCTGGGCATGACGTCGGGCCAGATGATGCGCCGGGTGGTCCTGCCGCAGGCGCTGCGGCTGGTGGTCCCGCCGACCGGCAACGAGTTTATCGCCATGCTCAAAGATTCGGCCCTGGTTTCGGCCACCGGCTTTGTGCAGGAAATTATGTGGCGGGCCAACAAGGTCGGACGGGCCAACTTCAAGGGCCTGGAAGCTTTGCTGGTGGCCGCGCTGTGGTACTGGCTGATGACCATCATTTTCTCCTTTATTCAGGCCAATATCGAAAAGAATATGTCGCGGGGGGATCGTTAAGATGGCTATCGTCGAAATTCAGGATTTGCACAAAAACTTTGGCCCGCTCGAAGTGCTCAAAGGGGTTTCGCTTGAAGTACAGCAGGGCGAAGTCGTCACCATCATTGGCCGCTCCGGCTCCGGCAAATCTACCTTGCTGCGCTGTGTCAATTTTCTGGAACAGCCCACTCACGGCAGGATCGAGGTGGATGGCCTGTCGGTCAATGTGGAACAGCACAAACTGACCAGCGAACAAAAACAGACCATTCACGATATTCGCCTGCGCACCGGCATGGTTTTTCAGGAGTTCAACCTTTTTCCGCACCTGTCGGTGATAGAAAATTTGATCGAAGCGCCGGTTACGGTCAAGAAAATGAAAAAGGATGAGGCCATCGCCATTGGCGAGAAGTTTTTAGCCAAGGTGGGTCTCAGTAACAAGCGCGACGAATACCCCAATCGGCTCTCCGGTGGACAAAAACAGCGGGTCGCCATTGCCCGCGCCCTGACCATGCAGCCCAAAGTGATGCTCTTCGACGAGCCGACCAGCGCCCTCGACCCGGAACTGATCGGCGAGTGCTGGAGGTCATGCGTCAACTGGCCGACGAGGGTATGACCATGCTCTGCGTCACCCACGAAATGTCGTTTGCCCACGATGTGGCCCAGCGCATCGTTTTTATGGAAGGTGGCATCATTGCCGAAGAAGGCCCGCCCCAGCAGCTTTTTGAAAATCCTCAAAACCCCCAAACCAAAATGTTTCTGCAAAGGGTGACTTCCAGGGCGGAACGGTGAAAAAACGTATTGCGTGTTGCGTCTTGCGTAAGATTAACGGAACACGCAACACGCATCTTTGAAAATTATTTCTTAAAAAGCCCCTTATGTTTCAACTTGACCTGTTCCAATTCATTCCGGCCAGTCTGAAAAAGGCAGCCGGTGATGCGCTGGTTGATTTTGTGTCCGACCAGGCCAAAAAATTCCTCAGCGATGAGGCAGCGGCCCGGATCAAGAAACTGCGCTCCAATGCCGCTTTCAACCAGGCTTTTGAAGCCAGCCTCAAGCAGGCGGTTCAGCGCTTTGTGGCCGAATACGAAGCCCAGGATGAAGATTTGGTCGCCGCCATTGCCGCCGATAAGGAGTTCTTCAACAATGAGGAGATTCAGGCGGCACTGCTGGCGGTCGTCAAGCGGCCCGGCGCGTTTGAAAGCGAAGACCGCGAGATAGTCGCCCGTTCTTTTGCTACGGTGCTGCCGCAGCGGCGCAACCGCGAGCGGGTGGATCAGGCCGTCACCTATCTGCTCAAGTGCCTGGCCGAAGAGTTGATGAGCCTGCCCGAACTTCAGCCGATTTACAGCCTGCTTTTCCAGCGGCTCACGGCGGAAGCGGCCCGCGAACAGGTGGCTGTTCAAAAAGCCCAACTCCAAGCGCTGACCGGGCTGAACGCTGGCCTCCACGAGACGCTGCTGCAACTGACCGAAGCCGTCGCCGAACAGAAATTGCTCCCCGGCGGCGCAGTCCTGGCTCTGCCGGCTCCGCCCAAAGTTTTCCACAATTTGCCCCAGCCGGATTATGGCCGTTTTGTGGGTCGTGAGGCCGAGATGTCCCAGGTGGTCCGTATTTTGCGACCTTATCCCCATTCCCAGCACGCCCTGGTGACCATTGACGGCATCGGCGGCATTGGCAAAAGCGCCCTGGCCCTGGAAGTGGCCCATCGCTACCTGCGTAATTTTGACCGGATTCCGCCCGAAGAGCGGTTTGAAGCCATCATCTGGGCCAGCGCCAAGCAGACCGTGCTGACCGCCGAGGGCATTGCCACCCGCCCCCAGGCCCTGCGTACTTTGGATGACATTTATACCGCCATTGCCGTCGCTTTGCAGCACGAGGAGATTGCCGAGGCTCGCCCCGAAGAGCAGCCCGAAATTGTCCGCCGCGCTCTGACCCGGCAGCGGACCCTGCTGCTGGTGGACAACCTGGAAACGGTGGACGACGAAGCCGTGCTGGCTTTTCTGCGCGAACTGCCCGCCCCGACCAAAGCCATTGTCACCACCCGCCATCGGCTGGATGTGGCCTACCCGGTGCGGCTGGTCGGCATGATCTGGGCCGACGCCCAAAACCTGATTGCCCATGAATGTGAAAAGAAAGGGGTTACGCTGACCGCCGACGAAGCCCGCCGCCTGTACGACCGCACCGGTGGCGTCCCGCTGGCCCTGGCCTGGAGTGTGGCCCAGATGGGCCTCGGTTATCAGGTCGAGGCGGTGCTGGCCCGCCTGAGCCAGCCGACCAGCGACATCGCCCGTTTCTGTTTTGAGGGCGCAGTCGAGCGCATCCGGGGCAAGCCGGCCCACCGGCTGCTGCTGGCGCTCTCGGTTTTTGCCAAAGACGGCAGCCGCGACGCTCTGGGTTTTGTGGCAAACACGCCGGAACTGGACCGGGATGAGGGCCTGGTTGAGCTGGAGAAGTTGTCGCTGGTCAACAAGCAGGGCAACCGCTTCTGGTTATTACCGCTGACCAAAACCTTCGCCGCTGGGGTGGAAGACCCAGAACTACTGCATCGGTACATCGAATTTTTTGCCGGTTTTTGCCAGGAACAATTTGGTCCGCACTACTGGGCCGGGTCCAATTATGATAACCGGCTGATTGGGCCGGAACTGGAAAATTTGTACCTGGCCCTGGAACACGCCTATGCCGAGTCGAATTGGGCGGCGGTGCAGAGTATTTTTGTCGGTATTGTGCATCCGCTGGCCCTATCGCCGGTCACTCTATCCAAACGGGTCGAACTGGCCGAAAAAGCTCTGGTCGCCGCCGAAAAATTGGACGATCAGGAAATGCTGGCCTGGCTGCACATTGACGCCCTGGGCTACGCTTTGAGCGCCACCGGAGACGCGGAGGCGGCGCTGAACCATCTGCGAACCGGCCAGCTTATCGCTCAAGAAGCTCAGCTATCCGATTGTCTGGCGGCGGCGGAAACGCTGTTGGCCCGCTGGGCCGTGGAACGCCAGGATCATCCGGCAGCCAGGCAGCATTTTGAAAACGCCCTGGCTCAGGCGGTCATGCCCCGGACCAAAATCCGTGCCTATCGAACCAGGGCCTATTATTATTCGGAGCGCCAGGAGTGGGACCGGGCCAATGAAGCCTTGCAGTTGGTCGTCGAGATGGCTTCGGATGAAGGCTTTCACTTTGATGAAACTCAGGCTTTGCTGCGGTTGGGGGAAAACTACCTGCAGACAGGCCAGTTGGATTTGGCCGAAAAAGCCATCCTGCGCGCCCAGGCCGTCGCCAGCGAGCATAATTGGACTCGCCAAATCGCCAAAGCCTACCTGAGATTGGCCGGCCTTCAGTTCGCCCGTAACAACAAGCTTCTGGCCCAAAATTACGCCGAACAGGCCCGCGCTATTTACGAACAACTGGGCCGGCTGGATCGGGTGGCGGAGGCGGATGACCTGTTACGGCGATTGGCTACATAAAAGCGTGCGCCTTTCGCTGGGCCTGGTGTAAATCTTATGGAATTATCCGAGATACTTTATCAACAAACCAATGACACCCTCAAGCGGCTGGCCGGGTTGTGCGGCTGTTCCGGGCAGACCCGCAAGGATGACCTGGTGCGCTGTATCCACAAAATAGTCATGACCCCGGACTCGCTGCGGCGTTTGTGGGACAAGCTGGATGATTTGTCCAAAAAAGCGGTGGCCTCGGCCTACCACAACGGAGGCGAGTTTAACGCGGCGGCCTTTGTGGCCCAGTACGGCTCGCTGCCGGACCGCCCGCAAAGCAGCCGCTTCTCCTGGGAAATCAAGCCCATTCCTCTGGACCTGTTTCTGTACAGCCCCACTCCGTACCACGCCTTTAATATTTACAGTCCTGTGCTGCCGGGTGATTTGCTGCCGCTGCTGGAAAACCTGGTCCCGCCGCCCGATAAATTTCAGGTATCGGGCTGCCGCAAGCGCCTAAAACTACGCCGGGACGTTTCCGCAAGCTGGTTGAGCTTATTTGCGCCGAGACCGAGCAGGCCGGTCTGCACGATCTGGTGGCTTATCTGCGGCTGGTCCACGAAGGTAAAATGCTGACCGACAGCACTTCTGGCCGGGCTTCTTTGACCGGGATCAAACAGATTGTGGCAAATTTATTGCAGGGAGATTTCCTGCCGCTGGCCGACAAATACCGGGCCAATCAAACCATCCGGCCTTTTGGGCTGGACGTGTTTGCCCGCGAGTCGGGCCTGGTAAAAACCGGACGCAGTAGCAGCAGCTTGCAGTTGTCGCCTCTGGGGCAGAAGTTTTATCAAACCCAGGATGTCGAAATTCTGCTCGAAGCGTTTGAAACCTGGACTCGCCAGGGTGATTTCGACGAGTTGAGCCGCGTCACTGGGCTGAAAGGTCAAAAGAGTCGGACGACCCTGTTCACCCCATCTGCCTCCCGGCGTGAGCCGATTATCGAAGCTTTATCGTGGTGCCCGGTCGGCGTGTGGATTGACCTGGACGAGTTCTTTCGAGCGATCAAGATCTGGCGGTTTGATTTTGCTGTGGAGAAAGCCGGCTACAGCAGCCTTTATGTGGGAAACAAAGAGTATGGTGCGCTGTACAGTGAGACCTACTGGCCGGTGGTCAAAGGATCGTATATCAAAGTGATTTTGATGGAATATTTGGGCAGTATCGGAGCACTGGATTTGCTCTACACCCGCCCGGAGGAAGCCAAATCTGCGGTGAGTTCACCTTACAGCGATGAGATCTTCAGCCTTTATGACGGCCTCAAATATTTTCGGATCAATCCGTTGGGGGCTTATCTGTTGGGGCAGGCCGGTGAGTATATCCCTTCCCGGCCCGCAGCGGCGTCGCTGTTCTCCGTTTCCGCAGATTTAATCGTGACCCTGACCCATTCTGCCGATCTGACTCCCAACAATCGCCGCGATTTGGAGCAAGTGGCGGTCCCACTGGGCAAGGATTCCTACCGGCTGGACACCCAGCGCATTTTGACTTCGCTGGAGGAAGGGCAGGATTTGACCTATCTGGCCGAGTTTTTGAGCCAGCGAAGCAGTGGCCCGCTTCCCCCCTCTGTTCTGGCCTGGCTGGAGCGGATTAATCAGAATAGTCAGGCTTTCAGCCGGGGAGATTTAGCCCTGTTCATCAAAACCAAATCCCCCGAACTGCTGGATTTGGCCCTGGCCGACCCGGTTTTGGGCAAAATCTGCCGGGCGATGGATAAAAAGACGCTGGTCATTCCGGCCAGCAAGGAAAAAGCCGTGCGGGTCAGGTTGAAAGAGTTGGAATTTTTGCTGCAATAAAAATTTTACTGATTGGGAATATTCCCCACATACAGGTTATTACTGTCCAGCACATACAGCCGCCCCCCGATTTCGTCAACAAAGATATCCTGCAAATTGGCAAACGACACCCCCTCGCCTTCGCGGGGTTTGAACTGGCGGACAAAGCTGCCATCCTTGTTCAACTGAACTACCCGGCGGTTGCCGGCATCGGCGATGTAAATGTGCTGGACCGACTCGTTGGGCGCGGTGAATATGGAAATTGGATTGTTCAGCGGCTTGTCCAGTCCGGTCAGATTGAACCCGACCGCCTGGCCGCCTTCATACTTGCCAATCCGGCCATCTTTGAAAAGAATGTAGATGGAACCATCAATCGCCAGGTCAACGGCCTGGGTCAGGTCAACCGCCGGTTCAGCCGGAAAGTAACTTTCGGGCGCGGCGCTGTAGCCATCGGCGGTGGGCAGGAAGCGCCACAATTTATTGGCCTGTGGGTCCAAAATATAAAAATTGCCGAAGAAGCTGTCCACCGCTGCCGGCAGCACAAACGGGGTAGGCGGCGTCGCCAGGGGCCGAGGTGGTGATGCCCCAACTGGAGTTGTATTCCAGCAGACCGGTACTGTTTAACACAATTAAATCGCTGGTTTGGCGGTTGCCCCCGGCCGGCATCCAGGCCATCGCCAGCAAATCGCCCACCGTGATGCTCTCCACCGCCTGCCCCCGCGACACCACCAGCAGCGATTGGTCATCCGGCAGCAGCGCCTCGCCCAAATCGTCCAGGCGATGGTGAAAAACGCGGTCGGTGCCGGCATCCAGCACATAAAGTTCAACGCCCTGAACCAACAGCCCCTTGAGATTGGTGCCTTCGTCGGTGTATTGGCGGAGTTGGGGCAAATAATACAGGCGCTGCATATTGCCGACTTTGTCGGTCTGTTCGGCCATTTTCAGGCGCAGTTCGGTAATTTCGGGCTGGCCGCTCTTGATTTTTTCGGCTTCGATCAGCAGTGTCTCAGCTTCGGCCATCAAACCCAGGGCGGCGTTGGGGTCGCTGGTTTGGGCCTGCTCAAATTTGGCCTGGGCATTGGTGATAAAAGCAGTGTACTCGGCCTCTTGCTGCCGGCCCTTTTGCCAGTAGATTACGCCGACAATCAGCCCGACCAACAGGGGAATGGCCAGCGCAATATAAAGCAGTATTTTCCACGAAGGGCTTCCGGTCGGTGCGGGTTCGCGCCGGTAGGCCTGTGCGCCGGCCTGGCGGCGAGCCTGACCCCCGTGCTCGTCTCTATCTCGATGAATTATAGCGGCCACGCCGCGTCCCAGCAGCATGATGGGCAGCAAAATTATCATGCCCAACCGCTGCAAAATTTGGGTGCGTTCTCCCGGCGGCGTCCGGCGCAGCTCCGGCTCAAAATTTGAGCCTCGCGCCACCGAGGCCATTTCCCTGGCTTCCCAGTCCAATTCCTCTTCAGGTTCATGCGTTTCCCTGGCAGCTTTGGCCTCTTTGCCTTTTTTGGCAGGCCGAGGCGGCGTTTCCCTGGCGATGACTGGCTCTTCGATGGGGTCGTCATCTTCCACCACCTCAACCGGGGTTGATTTTTTTGAGAAAATTGCCGGCCATTCTATTTTGGGCCGGAAAAGTGACCGGCCTTTTTTATCGCCGGTTTCGGTTTCTAAAGCCGGTTCCGCTTCGGCGACGGTCTCGACCATCGCCGAAGCCTCTGTGGCAGTAGCGGCTTTGCGCGGAACCGGAGGAATGTTCTTTTTTAAGAGCGAGCCAAAGGTTGAGGGTGTTTCTTCAACCACCAGTAGGGCCAGGGCCGAACAGTTGTTGGCCTGGGCCACCTGGCCTAAATTTTTGATTGCCATTTTAATACTGAGTCCGGCCACCGCCTTGACCACATCGCTCAGCGGCAGTTGGCCGGCCAGACCGCTGTCGGCCAGCACCAGCACATCGTGGGGGCTGACCCGCAAATGGTAAAGGTTCGGCTCGATGACGGCGCTAATGCCCAGGGCCGAGTCATTTATATCATCCGCTCCCCGCCGGCCTTTGCTGGGGCGCGGCGGCAGGGCTTCATCCAGCCAGGCCGACCGGATCGGGTGGCGCTGGATATGATCGCCCAGGACCGCAAACAGGGCGGCCGGCCCAATCTGGGCCACAAAAGCATCCTCGCCGCTCATCACTACGGCTACAACTCCGGCCACCAGCCGTTCATCCACGCTCACCTGGAGGTTGCGCTGGTACAGTTGATCGCCCGCGGCTTGAAGGCGCGGCGCAAACTGGCTGTCACCGAGCCGCGATCCAGATAATAGGCGTCGCGGACCAGGCCGGCCAGCTTTTGCTCCAGGGCTTTGTAATCCGATTTCGCCCCGCGCACCTCGACCAACACAAACAAGTCACCCTTGCCCGCGCCAGGCGCTCCCGCCGATTTTGGTTCGCGCACGGCCACCTGGTTAGGCGCGTCGCCGCGCCAGTTGCCTCCTACAATATTAAGCTGGCCAATGACGGTTGTGATTTCGGCGGTCATAAAAACCTCCTTCAAAACGTTGAACGTTTAACGTTCAAACGCTGATAACGTTATTCCCACTCAATCGTTGCCGGTGGTTTGCTGCTAATATCATAAACAACCCGGTTGACGCCGGGCACTTCGTTGACAATGCGGTTGCTGACGCGGGCCAGCAAATCGGCGGGCAGTCTGGCCCAGTCGGCGGTCATAAAATCGTCGGTGGTGACGGCCCGCAGGGCGATCACATCGGCGTAGGTACGGAAATCGCCCATCACGCCCACGCTCTGCACCGGCAGGAGGACTGCAAACGCCTGGGCGGTGCGATCATACCAGCCGCTTGCCCGCAGTTCTTCGATCAAAATGGCGTCGGCGGCGCGCAGGGTTTCCAGCCGTGGCCAGGTAATTTCGCCCAGAACCCGCACGGCCAAACCGGGACCGGGGAAAGGATGCCGCCAGACCATTTGTTGGGGCAGCTCCAGCGCCTCGCCGACCGCCCGAACCTCATCCTTGAAAAGATAACGCAGCGGCTCGACCAACTGGAACTGCATGTCCTCCGGCAGCCCGCCGACGTTGTGATGCGTCTTAATTTTGGCCGCCCCGGCCTGCTGGTGGCGGTTGGCGCTTTCGATCACGTCCGGGTAAAGCGTCCCCTGGGCCAGAAAGTCCACCTGGCCCAACTGCCGCGCTTCGGCCTCAAAAATACGGATAAACTTTTCGCCGATGATTTTGCGCTTGGCTTCCGGGTCGGTCACGCCGGCCAGGGCGCTTAAAAAATCTTCGGTGGCGTCAACGGCAACCAGGCGAGCGTGCATTTCCTGCTGAAAGGTCTGGACCACCTGTTCCGGCTCGTTTAGCCGCAGCAGCCCATTGTTGACAAAGATACATGTCAACTGCTCGCCCAGGGCTTGATGCAGCAGCGCCGCCGTCACCGACGAGTCCACCCCACCCGACAGGCCACAAACTACTTTCCCCACGCCCACCTGGGCCTGAATCTGGCCAATACTTTCTTCGATAAAGTTGCCGGGCGTCCAGCCGCCGTGACAGCCGCAAACCTCGTACAAAAAGGCCCGCAGCAGCGCTTTTCCCTGGGTGGTGTGGGTCACTTCGGGGTGAAACTGCAGGCCATACAACCCCCGCTCCGGGTCGCCGACGGCGGCGTGGGGCGAATTGGGGGAGTGGGCCAGGCTGTGGAACCCATCCGGCAGGCGCGTCACCCGGTCGCCGTGGCTCATCCAGACCTGGAGAGTTGCAGGTTCGCGCAGCGGGTTGAAGGTTGAAAAGAGAGGGTTGTCTGGATCAGTGAGTTCGATTTCAGCCGGGCCGTATTCCCGCTCGGAGCCGGGGTCAACCTGGCCGCCCAGGTGATAGGCCAACAACTGCATGCCGTAACAAATGCCCAGGATCGGCTTTTGACTTTTTAAGACGAAATCCTGTAAATGCGGTGCGCCGGGAGCATAGACGCTGGCCGGCCCGCCCGATAGAATATAGCCCAGCGGGTTGAGGCGCGTAATCTCCTCAACGGGCGCTTGCGACGGGATCAGTTCGCAGTAAACTTCCAGTTCGCGCACCCGCCGGGCGATGAGTTGGCTGTACTGCGAGCCAAAATCAAGGATAACCACAGCCTCGCGCGGCTTGATACTCACGGGGAGGTTCCTTCGGCAAAAATAATTTCGTCGTCGGTCATTTTGGCAATCACCGCCAGCGAGCGGACGCGCAAGCCCATGTCTTCCAGTTTGGCCCGGCGCCTTCAAACGATTTTTCGATGACCGCGCCGACGCCGATCACTTCGGCCCCGGCTGCCTGGGCCAGCCGAACCAGGGCTAAAATGGTATCGCCGGTGGCCAGAAAGTCGTCAATAATTAGCACCTTATCCTGGCTGCCTAAAAATTCGGGCGAAACCATCAGTTGGACTTCCTGGCCCTTGGTGTGAGACGGGGCGCTGGCGATGTAGATGTCTGCCGGCATGGTGATGGGCTTGGTTTTGCGGCCATAAACCACGGGCACTCCCAGGGCCAGGGCGGTGGTCAGAGCGGGAGCAATGCCGGAGATTTCGGCGGTGAGCACTTTGGTAATGCCGAGCGCACCAAAATGGGCCGCCAGCGCACCGCCGACGGCCAGCATCAGCGCCGGGTCAACCTGGTGGTTAATAAAACTATCCACCTTAAGGATACCGCCGCCGAGGTTTTTACCCTCGCGCCGGATCCGTTCTTTCAGAGCTTCCATACGCCTCCAATATTATGACAATTTAATTCTACCACAGAGGCAGAGCAGGTTCAAATATTATGGTAAGTAATTAAGGGTAGCGTGTCTATATATAGGGTTTAACTACCATTATAACACAATATATAGTAGATGCTAGAATGATGGGCTAAAAAATAAAAAATCCTGAGAGCTTTTCTCAGGATTTTTGGGGAGTGTATCTGAGGCTCAAAGCGGGTCTGTGACCCGCGTTGAGCAGTCAACCTGCATTATTTAAAGTTACACGGCTGCGGCAAGCCGATGACCCGTTCTTCGGTGCTGTAGCTGATAATGTTGTCACACGAACCTTTGCCAATACTGCCCGACCAAACGATACAGCGCATGTCCTGAGCCTTGGCGACCCGGATTACATTGGCCTCGATGGGAACAGCCGGCTTTTTGTTGCCGGTCGCGGGAAAACTCCAATTTTCGGTATTGGTTTTGTCGAAGCCGCGCAGGGTGTTCACACAGTATAACTCGTCAAAGGCCAGGTCCAGCGCCTCGAACTCAAACACAATGGCTCCATCCAGCCAGACTAAATTATTGGTTGGGCCAATAATGCGGGGGGCGGGTCTGAGGGTAGGGGCGGGAGTGGGCGTGTCCGTCGGTAAGTTTTCAGCGGTGGATGTGGCGGGGGGTGCGGGAGTAGCGGTAGGGTCAGGCGTAACGATGGTGTTTGGCGTTGGTGGGGTGGGTAGGGGAGTGGCCGTGGCAGGAATAATCAGAATAACCGAGGGCGGTGTTGGGGTAACGCTGGGGTCGGCTGAGACGGTTTCCGGCGGCGGGGCGAAGAGCTGGCCGCTGATCAAAAAAATGGCGGCCAGAATCAGAAGGAATAGTCCGGCCAGCCCCATTAAAACCCGGTTTCTGGTCTGGCTGGCGGCATCGGCCGGCGTCCAGGTTTTTCCACCGCTGCCCGCCCGATTTTTAACCATCTTGCGGGCGTAGCGCACGCTGCGGATAGCGGCTCCGGCATCGGGGTGGTTGTAATGGGCGGCGTTTTTGTAGAGCTTAATCGCTTTTTCGGTGTCACCCGCCAGTTCAGCCTCAACTGCTTCCCGGTAAAATTGGCGGACCGGGACCTGAATCGACTCGTCGTTCAGCCCCAATAGCTCATTTTCAACCCCGTTAATTTCCTGGCGCAGTTCGTTAATCTGGTGAACCAGCAAATCGGGCATGCCAGCCGAGGACTCGATATAACTGGCTTCCTGTTTTCTCAGATTGGCCAGGTTCAGATAGAGCGATTGTAATTCGGCTTGCTTGCGCAGACGCTGTTCGCGGGTATGGACGTCAGTAGCCATACTAATTAATGGACCAACCTCTCTCCATACGTATTATGAAGAATTTATCAGGAGAGGCAAATTTAAAGGGTGTATTTTAATATACGATAGCAGCGGAATGATGCGTGATACGTGATGCGTGATTAAGATGATTACGCATCACACATCAGGTCCAAACCCTACAAATCCTGAAAGACCTTATTTTTGACACCCCTCTATCCTTGCAGTATGCTAGGCCCAATGCTACGGTCTATTGGGCCTTGTGCCTATCGTTTAAGCCCTGGGCCAATAGGGAAAGGATAACTCTCAATGAAACCCTATCGTTTCATTCTGACCGGCCTGGGCAATATTGGTCGGACCTTTTTGGAAATGCTGTTGATCCAGGAGCAACTGCTGGTCGAGCGGTATGGCCTGGCCCTGCAAGCCGTCGGGGTGGCCGACTCGTCGGGGGCGATTTATGCCCCGGAGGGTCTGGACGTGGCGGCAGTGGTGGCGCAAAAAAAGCGGGGTGGGGCGTGGTTGAACTGGCCGGGCCGGGGCAGTGGCGCGGCGACGGCCTGGCCCTGGTCGAACAGGTCCAAGCTGATTTTCTACTGGAAGCCACACCGACGAACCTGACCGACGGTCAGCCCCGGTCTGGACATCGTCCGGACGGCCTG
>JAAUSP010000856.1 GCA_012032575.1 Anaerolineales bacterium | reverse complement strand
CGCACCGGTTTGTCCGGCAATATCGACCAGTAGTTGCTCTTCTTGGTCTGTAAACTTTTCACCCGGTGCGCGGGGCGACACCATCAGGCGGCCTACGATTTCTTTTTTGGTAGCGTAGCGGTAATTCAACAAGTTCGCCCACCGGCTCACCCACCGAGGCCCGACCAATCTGCTTATCTTGCTCAATCAGTTCAATGGCGGCGTAAGGCAATTTAAGGGTTCTGGCAATGGTTTCGACAATTGAAGTCAGCGTTTCAGCGGGTGCGGCGGTAGTTTGTAATTGTTGGCCCAGGTGAGACAGTACAGCATACGGATCGTCCCGCTGGCCAAACATGAGTCGGTCAACGCCACGCTGGAGACGCTCTCGCACAGGATGGAAGGCTACAGCAATCAGGCCGGTGGCAATCAGAGAGATAATCAGGTTACCTGATGTATGAAATAACTGGCTCAGTAATCCCACGGTAGCAATATAAATCAAGACTACCGTCAACGTTAGCCCCCCGTAAACCAGGGTGCGATTGATAACTACGTCGATGGCATACAGCCGGTACTTAAAAATGGCAAGGCCGATGATCAATGGAAAGCCCAAGAAGACCACCATAATAATCAGGTCATACCAGATTGTATCAAGAATCCAAGGATAGAGATATAACCCGGGGAGTTCAAAGAAAACTAACTGCACTACCACAGCCGTGGACAAAAAATAGGCCAGCCACTTCATCTGTTGCCGTTCATCGCCTTTGGAACGTTTTAGGCGAACGATCATCGAGGCAATCCCGATGAAGGAAAGAAAGAAAACCGTCACGCTCAAGGTTGTGCTAACAACCGAATACCACCAGGTAGGTAAGTATGCCAGCCCAAAAGGGTTAATAACCGGATACTTGCCCCCAAAAGAATTATCCTGACTAAAATCCGGCAGCAGGCTCAGGCTCACGCTGGCCACGCCTATAACTGCCAGGCCGGCAATTGCCAGCGCTCGCCAGCGTGGGGATAAGAAGTGCCCATCGGGATACAGCATTGGTAACAGGATGAACATAGGGATAAGGATTTGAATGAAGCTAAAGCTGTACATCAGCCAGGTTAGGTAAGCCAGACCCGGCGCGGTGATCTGCCCGGCCAGACCACAATTAATGTAAATATCAATGGTCGTCAGTGTGGGCAGGCCGATGCCGAGCCACAAGCAGAGCCAGCCGACTCGATTATGGGGCTGGTAAGAGAGAATGAGACCCCCAACAAGGGCAAAGGCCAATCCGCTACCAGCAGAAATAATCAGCCCCACCGAGCCGTAATCAGAAAAACCACTACAGCCCGCCACTGTCAACCAGCCGAATGTAAACTGGCTAATCAGGGCTATCAAAAACAAGCCCCTGACCAGCCAGCGTGATAAGAATGGGGTTGAAGGTTGGGTTTGAAAATGATTCGATAACATCATTGCTCTTCCATGTGACAGCTTCCATCTTTGCCATCAGATTTGGTACGGCTTTGTTCAGCATGCGGTTATAAACGGCGGCGGATGCGTTTAGTCATTGCTACCCCGATAATCAGCATAATATAGTTCAAATCTCACGTCAAGCCCCAATCCGTTTAACGTTCCACTTTTGTTTTGAGTCGGTTGATAACCATGTTGTAGTAAGCATCCAATTCACCGCTCAGGGCATAGGCGGCCATCATCACCTTCATTGCCCCGCTAACTTTGGCTTCATTATACAATACGGCTTGGGTGCCGTTTGCCGTGGGTGTAAGCGTGAGAGAAAAAGAGAAGACAGCATCAACGCCTTTCATCGTCAGGTTAGCCGCGAAAACACGGCCTTCCTCGTATTGAGTGATAACCCCGTCTACAACTGTACCGTCCGGCTCTACAAATTGAAACGTGTTGCCTTCGTTGATTGGTTCTTGCGGTGGAGTCAGTTCAACCACATCCCATAATTCATACCAGTAGTCATACGTGGTGAATTGATCAAAAACAACCTCCGGCGACGCAGTAATCTCCACCTTCGACCGGATGGTGACCGGATTGGGTGCGAAAATGTATAGCCCTAAAACGGCGATAATAATCAACCCTAGCAATCCACCCAATATAATACCTGTCCATTTCAAACCTTTTTTCATCATAGTGTCCTTTCGTTAATACAGAGCATAACTTAAGTTTGTCCTATTCGACTGAATGAGCCGTTGTTAGCTCCAAATTGTACGTCTCACGGTCACCGACAAGATAATGCCAACCACTGGGAGCCAGTGCTGTCAGCCAGGTGAGGCAGGCTAGCGGATAGAAAATGTAGACCTGCCACCAGGCAATATCCTCACCCGCACCTTGCCCCAGGACAAAGAAAATGGGGGCCAAGATGAGCAACACCGCCGACCCGCGTGAAATGCCGCCCTTCCAGAGCAAGCCAATTCCTAAAAAAAGCGAGGTGAACATGCCTAGAAACATCCAGATCATGAACGGTACCCAGCCGGGGTGATTAAAGCCCACATTCCAGATCGACCCGTTGAGACCGACATTGATGAGTTCCATTTGCATAATCCGAAATGAGGCGGGGATTAGTCCCCCCGCAAATCCTAACCCGGTTATGGCACAGATAATGCCAAAAATTGGGGCACGTTGACCCAGGATTCGAGCCAATTCAAAATAACAAGGGACCATTATCAGGACGCCGAAGCCCAAGAAAATGCCTTCGATCCAACTTGATGTGCCATCGGGACTGCGTTCGATGCCTAGCAGGTAGATGGCCGCGCCTATCATCATCAGCAGTGGCCCCAAAATAAAGGCCAAGCCCAATACTTTTTGTTGATAAGTTTGATACGTGTTCATTTGTTGCCTCCATAAAGAAAGTAAATTGTTAAGTTGATCTCAGGATAACATGGGATGTTTCCCGTTGTCTTGGGGGCAGGCTCCTATTTGGGTCGGGAACTTTTTCCCGATTGGAAGGGAGTAACCGCTGGGGGTTGAGAGACTTCGTCAAAATGAACTGGCTAACAAATCGTTCTTAAGAAACCTCGCTGCGGGGGTGGGGATTAAAGCACTACAATATCTGGGGTGGGTAAGATAAGCATACCCCAATATCTAGAGGTGTAGATAG
>JAAUSP010000855.1 GCA_012032575.1 Anaerolineales bacterium | reverse complement strand
TATGGTTTACGGAACTTGGATCACTTTTTCCAGCGGCTTTTCCTTGATCTTGAAGGTTATCGTCTTTTTGCCCCTTTTGGAGCACCCCACTATATCTAGTGGCTATCGCGGAAACTCCGCATGAACCATAGTTACTATCTGAGCTAAATACAAATACGCTATCACCCGTCAGAGTTTCGATTAAAAAGCCATCAGCAGTACGGCGCAATTCACTCAATCTGTCGTTTAATTTGAAATAACTGAGCATGAAATAGGTGCCATCTGGGCTGAAAACTTGGCCCGAATTAATTCCCGCAGAAAAATCCCTTGAAAAATCTGTATAAGAACTATCAGCAACATGATACAGATACAGTTTGCTAGGCTGACCATAACTGATGTTTCCATAATCTAAAAAGAAGTGATTTCCAGCGGGTTCAGGATGAATTGTTATACCATCACCTTCTATTCTGTCTACCTTACGGATACGCCCTAAGGTAGCCATATCCCCGATTTCCCCGGCGATTGCGTTACGATCATTCTGGGCATTTTCAGGGATGCGAGCTAACCCCTCCAGCATCAATCGTAAGCCCAGCAGCGGGTCTTCATCAACCACTTGTTGCCCCTCAGCCACCAGGGATCGAGCGCGTGTTAAATTTAGATTGCGCTCTGCGTCATCTCGAGCGGACTTGGCCGCAGCTTCGGCTTCTTGGGCTGCGGCCGCCTCAGCTTGAGCAGTAGCCTCCGCCTTGTTAGCCTGGTCTGCCGCGCTTGAGCCGCTTTTTGAATTTTTGTCAGATAACCAAAAACAAAAAAATGGTCACAAGCAGGGCAATCACCGCCGCAGATCCAAAAACCACGGCTATCTTCGTCCACTTACGCTGCCGTAGGGTCGCCTGTTCCTGTTCTTCGGCCCGCCGGCGTTGTTCTTCACCGATGGCTCGTTGACGTTCCAACTCCTCCCGCCGACGAGCCTCCTTGGCTTGAATTTCGGCTTCAATCCTGATCTGGCTGAGGTGTAACAATTTCTCAGCAGTTTCATCCAATACCAAAAACTGCCGCTGGCTGTTGATAACATTGAACTGGTCTTCACTCAGCAGCGCGTCGTTAAACTCAGTATAAATCTTAACTGCCTGGTCTAACATCTCCTGGGCTGCTTTTCGGGTTTGAAGCTCAGGATCAATCTCAAGGTCAGCTAATAAGTAGTCGTGAGCCAGTTCATAACCGGGTTCACCCGTTACCTCATCCTTTTCCACATTGAGTAAGCGGCTTTTAATCAGTTGGCCCAGAAGCGGATCAATTTGTTTCAGGATGTCATCACCCGTACCGGATGTCACAATGTAATTGCCCAATTCACGGGCCAGGTTACTCCGCGTACGGCGGATGCGGCGATTATCGGAGGAAACCAGCGATACTAACACCTGGCGGGCCAAATCTCTTTCATGTTTGGTTGAGAGATTTTGTGATAGTACTCGCTTCAGATGCCCTTGTAGAATACCTTCAGCTCGCCCCGCTTCTTCGTACATGGCTTGAGTAATTTGCGCCGGTAACGCCGGATTATCTTTTTGCCGCTCAAGTAGAAGGTTATATAACGCCAGGCAGACCAATTGAATCTGGGGTGGATTATATTCTCCTGTTTCGTTCTTTAATTCCTGAAGCAGCGTCTGGATTAGGGCGGGTTCAAACGTAAGGTTGTGACGAGCCGCAGGGTCGGTAATCACACTGGCGGCCTCTGTAATGGTTAAACGGTTGAGACGATACTCATTCTCAAAGGGGTTTTCAATAATTGGACGGAAATTAGCCAGGTCGCTAAAAAACTCACTCCGCAAGGCCAAAACCCAGCGGACTCGTAAAGTGCTGTCATTAAGGCAAGCCGCTAAATCTTTGACAAACAAAGTTCTATTAGCTTCACTGAGCGCCGTGAAAACTTCCTCAAATTGGTCGAGTAGAAGGTATAAAGTCGCCCCGGCTCCCAATACTCTGGTAACCTGACGCAGAAAATATTGAAGGGGAGCCTCAGCTAACTCCTTTACTTCCGCAATATCAGGTAAGAATGCTTTCTTGATCGCAACACTTGGGAGAACATTATAGGGTCTGATATAAACGGGCAGGTGGGGTTTTGTATCTGCCAAGAGGTAAGGCTGGATACCGGCCTGGAGCAGAGAACTTTTACCGGCCCCGGACTCCGAATGTAGGATCGTTAAGGTGTGGCTATGGATGACACGCAACAACCTGGTGATGGCTTGATCCCGCCCGTAGAAAAGTTCTGCATCACTTAAGCGGTAAGCCAGCAGCCCTTTGTATGGCCCACCGGCATCAGCATCGGTATCGCTGGCGGCGGTAGCTGCCAGACGTTGAGCGTACTCCTTAACCCCTTCAGCCAACCTTTGCTCAACAATCAAGTGTGCTTGTTGAGCTTCTTCAGCGGCAGTCAGCGCCCGTTCCTGGATTTGAGTAATATTTTGGATAATCTTATCCTGAACAACAATGTCGCCGCCGGCCTTGATGTCAACGATTATATCGCCAAGCTTAACTTGACTGTCACTGATGCCGGAAAAGTTGATGTTTCCAATCCGAGTCGTTTCATCTGTCATAGATGGTTCCTCCTTTATACGGTGTCATGGTTGTTATAGTTTTCAGAAAAAGATTTTGAATGAGGGGAGAAGCTTAAGCGGCTTCAACCCCTAACGACTGGCAATACTTGCCCATTAGATTAAGGATACGTTTGGGTGTGTTGGCAAAATAGCGTAACTTTTGATCGACCTTATGGATCAAGTCGGCAAAAGTTGGGAAATAGCGTAGATGGGGGGCCTGTTTCTTGATATTACGCCAGAGATACTCAATCGGATTGAACTCTGGGGAGTAGGTGGGCAATTGATAAACCGTTAATCGTTCCTGGTGGTGGGCAAAGAATTCTACCATTGCCTTACTGGTATGATACCGCGCCCCATCCTGAATAAGGATGATCGGTTGATCAGTTTGGGTCAGCACCTCGGTCAAGAAGGCTTGATAACTTTCGGCATTGAACTTGCCGGTATGCCCTTTGTAAAACAAAGCCCCGGAGAAGAAGTCAATCAGGCCAAAGATTTTGTAACCTTTGCGCA
>JAAUSP010000854.1 GCA_012032575.1 Anaerolineales bacterium | reverse complement strand
CAAGAACAGTTACTAAACTCATCAAATACGTTCAAAGTTATCGGGGTGGGCAAGGTCCTTGACAACTTGCTACAGGATATAAAAGCAGCTCGCGAGAGCCTGTTTGTAGTTGGGCCGTGGATTGATGGGTATTTTATCCGATCCCTTGTAGGAGAGTTAGACGAAAATGTTTCGGTCAAATTTCTGATTCGGCCAACTGAACGAGACGCCATAGTTTTAGCCAAGTCACGATTTCGTGGCTTATTAGAGGCGCGTTCATTGCCAACCTTACATGCCAAGGTTATTATTATTGACAACGATATTGTCTATCTGGGTAGTACAAATTGGTTTAAGATTAGCCTCCAGCAATCCCGTGAAGTGACTCTGCGTGGTCACTTGTCTAATTTATTTGATTTAAGTGGGATTCTGGCAGAATACTGGAACGAAGCAAAGCCCATTTATCTGGAAGGAGTCAAAGCTGCTCAACCTGAAGACTCAATAGATTACGATATTCTGGATCCACGGTTGACACAGGTAGGACCAATTTTTGACCGACTTAGGCGCGAAAATCCTGTCGGACTTAATCCAAAGGAATATGACCATCTGTGGCAAGAACTGCAAAAAAGAAAGTATCGTGATTTTCTGTCTTATGAGCAAGGACTGATTACTCTGAAATTTTTGAAGGGTGAGAATGTCTTTGGAGTGCTTCCTACAGGGGGCGGTAAATCACTCACGTTCCAACTCGTTAGTGAGATGAGTGAAGGGTTGACGCTTGTTATTTCACCACTAATCGCGCTCATGAAGGATTATAAGGAGGGCGAATATTTCAATTCAGACCTTGAGGAAGACCAACGAATCAGAATTAAGAACTATATTCAAGAGGGGAGCATCCGTTTGCTATACATTTCCCCTGAACGCCTTAAATCTTTCGATTTCAAGAACCTCCTTGACTCGGGGCGGCAACAGGTCAAGCGGGTAGTAATCGATGAAGCTCACTGTGTCATCGAGTGGGGGTATAGCTTTCGCACGAAATATCTACACATTGCCCAGGAGATTGAAGCCTTCGAGCGACGCGTTGGTCATAAGATTCCCACCTTACTCTTGACCGCCACAGCTAGCCCGTGGTTGCAGCGTCAAATTATTCAGAATTTACGGGTTGAAGTTCCGAAAGATAATGTTATCATCCAAGAAGAGGGGAAAGAGCGACGCGAACTAAAAATAGAACTTCAAGAGGGGCAAAGCGATGATGCAAAAATCAAGTGGATTGCCAACCAACTTAAAGAAGGTGGAGATTTATACGGCAAACGGGGAATTATTTTTAATGCTTTCGCCGACGGCGGTACCGGCTTAGGCGCGCGTAGCGCCTCATCAATCTGTGATGATTTAAAGAGATTGGGGGTAGAGCGTATTGCTTACTATCATGGTCAGATGGCGTTAAATCAACGTCGTGAGATACAACAGCAATTCGAACAAGACAAGTTGAATATAGTCGTTGCTACCAAAGCGTTTGGCATGGGTATTGATTATCCCAAACTTGGTTTCGTAATCCACTTTTATCCCCCTCTCAGTCTAGAAGAATACTGGCAAGAAGCTGGAAGAGGCGGTCGCGGGATGGACGCAAATACTAAGGAATTTTGCCGATGTATAGTTCTCCACAAGTCATCTGATCACAATGTTCTTAGGGGCTTTCCCAACATAGCCAGCTTTGAGAAGATTTTGGGCACATATATGACTATCGCGCAGCATGAACTTTACTTTAATATGGCTAAAGTGCAAAAGCGTGGAAAACTCGGCAAACTGCTTAGGCAATTGCAAGCGCACAATTACATCAGAAAGACGGATAACCAACAAGTGGGGGGTATACTGTTTGAATGTTGGAAAGTAATTAACCCCCAGGAAATCATAACCTATATCAAAAACTATGAGAAGAATCAGGATCAAAAACAAGTTAAGCGACTATTAAGTAATCTACAAATTCTGCTTGATCGCCAGAGTAACATTATTCGCATCCAGCAAAGTCGGGATCTAAAATATTACGAGTTGGAGTTGAATTGGCTCACTGAACCAGATATAGCAGCCTTGGAAATGATTGACGATGAGCAGGTAGGTGGAGTTCGTTACTCTCGTTTTCGGTTACTTAAAGATAGACTTTCCATTGAGGGTATGGAAAACCTGTCACAGAAGGTAAAATCTTATCCAGAAAAAGGACAGGCAAAATTAAATTATGTTTTTCAGAACTTTCTAAAAGCCGAGACTGGAGAGAAGGCTAAACAGATAATCCTCAAATATCTGGAACAGGAAGAGGAAGAGGAAAAACAAGAAGGAACGATGTTCCACGCCACAACCTCTATTAATCCTCAGTCAACACACGTTGAGGTTAATCCGCCAGATGACAAGATCGTTGAAAGTGAGGTGAAGCGCATTATACCTATTCCTTCCCACTTCCCGATTTATCAACCACCCAAAGAGCCTAAAACTCGTAGAGGTTCAAAAAAGGGCCTCAAACAGGTACCTGATGGTACGTTATGTTATTTTAATCATGGCGGGAAGAAATATGAAGGTAGGATTTCAAATGGGCAATTAATCATCGGACAGAAGAGTTACTCACACTTCTCTCCAGCCTCAAAAGATATAACCGGAACTGAGATAAATGGATGGAAGTATTGGTGGTTGAAATTGCCTGGAAGCAATGTCTGGAAATTAGCCGCTGATTGGCGCGAAGAAAATACCAAGCCGAGCAGAAAGTAAATGCCGCTCATCACGCCCAGCGGTTGGTCATTGATTGTGCGTAGCATCTGGCAAATAGACACTGGAACAAGCCAGCCACGTTTCATTACACTATTTCCTGATTGAAGGGGGTTGAGATGGATTTTCCACGCTTTGAAGATGTAATCCTGCTGATTGATTTACCTGAAGAGGGCTTAACTGCCGGGGATATTGGCGTCGTCGTTGAACGCCATGATGTGACCAGAATGGAAACTGGCTACAGCGTTGAGTTCTTTGATATGTTGGGTAATGCAGTGGCGGTCGTGACGCTACCTGCCAGCGCCTTATCGGCTGCCTTATGGTCGGTGATCGTCCTGTTGTCCAACAAGTTGCTAAAGCA
>JAAUSP010000853.1 GCA_012032575.1 Anaerolineales bacterium | reverse complement strand
GACGCCTTTGCATACTGGCGCAATCACACGGCTCCGCATCAGGTAGTGATAAGCAGATTGGGTGCTGTCCCCTTCTTCGAAATAGCTGACGGTGCGCTTCCCGGTCTGATTGTCAGTCAGATTGGAGAAGGCAGCCCGTATATCTTTCTCACTGGGAAAAGATTGGTCAATGAACCATTTCTTACGCACATCAATATTCTTATCTGAATAAAATAGCACCGCCCAGGAAGGTTTCCCATCTCGTCCAACTCGCCCGATCTGCTGGTAATACTGCTCGGCCGATTCGGTCAGTAAATAATGCACCACGCCGCGAATATCCGGTATGTCAATCCCCATGCCAAAGGCGCTCGTGGCAAAGATAGTCAGCAAATCTCCGGCTTTGAATTTGCGGATGATATCCAACTTTTCGTCTGAAGATAGATCTCCATGAAAGTAGGCAGCCTTAAAACCTCGGTTGATAGCCTCGGCACTAAGCTCTTCCGTGGAACGTTTGCCCCGCCTGCGGTCTACATAGATCAATACTTTTTCGGCCCGGTGCTCATCAAGCAGTGCCCAGAATTTTTCATCCTTGACCTCTTCATTAGGAACTTTGATCACCTGAATATGTATCCCCGGCCGCAGGAGCATATCATGCCGGATTACATGCTTCTCCTCGATGTCAAAATCTGTGCAAATCTGCCGGCAGTCCATCGGGTTGAGCGTGGCGGTCAGGCCGAGGATGGTGGGTAAGGGTACGTTCCCGAAAATATTGCGCAGAAAATGGGGGATCTCTTTGTAAAATGGTCGGAAGTCCAGCCCCCATTGAGAAATGCAATGCGCCTCATCCACAACCACCAGCTTTATCCGATCCCGGATCTTTTGCAGCACAAATTCCAGAAACCCGTCGGTCGCCAGGCGTTCCGGGGACAGAAAAATAAAATCAGGGGTATTGCGCTGGTTGTAGAGGTCAATCAACTCCTGGTACTGCTTTTGCGAGTCAATGCCACTGTGCAAGGTAAACACCCTGCATCCATGGCCTTTAAGTTTCTCGGCCTGCTCATCCATCAAGGCTGTGAGGGGAATATGACCAGCGTCACCCCGCCCAAGGCCATGCCGGCAATCCAATAGCACAACGACTTGCCGGAGCCGGTGGGCATCAGGCCGAGGGTGTTGTTTCCCGCCAACACAGATTGGATAATCTTGCGCTGGGTAGGGCGTACCCCATGGCCAACGCCCCCAAAATGGGTTTGAAAGATTTGATCAATTTGGGTATTAGAACCAGGGTTGGCTCTCGACATAGTCTGAACTCCTCGTATAGGTGTTGATATTTTCCCGGTGCGTCTCCCCCACATGATCGCAGAATTGGCTCAGATAAACATAGCGGTAGTGATCATAAAGGGTAAGGTCTAATTTTTGACAGGCGGATTTGAGCAACAGGAACACCTTGAGCGAGTAAAATCCAAACAACTCCGCCGGGTAGAAAAAGTTCTGGTCACAGGTACCCAGTTTGGGCTGGACCATCAAAAATTCAGATCCGTCCTTTAGTCCAAAATCCTTGCGCCCACTCAGAAAATATAACGACCAGACGGCATTTTGAGACCGAAGGGCAAAATTTCGAGGGTACAAACTATACAGCAGGCTGGATTGAATGCCATAGCCAATGACGCCGCCACATCCGTACTTGCCCTCGTTCAATGTCTCCAGATTTAGATCATCATAAGAAGCGGCGGTTTCGTGGCTCACATCATTGAAATTGGCCACATACGAGATACCGAACTCGGCAATATTACGGACGGTATCAAGGAGTTGGCGGCCGCTGACAATATTGAAACTCGCTCTATAATCCTTCATGACCTCATTCGGTGACATGAGGCAGCGGCGAATAATCGGACATTGGGTTCGTGTTTGTCTTTTAAAGGCATTCGGATCATATTCAAATTCAGTCAAGGCTTCCAGGCTCAGATATTCCTGATAAGCCTTTTGCTCCTTTCCATACTCCTGAACACCCTTTTTGAACAAAGCTTCAAGCGGCTGTTGGGCGAAGCTCTTGAAATAGGTAGGGAAGTTCGCCTCAATTTCTGCCAGCACTTGCTGGATGTGCTCGGCTTCATAAGCTCGCTCTTCGAGTTCATTTCCTCTAATCATATAGGGCTCCTTATCGATGAATTGAATGGTAAATGAGGATAAGTTTTAGATAAAATGGTTTATCAGAAATTATATGGGCGCAGCACTCCGCGCCAGTAAGTCGGCCAGGTCATAGTTGCTGCTGGTCACGCCAAAATCCGGCTCGCGGCTGAAAGGCTGGCGGACATAGCGCGGCGCTCTGGCCTGTCCATTTTCTACCTCAACGATAGCCAGGATATACTGCTCCGGCGAGTTGATCCCGGTCAAAATCTCGTTGCGGGTCACGGTCACGGTATCGGCCCCGGCCCGGCGGCCTTTGGCTTCGAGAAAACGCAGCCGCCGGTGCGGGGTCCAGGCTCTCGATGTCATAGCCCAGGTTCTCTTGATGGACATCGCGGGGATGGTAGCCCAGGCCAGCCTCGGTTTCCAGGATGGCCTGCATAGCGATGGCTTCGGTGATGCGCCGGTCCATCAGTTCGGGCGGCGTTTGGTCGCCCAGCAGCAGCCCAGCGGAATAATCACCGCCCCACCGATGATAATCGGCGGCGTGGCCGAGATTTGCCGCTCCAAGGGCCAGCTCCTCTTTGCGCCGTTCCAGTCGAGCGGCCAGCTCGTCGGCCCGCTGCTGGGCCTTGGCCGCATTGAGCCGGTCATTGGCCTTACCCGATTTCTCCTGCTGGCGCAGCTCGGCTGCCCGCTTGTCCCAATAGTTAATCTCCTTGGTCAGCCGCTCGTGGACGGCGGCCAGGGTTTTATCCACCTGGGTCTCGCGCCGCTGCCGGACCTGCTGCAGATGGCGCGGCACCAGCTTTTCGATGGCGTAGGCCAACACTTGGCTTTCCAGGGTTGCCCCGGCCAGCCAGTCAGCCGTTAGGGCCGTCTCGACCTGAGCCACCTCCTCAAGGGTGGCCGGCCGGTAATCCAGGTAGGGCCGCATACCCCGCCCGCCCCGTCAACTGTCCCCCCGCGTCAATTTCGACAAAAT
>JAAUSP010000852.1 GCA_012032575.1 Anaerolineales bacterium | reverse complement strand
CATTCCCCAGGCCCAGGGCACCAGACTAGGGGCTTGAAGTCCCAGTCGGTGCAGGCCGGTCGGGAAGGGCATCCCCATTACCGTACCCAGGGGGGCAATGATGATAATACTGAGCAATATCCGCATAGTATCCGGCAAGTATAGCAAGGCTTGAAACAGAAATGGCAAACCAAGGATATACAAAAAGATCATAACAGTAACCAAACCCAGAGTCAACCGCAGATGATCTAAAGTTTTGCAGTATTTGCGGCTAATTAAGCTACCCACTGCTGAAAAGCTGAGCATACTAAAAATGGTTGTAGTGATAGCATAGGTGGGATAACCAATGAATAGGGTAAATCTCTGGATTAAGACAATTTCGACAAAAATGTATCCCAGACCAAGCGCACTAAAGTAGGTTAACGTTGCCCCCGTATGGGGTGTTTGCAGACCATTGCGCTTGTAGCGCCAAAGCGGATAAATGATAAAAGCCACGGCTGTAACAATGGAAAATCCTAGCATCGTCAATAAAATTAGATTACCGACCGGAAATCTTTTGCTCAAATTGCCAGTATAACTCTGATCAAAATGCAGATTGGTCCACTTGAAATAGTTATAATAAAAAGGATGATCGTCCGTTACCGGAAAAATATTGAAGACATAGGCTGCTTCGAACGCTCGTGGGTCGGGGGCATACAGGTAATCGGCGTAGACGGTGTCTAACCGCTCCAGCGGGTCGTGTAGCAGCACAAATTGATTGGAGGTGGCCCAATCTCGAAGACGTTGGATACTACTTTCGGCAAAAGGAGCACGAGAAACCAGCAACGTAGCTGAGGTATCAGTATCATTAGCCACCACCGCAATATATTGAGCCGGGTCAGCCACCCCTTGCCGGCGTAAAGCTTCGGCGGCCAATCCGGTCAAACGGAGCATTTCACTCGGTGGATTGTTGGTGTTGCGAGTCCAGGAAAATATTCCTTGTGGAGTCAATCTACTCAAGGCCAGTTCAAAGGCTTCCACGGTGTATAAATATGACTCGGATAGAACATAGGCCCCACTGGAGAGAGCGGCCACATTATCCAGGCCAATCCCTTGAATAAGATCATATTGGGAGTTGTCGCTGGTTAAAAAACTGCGGCCTTCGGCGGTTATCAGCTTGATATCGGGAGCGTCGCCCAAGCGCCCAGTATAGTCGGCATACGGACCCGTCAAGAGGTTAATGACATCACCGTTCAGATCAATCGCCGTGATTTGGCTGGCATTGTAGAGGCGAGCCAATAAATATCCAGCCCACCACCCACACCAATGTTGAGGGCCGTGGGCCGTTCAACACTGACCTGATACGGCGCAGCGATAATGGCGTGGTGCAGAAATTCAAACCGGGAGAGATTGCCATCAAACTCATATAACCCGGTCATCGAGGTGCCATCCAGCGTTACCAACCGCAGCGAGTATTCTTCTTGCTGCTGATAGGCCGGCGAGTTCAGATAGACCGAACTGATACCGCCAACAATCATCGGCTCTTTAACCTGAACCGGAGGCAGCACATCCACTCGGGCAACCGGGTTCCAACGAGTGTATTCGGGCTGGTCTACTCCAGCTAACCCCAAAGCCCAGTTGAGCGGTTTTGACGACGGCACGGGTAGTTGAACGGGGTAAACCAATGTAAAGAATAACAAAGCCACCTGCCCCAATCCAAGGGCCAGGGTTGCATATTTCCAGCGTGACTGGTCTTTGGGTATAAACAAGAAACCAGACGCCAAAGCAAGCAGAGCTACCAAAATAATGGCAGTAGGGCCGCTTAGAGAATGCACCAGCCAGACAACAACCAGGGTACTGACCCCGGCTCCCATCAAATCGGCAAAATATAGCCGATGCGCCTTCTCAACCCACACGCTAAAAACACCCACAATGGTCAAACCACCCAGAAAAAAGGTGGCAAACAGGGCCACAAAGTAAACAGCCAACCCAAACAAGGTCAACCCTACATCTTTGAAACTTAGAGGGTCAAACTTTACTTGAGTGATGAGCAACAAGGTTAGTAAAATACTCAGGCTGAATCCTACCGCCAGTTTACCCAGCCGGTTTAAAATTTTGGCCGTACCCCATTGCTGTACTGCCAGATAGGTACCGGCAGCGCCCCACCCAACAAAGCTACCCCCACCACCAAATAAGTAAAATGATGCCAAATCATTATTGAAAAGATGCGGGTAAAAATGACCTGTAGAGCCAGAACACTGGCCGAAATAAGCGCTAAGCCCAGATACTTAGATACGGCGTGTATCCCCGAAGTTTTTGACATTACTTTTTCTCCTGGTGATTTGATGGATGGCTATTTACAGCCTCAAATAGTTGATGGAAGTATAACAGGGTTGCATAGTAACATAGTAAAAAAAATTCTTAGGAAAAAGTTAGAAAAAGGAGCTAAGGCAGCAATACCCCGAATGAGCCGGACCCCAGATAAAAGTGGTCATCCTCCGCTAAAGCAAAGTAATGCAATTCTCCCCCATGCGCCAACTCAAGTTCGTTCGTCCGATCTACTGTTTCATTAAAAATATTCAACTCTGGATCGAACACAATCACAATAGTCTGGCCCTGGGCATTGGAACTAAGACCAAAGCTGGTCGGATTAGCGTTTATGACTTGTGGACGTGCGTTGGCCGGCGCTCCCGCGTCGTGTTCCCACTTGCTGCCGATATTGAAAGGCAGGTGGGTATACTCCGGCAGATAATACTCAACATGGTGCCAGTTGGCAGCCAAAATAAGGGTGGACTCATGCGAAAAATGCTGTTTGATGGCCTCGAAACGATCTTGATAGAAATGGTCAGAGTTAACCAGGGTTTCACGGGTTAACAGACGTTGGCGTTCTGGTCCCAGCGGATATTCGGGAGCAAAACAAAAGACTCCCACATTCAAGGCCACCAGAATTGCTGTGGCTGCAACCAAAGCCTGGGGTCGCTGAGCCAGCAGAGATACCAATCCAGTCGCACTCCATAACAATAAGGCCGGCAAAAATACAAATACCAGACCTTGCTGCCCCATATGAATCAGCGCATAAAAAAGCAGCGCCGGTAAAATCCACAAGGCCAGAAATGCCGTCTTTTCCCAACCC
>JAAUSP010000851.1 GCA_012032575.1 Anaerolineales bacterium | reverse complement strand
GGTCACTCCTTTTTCTTGACCCCCATGAGATCAATGGATCGGAAGTTGTCCAGTTTCTCATTAAGCTCGTTTTTTCGCAAATTTATGTCGAGTATCAAAAGTTAAAGTTATGCCCGTCTGGAGTATAACATAGCCCTCCTCGAAAATTAGGGCTACAACTGACTGCTGCAATTCAGTAAATTTTGGTATTGTTGAAAAATAAATAGTTGAACCTGGCGCAGAATAAGCCATCGGGCCTATTTTGGATTTTGACCTTAGTTAAGGAGAAATATCTGGTGAAACTTGAAGGTACGTACACCTTTGAAGCGCCTCGTGAGGTTGTCTGGGAAGCCCTGCTTGATCCTAATGTACTGGCCAGGGTGATGCCCGGCTGCGAAAAACTGGAGCAGGTTGGCGAAAATCAGTACAAAGGCGCACTCAAAATTCGGGTTGGCCCGGTTCAGGGCGCGTTTGAAGGGTTAGTCAACCTGACCGACATCAGGACCCCGGAAAGTTATCGCATGCAGGTGGATGGCAAGGGTGCGCCCGGTTTTATGAAAGGCGTGGGTGAGGTACGTCTGGAGGATCAAGGAGCGTCAACCTTGATGCACTACTCCGGCGAAGCCCAGGTGGGCGGGCGGATTGCCAGCGTCGGCCAGCGCTTGCTCGACAGTTCGGCCAAAGCGCTGACCCGCCAGAGTCTGGAGGGCCTGCACGAGCAGATCAAAGCGCGTTTGCAGGCTAATGCCACCCATCACGCTGAAGAGGCGTTGCTTGGAGAACTGTCGCCGGTCAGCCCGGCTGTGGCTCCGTCAAGTGCGGCTGCGGCTCCCTCACAAACAGAATTTGCGCTGGGGGTGGCCAAACATCTGGTTGATGATCTGGTGCCGACTCCACAGCGTCCCAAGTTGATTGCCGGCGGACTGGTCTTTCTGGCCTCGCTGGTGGTTCTGAATTGGTGGATGAACGCCATTGCGCGAAAGGTAGCTAAAGAAGTTTGGGAAAGGAGAGAATAACAGAAGATAGAAGATAGTGGATAGAAAATAGCACTTAGAATTAGTTTTGGATGGGGCAAAACAGGCCAAAATCTAACGTCTAAAATCTACGCCCGCACCAGCGCGGGCATTCCAGAGAAGGAGGCATTTTCTATGACAGAAATTACGGTGAGAGTAAATGGCATAACCTATACCCGCGATGTGGAACCACGTACCTTATTGGTCCACTTTCTGCGGGATGGGTTGGGGTTGACCGGCACCAACATCGGCTGCGATACCAGCCAGTGCGGCGCATGTACCATCCACATGGATGGCATGGCCGTAAAATCCTGCACCACCCTGGCTGTGCAGGCCGATGGCTCCGAAATTACCACGATTGAGGGGTTGGCTACCAACGGCCACCTCCACCCCATGCAGCAGGCTTTCTGGGATAACCACGGCCTGCAATGCGGCTTCTGCACCCCCGGCATGATCATGGCCGCCAGCAAACTGGTCGAAAACAATCCAAATATCAGCGAATCCGAAATTCGGCATGGCCTGGAAGGCAATCTCTGCCGCTGCACCGGCTACCATAATATTGTGCGGGCTGTTCAAGCAGTCGCCAAAGAAATGGCCGGAGGTGGGTGATGGCTAAAGTAATCGGTGCAGCCATTAAACGCCGGGAAGACCCCAACCTGATTACAGGGAAGGGTAAATATACCGATGATTTGCAGTTACCCAATATGACTTATGCCGCAGTGGTCCGCAGCCCTTACGCTCATGCCCGGATCAAAAGCATTGATACCAGCCAGGCCAAAGCGATACCGGGGGTCATTGCCGTTTTCACCGGCCAGGACGCCAAAGATAGCGGCGTGCCGGGAGCCATCCCGGTTGGCTGGCTTCATCCGGGTATCAAAACGCCGGAACACCGGATGCTGGCTGTAGATACGGTGCGGTATGTGGGGCATGGCGTGGCAGTGGTGGTGGCCGAAGACCGCTATTCGGCGCGGGATGCCGCCGAACTTGTCGAAGTCGAATACGAAGCATTGCCGGCGGTGACTGATACAGCCAAAGCCGCCGAAGCCGGCGCGCCCCTGGTTTTCCCGGAGTTGGGCGATAATATTGCCTTTGATTGGCAGTTGGGCGACAAAGCCAAGACCGATCAAGCCTTTGCCAACGCCGCTCACACGGTCACACTCAATCTGCGCAATAACCGCCTTATCCCTCACGCGATTGAACCCCGTTCGGCCCTGGCCGATTACAACAACGTCAAAGAGGAATTGACCCTGTGGATGACCACTCAAAATCCCCACATCCATCGTTTATTGATGAGCCTGGCTTCGCTGGGCTTGCCGGAGCACAAAATCCGGGTGATTGCGCCGGAAGTGGGCGGCGGTTTTGGCAGCAAAATTCATCACTACGCCGATGAGGCAGTCGCCTCCTGGTGCTCGATGCAAATAGGTCGCCCGGTAAAGTGGACCGCTACCCGCAGCGAAACCAATCTGACCGATGCCCACGGCCGTGACCACGTGACCAAGGCTGAACTGGCGTTGGACGCCAACGGCAAGATTTTGGGCCTGCGGGTTCACACTTATGCCAATATGGGCGCTTATCTCTCCACCTTTGCGCCGGCTGTCCCTACCTACCTGTACGGTACGCTCCTGTCGGGGCAGTACGACATCCCGGCTATCCATGTGCATGTCCTGGCGACTTTTACCCACACCACCCCGGTTGACGCTTATCGCGGCGCAGGCCGACCCGAAGCCACATTTGTGGTGGAACGACTCATGCACCTGGCGGCGGAACAGCTTGGGGTGGAGCAGGCCGAAATTCGCAAACGCAATTTCGTAGCGCCCGATGCGTTCCCCTATCAAACCCAGGTGGCGCTGCAATACGACAGCGGCAACTATGTCGGGGCCATTGACAAAGCCCTGGAACTGGCCGGTTACGATCAACTGCGGGCTGAACAAGCCCGCCGGCGGCAAAGCGGTGGAAAACTGCTGGGCATTGGCTTCTCCTCTTACATTGAGGCGTGCGGCCTGGCCCCCTCAGCGGTGGTTGGTTCGCTGGGTGCTCAAGCCGGGCAGTGGGAAAGCGCCCAGGTACGGGTCCATCCGACCGGCACGGTTACGGTTTTC
>JAAUSP010000850.1 GCA_012032575.1 Anaerolineales bacterium | reverse complement strand
GTGAATCCCCAATAAAAACGGAGTAACCCGGCGTCAGTTGGGCGTTGAGAGAGCTTGGTGTAAAAAGCGGTAGAGGTTCCCGCATCGAAAAAACCGACCACTTGTGAGAAAAAATTGCTCAAAAATTGAAATTGCCATAGGCTACCGGCCCCAAACCACGTGGAGTAATACTTTCAGTTATCAAACCTATTACCAAACCAATAAGATTGGTGCTGAGCTTGTAAAGATAGCGTTTTTTTAGTGAGTCTTCAGTTGTTGTCTTGGAAGAGGTATAATTGACAATTTCCATAAGATCGAAGAGGATGCTAACCTCATTGGCTTCCTGGACCTACGAACCAACCAAAGACCACTCAAGTGGTGTTCCCCGTTCAATATCTTGCGTTGCCCGACGGCCCAATATTTTCGGCAAATAACGAGTATGCAGCCCATAACCCGGCCGAATGGAACGCACATTTGTTTCGGTAAATGCTTCACCAGCCTCCATATCTTGCACTACGAACAATGATCGCCGGAAAACGCGACTGGCGCTCTCACGCTCGGTAATGTCATATGATACCTGGCCCAATGCCTGCTCTGCCACACGAATAGCCTCGACCATCGTTTTGAATTCGTGCGGCTCCAGTGAAAAAGCGCTGTCCGGGCCGGGCAGATCACGAGAAAGGGTAAAATGTTTCTCGATAATACAGGCACCTAAAGCAACCGCCGCCACAGGTACAGCTACGCCCAAAGTATGGTCTGACAGCCCCACTGGAACCTGAAATGCTTCGGCCAGATGAGGAATAGTCCGCAAATTCATCTCTTCGGGAGGGGCTGGATAAGCACTGGTGCACTTTAAAAGAGCCAATTGACTTCCACCAGCCTCTTGGATCGTTCGTACAGCTTCGTCTATTTCAGCCAAAGTAGCCATACCAGTAGACATAATGATTGGTTTGCCGGTTTGGGCAATACGCCGGATAAGAGGCAAGTCTACTGCTTCAAACGAGGCGATTTTATAAGCAGGAACCCCCATTTGTTCCAGAAAATCTACCACTGTAAAGTCGAAAGGCGTAGAAAACAGGCTCAGTTCTAACTCGCTGGCAATCTCTTTGAGTTTAGGCTGCCACTCCCAAGGAGTATAAGCTTCGCCATATAAGTCGTATAAATTTCGTCCCTCCCAGATAGTACCCCGACCAATTTGAAAATATGTGTTCGTGGCTGCTATGGTCATAGTATCGGGCGTATAAGTTTGTAGCTTGATAGCATCCGCCCCAGCTTTTTTGGCTGCTTCCAGAATTTGCACGGCCAGCTCAAAATTCTATGGTGATTGGCAGACATCTCTGCGATAATATAGTTTCGCCCTTCTGGACCGATGGAGCGATTATTAATGATGATCTGTGATATCATTTTGTTTTACCAAATTGTTGGTTTAACGAATTTCTCGTATCAACTCAAAAGCCTCAGCCGCCTGTAAACCGACAACGCTACCCCATCGTTGGGCTATGGCCTGTAATGCTTGGGGAGAACGAGGGTGAGGGAAAATTCTGGCTTCACTTTCATACAATTGCATAGCCTGAATTTTAAGGGATAAGGTATCGTTAATATCAACAAAAATATTGGGTTGAAAGACAGGGCTGAATTTTTGAAAAGCCCACTCAGTGGATGAGGCAACCTCATAAGAATACACTGCCTTTATTGACCCGCCTGCCATGGGGCGTGTTGCGGTCAAAGTCGCTCGATATACCTGGGTATGATCAACATTCAAATCACCCCCGTGCTGTGTATAAATACTGTGAGGCACAGACTTTTCGATGAGTTCCTCAATAATTTTGACAATATCTAGTAATGGCACTGTATCAAAACGATTGTCGGGCAGGTTGTACAGAATTAGTTCTTTCGCCCCCAGTAGTTTAGCTACCTGGTGGCTTCGTGTATGCAGAGTCTCTAATAAATCTGGAGATGCCTGATCTCGCTGGGCATAACGAGAAGTAATTCCTTCGCCTAGAATAGCAATATATACAGAGTGACCCTCTTGAGCTAATCGAGCAATTGTACCACCACAACCCAATACTTCATCATCAGGATGTGCTGCAATGACCAATACATTCATAACGACTTATCCTCAAGCTGAGTAATGGTTACATCCGCAACAATTCGACCATCATATAAAACAGCGCGGCTGAACTCATAACGAAAACCCTGATAATTGAGAAAAGCCTTCGGGTACCCTTCTGCGTCAAGCATGCGTATAAAATCATGTAAATTTTGCAGAGAACTGATCTCAGTAATTGAACTTTGAGCATGAGTACGGCGTTTGAATATAACCACTTCGCCAGACTGGGGTACGGGTAGGATTTCCCCTCTAATAATGCGTCCAATCATTTCAGCCGAAAGATAGGTAGCCCGAATATAAATCTCTTCTGCACTACCGGCTAACCCTAAATTTTCTTTGAGATAAACAGGACCGGCATCAAATTCATGTGTCATGCGCAGTGCGCTTAATTTAGTTTGCTGGTGCCCACGGAGGATAAGGTTTTGTAAAGGACTGCCTCCGCGACCATAGGGCACATCGGCCATGTGAAAACAAACACATTCATAATTGTTAATAATTTCTTCAGGAACCAGCCACGACCAGTGGAGGAAAAAGATATAATTTGGTTTAATCTGTTTAACAAAATCTACTGTAAGTTGTTCTTTTTCCCGTACATAGACCCATTTACCTGGAAAGTGACTAATTACCTCGTCAAATACTCGCTGATTCCAGGGCTTAGTACCGGCGACAATGTATGTACTATTTGAACTGTCCATTGTTTTTCCACCTTAAATGAACACACTGGTGTTGTTTCACCAACCCCGACTCATGAAAGGCAAACCCGGCTCTAGTGAAGGCGCTAATGGAAACTTTGTTCTCTAATTTTACCCACGAATGGATCATTGTTATGAAAAGCTTGGCGAACTAGCTGTTCTATACCGAGACTAATTAGCAAAGAACCGTATCCTGAGCCGCGTTTTGTCGTATCTAAGCTCACATCTACTTCGGCCTCCGTCCCTTCTACGTCAAAACGTATTTGGCCCACCGGAACATTTTCATCATTCAATGCTATGAAGTGGAAGCAATG
>JAAUSP010000849.1 GCA_012032575.1 Anaerolineales bacterium | reverse complement strand
GGGGGGAGTAACAGGGCCAGGTTGGCGGCCAGTAAAATTGCCGGGTATAACCAGGCCATGGTCAGGCTACCCGGCCTTAAGCGGTGAGGGTACGGATTTCATGACAACGGGTTTTCCACCCGCTGGCCCAGGCCCAGGAAAAGGGCTTTTTCCATGGCCAGGGTGGCAATGACGGTATCCTGAACCTCGACCCCGGTCAGGTCGGCCAGGGTGATCTGGTCGGGGTGAGTCCGCCCTGGAATTTTACCTTTGATGAGATCACCCAACTCGCCCTGGACCTGCTGCGGCGCAATGACCCCGGCCTTCAAGCCATGATGAATTTCGCCGGCAGCCATACATTGGTCAAGTTTGTCGGCAATAATTACGTCGGCTCGTTGGAGGATGTCCACGTTTAGCTCTTGTTTGCCAGGGTGATTGCTGCCGACCGCATTGATATGCACCCCGGGTTTGAGCCAGTCGGCCTTGAGCAGGGGCTGCTGGCTGGAGGTGGCCGTAATAATCAGGTCGGCCGAGCGCACTGCCGCTTCCGGCGAAGCCGCTATTTCGATGTTGAGGTCGTGATCTTCGACCATACGGCGGGCGTAACTATCCACGTGCAGGGGCGAACGTCCCCAGACGGAAACCAGTCCGATTTGCCGGTCTATCATCAAGCTTTTGAGTTGAATGTATGCCTGTCGTCCGGAGCCGATTACCGCCACCCGGTTGAGGGTAGGGTTGGCCAGATAGCGGACGGCCAGCGCCCCGGCCGCTCCGGCCCGCACCTGACTGATGTAATCATTATCTACCAACAGGGCAATCGGCTGCCCGGTGTTGGCCTCAAACACAAGCGCCAACCCGCTGTGCGGGGGCAAATTGAGTTGGAACTCTGGGTGAAAGCGGCTGTGGACTCTGATAACGTAATAGGGAGTTTCGTTCAAATAGGAGCCTTCGACCTCGACTTTGCTTTTGACCCCCGGCATGTCCAGGGTGAAGCGGCCCGGCTGATGCACGCGGTTTTCGGCCAGAGCTACAAACGCAGCTTCGACGACGGCAATAGCTTCGGGCAGGGTAATAGTTTGGCGTAATTCATCTTCGTTAAGGATAAGTAGGGACATAATGATCCGTGGGTTGAGTGCTGGTCAGGAATTAGTAGTTCAAGTATAGCACAAAGACCGGTAAACGGCTAACAAACGTGCGGCAGCGGCAGGCCAGGTGAATTTTTGGACCTGTCGAAAGCCCTCGTGGATGGCCCGTTCGCGCAGGGCCGGGTCGCTGGTGAGGGTAGCCAGCGCTTCGGCCAGAGCCGGTGTATCGGTGGCGGTCACTTGCACGGCCGAGCTGCCGGCGACTTCGGGGAGGCAGGAGTTGTTGGCGCAGACAACCGGCGTGCCGCAGGCCATGGCTTCGATCACGGGAATGCCAAAGCCTTCGTAATGAGAAGGATAGGCGAAAATATCGGCCAAACTGTAGAGGGCGGGCAAATCGGCGTCGGCCACAAAGCCAATCAGGTGGATGCGGTCGGCGGCGGGCGAGGTGTGGGCGGCGGCGAAAATATCATCGTATAGCCAGCCTTTGCCGCCGGCAATCACCAGATGGTGCGTTTCGCGCACCGGCGATTGGGAGAAGGCGGCAATCAAGCCGGTAAAGTTTTTGCGCGGTTCCAGCGTACCCAGGCCCAGCACAAATTTGCTCGCCGGGGGCAGCTTATAGCGCTGGCGCACGGCCTCCAGGGCAGTGGGGTCGGTGATGGGGCGGAAGCGTTCCTCCACTCCGGCTCCGACGACGGTAATATCGGCCGGGTTGAGGTGGAAAAGCTCAATCAAATCCAGTTTGGTGCTTGCGGAGTCGGCCAGAATGTGGTTGGCGCGGGCCAGGCTGCGGGGAACCACCTGGTTGAGCCAGCGGCGCAGGCTGTCCACCGCGCCCTGGGGATGGCGAATAAAGGAGAGATCGTGGACAGTGAGCAGCGTTTTGGCTCGCCGGGTGGGAGGCAGGATAAAGTTGGGCGAGTGGAACAGATCGAGCGTGCCCGAAAACCATTCGACGGGCAGGGGTAAATAAAAACGATGCCAGGCGATGGTCAACCATCGCTCTGGCAGGGGATAAACTTTAGCCGTAAAGTTGGCGTATTCTTGAAAGCTTTTCAAATCGTGGCGGGGGGCGTCGCGGGTGGCGAGCAGGGTATAGCAGTTTTGCTGGTCCAGGCGGGCCAGGGTGGTGATCAGGCCGCGGGTGTAGCGGCCAATGCCGCCGCTTTGTTTGAGCGCGGCGGTGTAATCAATGCCGATGTTCAAACTTTATTACAACCCTCGATAGGTCCACAGGCGATTGACCCCGAAATTCCAAAACAGCACCACACCAATGGCCAGGGCTTTGGCAATATTGTAACTGAGCGGTTCGCCCACATGGACAACGAGCATAGAGTCAATACCGATAACAATCAGGTTATTTATGAGCAGGCCGACCAGGTTAACCAGAACAAATTGGGGTAGTTGAACCCGCTTTTTTCGGCTGCGTGATTCGGGAAAAGTCCAGTAGCGGTTCCAGATAAAGTTGCTAATCATCGCCACACAAACGGAGAAGGTGTTGGCCCAGAGTAAATCCCAGCCAAAAACACCGCGCATGAGGTTGAGCAGGCCAAAATCAATGAGGGCACCCAGTGCGCCAACAATAGCAAATTTGGCGAAGCGGTTAAACTCTTTAGGCCGGCTCAGATAAATGTTGGTTAGAGATTGGATCATGGATGCACTCTTTCGTTGCTCGGGTTGGTCCGATGACATAGGTAGATAATAGATATAAGCGCCAGAATAACGGCGACGTGGAGGTACATACCCTGCACGTATAAATTATCGAATAAATTGTGAATCTGTAAATGGACTAAAATACCCAGTCCGCCGGCCACCACGGCCCGCTGAAAGGGATCGGCGGCGCGTAAGGCTGATAATGATACTCTAAAAGTAAAAATCCAGAAAATTGCATAGGCAATTATCCCGACCAGCCCGGCTTCCGCGCCGATGTTGAGCCAGTAATTGTGGGCATGGCCCAGCGGGTCCAGCCAGCGGCCTACGGCATACGCCGGATAGATGGCGGCATAATTGCCAAAGCGACCCCCAGCCAG
>JAAUSP010000848.1 GCA_012032575.1 Anaerolineales bacterium | reverse complement strand
GGGCCGACTCGACGGCTTCGGCCAGGGCTTCCAGAGCTTGCTGGGCGGCGCGGACATCATTTTGTTCCAGGGCGTGCTGCCGGATTGCAGCGGGCCGGTCATCCCCGGCGCGTTCTCGCCCATACTTTCTGCCGCCTCTTGCATGGCCTGCCCCAACTCACCCTGTGCCTGTTCTGATAGTTCACCCAGTTGGTCGGCCAGGCGGCGCAAGCCTTCGGCGGCCCCGCTCAAATCGCCCCGGTCCAAGGCTTCGGCAATGGAGCGGGTGACGGCCTGATCGCGCAGTGCGTCGGCCAGGGCCTCCAGTGCCTGCTGGGTCTGCTCCTGGCTCATGGTTTGCTGGATTTGCTGTTCGGGTGCAAACGGTGGGGGGAAGAGTTCGGCGTCCGGCGGCAGGACGGCCTCGGCTTTTGGTTCCTCCCAGGCGGCAGGAAGATCCACCAGGGTGGCATTGGGAAGCTGCGGCATCAGCGCGTCGAGCATGAGCATGGCCGCCAGCAGCGCGGCCACGGCAATGAGGGCCTGCAATTCCAGCCAGAAGCCCCGGCCCAACGCGCGGATGTGGCGGCGCAGGTCAATCAAAATATTGACGCTTTCGTGCAGCAAACGCTCTGCCACCAGATTGTCGGGCTGATTTGTTTTCTGAGCGGCCTGACCCACCTCAAAGGCGGTAATCAAACGGGCGCGCAGCCCCAGGCGGCGGTCGAGCCGCGCGGCCATTTTTTTTCAGGCGGATGGGGCGCAAGGCCCACAAGAAGGCCAAAAAGCCAACCAGCAGCATCGGGATGAACCAGTAATACCACAGCGGCGGCCAATCGAGCCAGAGGTAGCCAGCCATGTAAATGGTCGGGACGAGCAGAGCCAGCCAGACGGCCCGGACCAGCCACAGCGCGGCCCGCCGCCGCCAGAAAGCCCCCCGGAGCCGCTGCAGCGAGCGCAGCAGGGGGGGCGGAGTGGGTTGGTTCATGCCGTAAACTCCACTTCCAGCGGGTTGGCGCTGACGCGCTGGATCAGGCGGCGCAGAGTGTTAAAAATGAGGATGGTCGCGCCCACAGCCAGCAGCAAATAGGCCAACAAGCTTTTCTGCCAGGCCGATTTGACCAGCAGCGCTTGTCCGCGTTCGGCTTCGGCCTGGTTGCCCAGCGATTGGAGCAAAACGGTAGCTTGTTGCAGTTCGCCTTCCGCTTCCATAAAACGGAACGAGCCTAATAAGGTTTCGCCCCGGCCCAATTGATCGAGTGCTCCCTGGCCCAATTCAGCCCGGTGGATGTAAACCTGGATTTCGGGGATGCGCTCGCGGTAGCCCAACGCTTCGTAGGCGGTGATGGCGGCGTTGCCCTTTTCAATGGCCAGGGGGTAGTCGCCGGCCTGGAGCGCCTGGCGGGACTCGCCGGCCAGCGCCCCGGCGGCCTGACCCTGATGAGCGCGGGCCAGCAGGGCTTCGGCTTCGGTCAGGGTGTCAGGCTGATTGGTGGACTCCAGCAGGGTCACAATCTCGGCCAGTTCGGCGGCGGCATCGCTGTAGGCGGCTTTGCTGACCAGTTGCGTCACCCGGCTGAGGTCGTAGTTGTAAATGGTATTGATTTGCCAGCGCCCGTCGAAATATTCGGGCAGGTAGGCCAGCCATTCGGCTTCAAGCTGGTCGGCGGATTGGCCGTAGGCGGTTTGCAGGGCGCTGCGAAAGCCGGGTTCGGTCCCGCTGGCTTTGAGAAATTCGATAAAGGTGGGCAGGGTGTAGCGGTCAACCAGGAAAGAGACAATGGACAGGCTTTGCGGGTAGGCTACCTGGGGGTCACTGTAGACCGATTCGGCCTCGTCCAATTCGGACCAGGTCAGGAGGCGGCCCTCTTCAAAGGCCAGCTTCAAAACGGCGGGGTCGTAGTTGGCCCGCTCGGTGGGTTTTTCCAGGTATTGGGCAATGCCTTCCTGAAAACCGGCTTTTAGTTTGCCGTCGGATAGATAGGAGGCAAAGAAGTGGGTCAATTCGTGGCGGATGTTGTTGACGATTTCTTCTTCGCTCAGGCGCTCGGTGCGGGGCAGAGCAATGGCGATTTCGTCGCGGCTGTTGAGGGCGTGGGCGATCACGCCGGTCAGTTGGCGGGCCAGCGGGTTGACTTCGTAGTAAGTCTCTTCGGTGGGGAAGAGGCGCAGGTTGATGGGCGTTTTGATGTCGAGGCCAAAGACGGCGACGAGTTCGGTGTAGATGCCGTCAACAAAGTCGGCGTAGCGCTGGGCCTCTTCAACGCCGCAGGAGCAGTCGAAATCGTCTACCCCAAAAACACTGTCGGCGTAGACGATGATAAATTTGTCGGTGCGTAATTCCTGCCAGTCAATAAAGTCGGCTTCGTTAAACGGTCCCTGGGCCAGGGCCAGGCCGGGCAGCCCCAGCAAAAGAAGGATGGGCAGAAGCAGGATGAATAATTTTTTGGACAAGGGTATTTCTCCCGGCTAGGGGAAGTTGGCGGAAGGGAGGAGTGGAAGGCTGGAGGGTTGGAAGGTTGAGAAGAGAAGCTGTTAGCCTTCACTCACTATTTACCAACTTCCATTTTTGCTATGAATAGCAGAGACTATAAACAAGTCAGGGTGAGTTGTCAAACCGTAGTTTGGTGAGAACTTTTGCAGGATAGAGGAGAAAGGTTAAAGAAGGCTTAAACCTGGCTGAGAAAAGGCTTAAAAACGCCGTATAGCTTGACAGGACGGAAAAATAATTATCCTTATGCGGAAAATTAAATTTTGCCTGGCGGAAAAAAATTTTTGCCAGTGGGAAAAATTTTTTGCCACTGGCAAAACTAAGTTTGACGGGCGGTATTATCCGGTTCTGTAGGGTCGGGTTCAAAGCCGGGGCAGTTGAGGACTGGCAAGACAGGGTATTTGTTGAAGCGGGGATCAGTTTTGGCTCGTTCGCACATGAGAAAGAAGCTGCCTTTGGCGCTTTGAATCACTTTGACGTGCCGGCAGACGGCGCACAGTCCGACGTGGGGTGGGATTTGCATGGGGGGAGTTTAGCACGAAGGCGGAATGTTGCCAAAGTGGGGTGGTTGAGGAGGGTGGAAGTTGAGGGGTTTGCCTGGGTGTGGGTGATACCCCGGCAGGTATGGG
>JAAUSP010000847.1 GCA_012032575.1 Anaerolineales bacterium | reverse complement strand
CGCCCTTCGGCGCACCCGAAGGGGTGAGGTAGCAGGGTCGCATGATCGTTCCCTGTCTACCGTCTACCGTCTACCGTCTACTATTTTCTTAGGAGAATTATGAGCGCATGCTAACCGACCCCAAACTACGCTCCCAGGTGGACCAACTCTGGGACAAGCTCTGGACGGGCGGGCTGACCAACCCGCTCGACGCCATCGAGCAGCTTTCTTACCTGATCTTTTTGAAGCGGCTGGACGACGAGGAAGACCGGCGCGAACGCCAGGCCCAACGGCGTGGTTTACCTTACCAGCCGCGCCTGGCCGAAGAAATACGCTGGCGGCATTGGACTCACTTTCAGGCCGGTCCGGCCCTGGAACACCTCAAAACAAAAGTCTTTCCCCGCTTGCGGGAGCTGGGCCAGGCCGGCAGCTCTTTTGAGCGTTACATGCAAAACGCCGAGTTCAAAATCAACAAGCCCAGCCTGCTGATCGAAGCCTGCAAGCTGATTGACCAGATGGCGCTTTCGGCCCAGAACCAGGACGTGCAGGGCGATTTGTACGAGTACCTGCTGAGCAAGCTCAACACCGCCGGGCGCAACGGCCAGTTTCGCACCCCGCGCCACATCATCCGTTTGATGGTCAAGATGCTCGACCCCCACCCCGGCGAGCGCATCGGCGATCTGGCCGCCGGGACCTGCGGCTTTCTGGTCAACGCCTACCAGCACATCCTGGAGCAGCACACCTCGCCCGGCATCCTGAGCTACGACGAACAGGGCGAGGCCCACAACCTGGTCGGCGACGGGTTGAGCGCCGAGCAGCGCGCTTTTCTGCAAAACGGCGCTTTGCGCGGCTACGACAACGACTCCGGCATGACCATGCTGCGCATCGGCTCGATGAACCTGATGCTGCACGGCATTGATTACCCCCAGTTTTATTACACCGACACCCTGTCCAAAGGTTTTAACGAGAGCCGGGCTTACGATGTGATCCTGATGAACCCGCCCTTCACCGGCGCGGTGGACCAGGGCGACGTGAACGACACCCTGCCCGGCGACACCCGCAAATCGGAACTGCTGTTTGTCCACCTGATCCTGCGGGCGCTGGATATGGGCGGGCGCTGCGCGGTGATTGTGCCCGATGGGGTGCTGTTTGGCAGCAGCAACGCCCATATTGCCCTGCGCAAAAAGCTGGTGGAAGAGAACCGGCTGGACGGCGTGGTCTCGATGCCCGGCGGCGTCTTTAAACCCTATGCCGGGGTCTCCACGGCGGTGCTGCTGTTTACGCGGGGCGCGACGACCGAGCGCATCTGGTTTTACGACATGGCCCACGACGGCTTCAGCCTGGACGACAAGCGCCAGCCCACCCCCGACAACGACATCCCCGACATCCTGGCCTGCTGGCGCAGCCGCCACACCCCGGAGTTTCAAGCCGGACGGCAGGCCCAGGTGGCCAAGCTCAAAGCCGACCTGGCCCCGCTCAAAACCGACCGGCTGGCCCACCAGGCCGAGATCAACCGGCTGACCTTTGAGAGTGTCATTGCCCCCTCTTCTACTTCCCCCCTCCCAGGGGGGACTGAGGGGGTCTGGAACAAGCCAAAACCGAACTGGCCGAACTGGAAGCCAACATCGCTCCCTGGCAGCGCCAGCTTGACCAACTGACCCGCCAGTTCTGGGTGAGCAAAAAAGAAGTGGTCGCCAACAAGTACGACCTGTCAGCCAGCCGTTATCGTCAGGTGGAGCCGGATGGGGTGTATTACGAAAAGCCGCAGGTGACGATGGAGCGATTGTTGACATTGGAACGGGTGATGGCGGAAGAAGTGAGACAATTAACCAACCTGATCGGGGAGGTGCGTGATGAAAACACTCGATGAAATTAAACAGATTTTACAGGCCCAAAAACCTTATCTGGCCGAACGATACGGGATCAGTGAGATTGGCGTGTTTGGCTCTTATGTGCGCGGCGAGCAGCGCCCCGACAGCGACCTGGATATTTTGATTGAATTGACCGGCTCACCCCGGATTAGCCTCCTGGAATTGGTGGAACTGGAAGATTACTTGAGCGACCTACTCAGCGTCAAAGTACAGACGGCGATCAAGACCCATCTCAAACCCCGGCTCAAACCCTACATTCTGGAAGAAGCGGTCATCTTATGAAACGAGATTATCTGGTTTACGTCGAAGATATGGCCGAGGCTATGGACAAAGCCGAACTGCTACTGGAGGGCATACTCTATGAGCAGTTTGAAGCCGATTTTCGTATTAACTTCGCCGTCGTCAGAGCCTTAGAAATTATCGGCGAGGCAGCCAAACGTCTGCCGCCAAGCTTCCGGGATCAATACCCGGCGATCCCCTGGAAAAAGATGGCCGGCATGCGCGATAGAATTATTCACGGTTACGATAACGTTAACCTACAAATTGTCTGGGACACGGTCAAACAAGAAATTCCGGCCATCAAACCGCTGCTGCAACAAATTTTGGACCAAACCTGACAGGTCTTAAAGACCTGTCAGGTTTCGCCGCCGCTATCGCCAAGTCGAACCGGATGGGATTTATTATGAAAAGCCGGAAGTGACAATGGAGCGGTTGCTAACTTTAGAACGGGTTATGGGAGATGAGGTAAAAGCGATTCAGGAGTTGTTGGGTTGAAAAGAGTGAAATTAGGTGATATTTGTGAGATTAACCCCCGAAGAACAAACGGAGTAAATTCCAATGTTCTATGCTCGTTTATTCCGATGGAATACGTTGACGAGTATTTGGGTGCTGTTACCCGAACTTCATTGAGACAAGTATCCGAAGTAGAAAAAGGTTATACGAGTTTCCAAAACGGTGATGTGCTTTTTGCTAAGATTACACCCTGTATGGAGAACGGTAAGTGTGCCATTGCTAAAAACCTTGCCAATGGCATAGGTTTTGGCTCAACCGAATTTCATGTAATTCGAGCAAGAGAGAAAGTTATTCCTGAATGGGTCTATTATTATCTTCGCCAAGGAGTGGTAAGAAAAGAAGCTGAGCGAAATATGACAGGCTCAGCCGGACAAAAACGTGTCCCCAGTAGATTCCTTGAAGAAGCTCAACTCCCTCTCCCTCCCCTCGATGAGCAAAAACGCATCGCCGCCATCCT
>JAAUSP010000846.1 GCA_012032575.1 Anaerolineales bacterium | reverse complement strand
GGTCGCGACGGAAGAAGCTATGGCCGAGGTCGAAAAACCGGCGGCAGAGCCAATGGCTGAGGCAGAGCAGGCGGCGGTCGCGACGGAAGAGTCAATGGCTAAAGTTGAAGAAGCGGCTGCGGAGGAAGTGATGGCCGAAGCCGCAGAACCAAGCGGCGAGATGGCCGAGACTGCGCCGGTCGAGGGGGAAATGATGGCCCAGGAAACGCTGGCGGAGGCCGGCCCCACCGAAGCGCAGGTCCAGCTTTTGGCGGGCTTGAAAAATCAGGGTATGCCACCGGAACTGTTCAACCAGGTCTGGCTCAACTCGGACCCCTTGAAACTGGCCGATTTGCATGGTAAAGTGGTCATAGTGGAGTTTTGGACCTTTGGCTGTTATAATTGCAAAAACGTGGTTCCGTCGCTGCGGGCCTGGCACCACAGCTACAGCGATGAAGGGCTGGTCATTATCGGCGTCCACACGCCCGAATTCGGCTTCGAGCGCGAGCTTGAAAACGTCGAGCAGGCCCTCATTGACCAGGATATTCCCTACGCCGTGGCCCTTGACAACGACTGGCAAACCTGGCGGGCCTATAACAATCGCTACTGGCCGGCCAAATACTTTATAGACAAGGCCGGTAACCTGCGCCACGTCGCCATCGGCGAAGGCCGCTACGATGAGCAGGAAGAGATTATCAAGGCATTGTTGGCGGAGAGAGTAGTAGGGTAACAAGGTCGCAGGGTCGCAGGCCCGTTTTGAGCAAAAACTGTGACCTTGCGACCCTGCTACCCTGTACACGAGACACCTCATAAGGACAATATGTCGGCAAAAAAACGCATTCTTGTGGTTGACGACGAACCGAATATCCGCGAAGTGGTCGAGTTGTACCTGCGTCGGGACGGCTATGAGGTTGAGGTGGTGGGCGATGGGGCGGCGGCGCTGGCGGCGGTGGAGCGCAAGCGGCCCGATTTGATTGTGCTCGATTTGATGCTGCCGGTGGTGGGCGGCATCCAGGTGACACGCGCCCTGCGCCAGGGCGACAAGCACGACATCCCGATCATTATGCTTACGGCCAAGGGCGACGAGGCCGACCGGGTCGCCGGGCTGGAGTTGGGCGCGGACGATTACCTGACCAAGCCTTTCAGCCCCAAGGAATTGGTGGCGCGGGTTAAGGCCGTGCTGCGCCGGGCCAGCGATAAACCGCTGGTGGACCCCCAATCCCAACCCCTCAGCAGCGGCGAGATCACCCTCAATCCGAGCACCCGCCAGGTCTGGGTGCATAACGAAGAGACCGTTCTGACGGCCAAAGAGTTCGATTTGCTCTGGTTTTTGATGAACCACCCCGGCCAGGTTTTTACCCGCGATCAACTGCTCGACCGGGTGTGGGGCTTTGATTTTTTTGGCGACGCCAGCACCGTCACCGTTCACGTGCGCCGGTTGCGCGAGAAGGTCGAGCGGGACCCGACCCAGCCGGAGTATGTGCTGACGGTTTGGGGCGTGGGGTATAAGTTTCGATTGAATGATTAAATGTTAGCCCATTCAAATTTTGCCACGAATTGCACCATGTCATTCCGACCCACGAAGTGGGGAGGAATCTTCGTTCCCGCTGATTATTTGTTATGGGGAGCAAGAGGATTTCTCGCTGGCGCTCGAAATGACAATGGAGACTGAACAGTTACGAATTTCACTGAAGACAGGTTGCAGGAAGTATGAGTAATCGGGTCAATTGGCGCGAAATGTGGTCGCCGGTGGTGGGGCTGGTGGGCGCTTTTGTGGCGGCCCTGGCTATTGCCGTTTACATTATGGAAGCGCCGGCCAGCGATCTGACCGACCTGCTTAAGTTTTTGCTCACTTCCAGCCTGCCCTCGCTGCTGGCCGGCTACCTGATTTTTGTGATTGGCCGGCGCTGGCTGCGCAGTATCCGCTATAAAACCCTGCTGGCCTACAGCCTGGGCGTGATCATCGCCCTCATCAACATTTACGTCACCTCGCAGTTGATGTTTGTCTCGGAGCACGACTTTCTGCTGCTGGGGCTGCTGCTGACCTTTGCCGCCATTCTGTCGGCCTCGTTTGGCTATCTGCTGGCGGCGAGCATGGCCCACTCGCTGGCGCTGCTGCAAAAGGGAGCGCAGCGTATTGCCGGGGGCGACTTTTCGGCCCGCGTCCACCTGACCGAAGTGGATGAACTTTCGGACGTGGCCGAGGCGTTCAACTTTATGGGCGACGAGCTGCAAAAATCGGTTGCCCGCCAGCGCGAGCTGGAGCAGGCCCGCCGTGATTTGATCGCTGCCGTCAGCCACGATTTGCGCACGCCGCTCACCTCCATCCGGGCCATGATCGAAGCCCTGGCCGATGAAGTTGTGGCCGAGCCGGAGATGGTGCAGCGCTACTACGGCACCATTCGCTCCCAAATTCAAAATTTATCCGGGCTGATCAACGACCTGTTTGAGCTGTCGCAGCTTGAAACCGGCCAGGTGCAACTGGCCGTCGAAGCGGTCAACATGAATGATCTGCTGTCGGACGTGTTGGAGAGTATGCAGGCTCAGGCCGGGGCCAAAGGCGTCTCGCTGCAGGGGATTTTCAGCGAGGATGTGCCGATTATCAAAGGCGAACTGAACAAGCTCCAGCGGGTCATCACCAATCTGGTCCAGAACGCCATTCGCCACACTCCCGCCGGCGGCTCGATTTCTCTGGCCACGCAGCCGGCCCCGGACGGGGTCCAGGTGGAAGTAGCCGATACCGGCGAGGGCATTGCCCCCGAAGATTTACCCCACATTTTTGAGCAGTTCTTCCGCGGCGAAAAGAGCCGCAGCCGCGAAACCGGCGGGGCCGGCCTGGGCCTGGCCATCGCCAGGCGCATCGTCGAGGCCCACCACGGCCGCATCTGGGTAGAAAGCCAGGTGGGCGAGGGGACAAGGTTTCGGTTTGTGCTGCCGACTTCTTAAGCCACGGCATGCACAAATTCCTGCTATCCGCATCCTGAGTAACCGGAGCGCAGCGAAGGTGTATCGAAGGGTGCGGATAATGCGGCTTTGAACGTGGCCTACCTTTTAAGCAGGGGCATTTCTGTTTGGGGGCGAATTTTTGACCAACCCACCCGGAAATGAATTTCCGGGCTAGCCCAAGACAACG
>JAAUSP010000845.1 GCA_012032575.1 Anaerolineales bacterium | reverse complement strand
CAATTCATCTCTCGCGACATACCTGGAACTTTAGCAAGTTTGTGGCTTTATGCAACTGTAGGCCATATCAATTTAACTGCTGAATAAATACTTTTTATCTACTTGAAAGCTTCCATAAATCTACCATCAAGAACTGTTGGAAGTCGTGAATCTGCTCGCGCAATCTTTCATTAATCAGCATTTCGGGCCTGGGATCAACGTAATAAACGCCATCCAGTTTATTCAAAGCCACCGTATAGCCAAGAAAATGATTGCTCTTAAAGGTTGAGGCGACTCCAAAAATACTATTACCCTTGAGAGCACGCTGAACATCGTGGAGAAAAATAGCCACAACAGGGATGTCTCTGCCAAGCAGCTTGGTTAGCAGATACTTATCCAGAAATACTTTATCTATTCTGTCTTTACTCGTGGTCTTAACCGATCCCACAATTTCAGAGGAATGAATGAATTTGGTTTCCGAAGCGATAATTACTTTGCTCCGAGAGAAAACCAGATCAAGCTCATAGGGCATCTCGTAACCGGAATGACCAGGTATGGGCAAGCTAATCGTCCGAGGCTCACATTCCAATCCTACCGCTTGAATAATCAGTTTGATCAGCCTTTCAAAAAGTTGGCCTATGCGTTTACGAGACTGATTTGGATTATTGAATGAGTCACCAATACTGCCAATACTCTGCTGGATCGTATAAACAACTTTGTTTATTTCGTTAGAATTCAGATAGTCTTGATAGACATTTTGGTCAACAAGGGTCGCCTGTAAACGATTGAGATCGGCCAGGAAGGTAAGGAGACGCTCGAAAGCAGTTTTAAAGCTGTCAGGCGACTCTATAAACAGGTTGGTGTTGAGCGGGCGCGTAATTCGATGGTTATATGTCTCATCAAATTGGTAGAAGATGTAGTTATGATGCGTGGGCGAGATGATTCGAGTAGGCTGCATCATTTGCAGAAAGTTCAAAAAGGTATGACTCAAGGTAAAGTATTGCGCCAGTTCATGAAAGGCTGATGAGTCTACAACGCTCGCCTGCAAATCAGTCAAAGTGACAGGGGTCATCGAATAGACTGCCTCCGCCGGACATTCTCTAAATCATACTCAATCCATTTTTCAACAGACCAATTTTCTACCAATTCAATCCTATTAGCCGCCCATTGAGCATATTCCAACGATAAATCACAGCCTGACCACTTCCGCCCCAACTGTTCAGCCACAACTGCGGTAGTGCCCGAACCCAAAAATGGATCAAGGATCAAATCAGAGGGATTTGAAGAGGCCAGTACGATCTTTCGCAACAACTCTTCCGGCTTCTGGGTGGGATGGGGTGTTTTTTCGTGCATGCCGTTGCAGGTGGTGGGAATTTCAATGACATCTCTCGGCTTCGCGCCTTGCGGGTGAGGCTGCCAGAGCTGTTTTTTCCCCTTGCCGTATTGACTGGTTTCAGCCTGTGGATGGTCAGGATACTTTAAAGTGTGATTACCGTAGGGAATCCTGATATTATCAGTATTGAAGGTGAATTTCTCGCTTTTTCTAAAATGGAGAATACTTTCGTGAGAGCGACCCCAATCCGACCCCAAATTGGCTTTATTTTTGTAATGCCACACCAACCAACGGCACCCTTTGAAGTAACGCTGCGCTGGTAATTTGAGGTCAGCCAGAATTTCGGAGAAGCCACAGATGTACAAAGTGCCTGTCGGTTTCAAAACGCGGGCAGACTGCTCAATCCATTGCAGTGACCATTCGACATAAGCCTGCTGTGACTCAAACGTATCCCACTCTGCTTTTTTGATATTGTAGGGCGGGTCGGCAAAAACTAAATCCACCGAGTCATCGGATAGTGAGCCAAGCCAGGCAATCGCATCGCCAATCCAGATTTTGCCATTGGGGTGACTGTAAAGCAAGCGGGGAACATTTGCGTCTATGGTTTGGGGGTCAATCTCATAAAATTCCCCCTTTAACATCGGCTGACCGAAAAAAGTGGGGATTTCGCTGTTACGCAAATAAGTTGCCGCTGGTTCTTTGATGCTATTTTTTTGTTCTGGCGCTGCTTTATTTGGCTCCGTCACCTTTCCCTCATAGCTCATTATAATTATTCAGGGATGGGGGCATGAATAGGCAAAGTTAAAGTGATAGTAGACCCTTTACCATCTTCCGTTTCAATTTGCATACTTCCCCCCTGTTTTTCAATGAAATACCGACTTACGGCTAATAGCCAATCGTCATATTCCATACGCCAGTATACAGGCGTCTCCGCAGAGTTAACTATAGCCAGAGTATTGGTAGAAATACTCGCGCCTGTGTCAGCAATACGAACAATAATTTGGCTGTTATCGTATGTAACTGTGAGTTTAATTTTTCCTTTATCAGGTAATCTAATAGACGCATTTGAAAAAAGGTTTTGTAAAATCTGACGAATTTGCCTTCCATCGGCTTGGATAATGGGCAAATCCTCCGGCACATTTTGTTCAAATTCAATTTGGTTGTAATGTTCACGCCAATAGGGTGGAATAGTCTCTGTGATAATATCTTTTAAGTCAATCTCTCTCACATTAAAATATAAATGACCTGTTGCCACTCCTATTATATCACGTATATGTTGTTCGAATTCCCGCAGTCTACCGACAGATTGCTGAATTGAAGTTACAAATCTCTTCTGAGTTTCAGTTAAAGGTTCATCCTTGCCTTCAAGCAATAATTGGCTATAACCACTAATAGCACTGAGGGGTGTTCGAAGCTCAAAAGCTAGATTTGTTAAAAATGCTGTATAACTTTTATCAATTTCTTTTAATCGTCTAAAAACTTCTTCTTCTAGTTGATCTGAATTGGAAATGTTCTCGTTCATCATTACTCAATTATCCTCTGATACCTCAAAAACATGTACCTGATGAGTTAGGATGTCCGTTAAATATAGCCGGCTGGTTAAAGCATCGAAATAAATACCCAGGGGCCCGGCCAGGTTGACCGAGTCAATCATCTGCCACTGGTCGAGCAGTGAACCATCCGGCCCGTAGCGGTAGAGGGAACGGCTTTGTGACTCGGTCATAAATATGGAACCGTCGGGGCCAAAGGTCAAGTGGGGGCCGTTGAAACCGTAGCTGTCAGGGATGGCCCATTGCAGCAGCG
>JAAUSP010000844.1 GCA_012032575.1 Anaerolineales bacterium | reverse complement strand
CGCTGCCCCACGCCGAGTGCCTGCCTGCTGACTTTTGGGCATGGTGGTTAAAGGAGGGGCGGCCCGCGCCCGGCTTTGATGTCCGGCTGCGGCTGGGTCATCTGCGGGAGCGGCTGGCGGCGCTGCTGCGCCTGCCGGAGTACGAAATGCTCTGGCGCCCGCCTTACTTTGATCCTTTGCTTGTGGCGACTGAAGGACTCAGCCTGCTGTGGCGGCTACCCGACCCCCGCCTGCGGCTGCGGCCCTACACCGTCTCGCTGCTGCTGGCGATCTCAACCCTGCTGCGAGCCTGGCCGGCGGAACAGCCGCTGCTGATCATCTTGCATGGCCTGGCCCCGGAGCCCTGGGCGACGCATTTTCTGACCAGCCGGGCGGCGCGACTCGTCATAGCCGAGGAACAGTTACCAAACTGGAAACTGCCGTCTCCCCTAACCACCCTGATCGTAACCCGCCTGAACCAGGCGGACGCCGGGCGGCTGCAAGCCGAATTTGCGGGGGTTCGGGTCTCCGATCTGCGCCGTCTGCCGGAAGGCCGGCTGTTAGTGCGCCGAGGGCGGCATCTGGCGACGGTGGACTTATGATCGAAACCCCGGTTACTGTTTGCGCCCTGCTTTCAAGCAGATCGTTCATTTACTGCCCGGCAGTACAGCGCAAGGTCCGGGCAGTTGAAGTCCGGGCCGCCAAAGATGGGCAAGAACAGTGGGTGTGCTGGTGGTCCTGTCCGGCCTGCGCCGGCTGGCACGTCGTGTCCGGGAAACCAGCTTTTTGCCGCGGCGTTTGTTTAGCAAAATCTTGACCGAGGTGATTTAAAAAATGCAAGGTCATACGCACGCTTTATTGGGTCTGGTCACCCTGGCGGTGGCCCAGGCGGTCACACCGCTGGTGCAGCCCCACCCCGTCGCAGGGTTCCCTATGGGCGCGGCTCTGTGCGCCGGGGCAGCCATTTTGGGCGCGCTGGCCCCGGATATTGACGCCGAGGACTCGACGATCAAACGTGAACTGGGTGGGGCCGGTACGGTCGCCTCCTGGGGGCTGGGCCTGGTAGGGGTCAAGCATCGCGGCCTGACCCATTATGGCCTGACCGCAGGGCTGGCGCTGGCCACCGCCTGGCTGATCGGCCAGCAATTTGGCTATGGTGATGTCGGCCTGGCGTTTGGCCTGGGGTATCTGAGCCATATTATGGCCGACGCGATGACTAAACACGGCGTGCCGCTCTGGGGGCCGCTGCCGGGTCAATTTCACCTGCTGCCCAAAGCGCTGCGCCTCCGCACCGGTAGTCTGGCCGAGACGCTGGTCTTTATGACCCTCACGGGGGTCCTGATGTGGCTGGGGCCGGCTCTGCTGCCGGCTGCCTGGTTAAAAATATGGGAGAGTCTGCTATGAGCCGCTCCATAAATTTTCTCAGGGAGTTGCCGCTCATGCGATTGGCCCAGGCGCTGCTAACCCTGGCGACAGGGGGGACCGGCCTGCTCATCGTCTTTAGCAATCTGACCGTACTCCACCCATTTCAGGTTCATCCAGCACGTTCTGAGTATGGACACCATGTTTCCGGACAGCAGGTGGCCGGAACCGGTCACAGCGTCGCCGTCCGGGGTAGTGGGGGCTATCTTCGCCAGATGGGCCAGATCAGCCCGGCGGTAACGGCGAGCTGCCTGAAGGGGACATTCACAACCCAAAAGAGTTTGCAGTTCGAGTTCTTTATAGCGGCGACGACAAAAGTATCGAAAATACCGCCGTTTGTTTTCTTGCCCGGAATGAAAGGACCCCTATGAAAAACATCGCCACCCTTGACCTGAACAGCATTGAATTCAAACCGGAGTTTCGCGTCCGGACGGAGCCATTCGACCCAGCGGTGGTCGCCCGCTACCGGGAGAGCCTGGACAGCCTGCCGGAGATCGAAGTCTGGCGGGAGCCGGAGACGGGCAGCATCTACCTGATCAGCGGGCGGCACCGGCTGGAAGCGAACCGGGCCGAAGGCTACCGCGAAGTGGCCGTCGTTTATGTGGAAGGTGACTACGATGATGCCTTCGTGCGAGCACGAGCGGCCAATCTCGGCCACGGTCTGCCCTACGCTCCCCAAGAGTGGCAGCAGGCGGTGCGGGACATTGTCCGCCGGCGCTACCGGCGGGCTAACGCCTGGATCGCCCGCGAGGCCGGCTGCAGTGCCCGGACGGTCGGCCGGATCCGGGCCGAACTCGAACAGGCGGGCGACATCCCCTGGCTGGAGTTTCTGGAAACGGAAAACGGCCAGCCGGTCCAGCGCCACCCCCGGCCTGAAGAGGAAACTTCGGAAGAGCAAGAGGCCGCACTGGGCAAAGCTGATCCATCTAATTTAGCAAAAGTGGCGACAGAAGCGGCGGCCGGGCTTCCGCTGGAGGGTAGTGGTAGGGCCGGCCGAGTCGGGAGCGATACCGGCAACAGCCACAGTCGGGAGAACACCGGCGCCGGTGATTCCAGGCCGGTCAACGTAACCCTGAAATTGGCCCAACTGGGCGAACCGCTGGCGGCCGAGGCCGGGCTGTGGATTGACGGTCACCTGCACCCCATCCCGGTAACGCTGCTCATTGCGGCCACGCCGCCGGACGGCCTGGCCGAAACCGCCCCGGGTTATGACAACTGCCTGGTCATTACCAAAAGTCTGGCCGCAGCCTTGAAACTGTTGTTGTTATAGCCAGGTGAAGCGGTGAGCTGCCAGACCAACCTCAAAAAATCAGCCGGGGCGGCCAGGCGAAACGGCATCACCGGCCAGGCGTTGACCGGGGGCCAACTGACCCGCATTGGCCTGGCCCCTGCCGGTCAGCAGCCACCCCTCCTGGCCGTCCGGGGGGATGGCAATATCGGGGCGACGTCATTCAGCTTGACGGGCCGGCCCGGGTCTTTAGCCCGCTCCGGGCGAAAGATGGCAGCATGTGGATTGAGACCAGTGCGCCGCTGCGGCTGCTCAGTTATGCCGATCGAACCAGGCAGCGCGTACAAATACCGGGGTTACGCAGCGAGCGGGAGCCACCGCCGTCCGTTATTTCCGGGCTCAAACCGCCAGAAATATTCACCAGGCCATCCAAAAAAGCGGAAGGTCAAGTCGGGTATCAAAAGCGCGCAAGGGGATACGAACGGTTT
>JAAUSP010000066.1 GCA_012032575.1 Anaerolineales bacterium | reverse complement strand
GGCTTCCTTACCGCCCTTCGCGCCCACTTCGCTAGCAACCTTGAATATGTCCAGCGCGGTGTTAAGACCCCGCTTGCCCGGTGCTAGCGACGTTAGAGGCTATATTCAGCGTTTTGTCAACTTTCTCTTCCCCGGTGACAGCATCTGCGGTAAGGCTCTGTACCGTGGAGATAAGTCCTGAAATAAAAGCCAAACCATCCGCGCAGGCTGCACCGGTATCCCCTACCTGAGTCCATCTGGCGCTGTCACCGCCTTCTTTGAGCGCAATCCCTTTACTAAATTTACCTACCCCATGCAGCATTTGACCTGTGCCTTCCAGCCCCTTTTTGCCTGCTTCTAGTTTTTCACCCTCCTCATCGGCTTTGTAGGCTTCGAATAGCTTCACCCAGCCCCCTAACATGTTGGCCCCTTCTAACAGGTCAAATTCCGGGCGATTCAGCTTTCCGCTCCCTTTCTTGCTCATGAAGTCGCCTTTATATGTATCCGGAGCCACCAGCACGTCCCGATCGCCATAAGCGCCGGTAATTCCTCCTCCCCCACTAAATGCGTCTGAGACTCCCCCAATTATATTCTTGGCCTCGCTCTCTCCCTTTTGTTTAACAGAAACCTGTTCCCCTTGTCCCGCCGAAGAGTCATAGCCACCCGCAGCCGCTTGTCTAATCTCTTGAACATAGGGCCGGTTGAAGGTAACCGAAACGTTTTCTTCATCCTTTGGTTCAGCGCCATGCTTATCCAGCCAGGCGTCACAGGCATCCGTCAACTGCCTGAGGGCATGGTATTGTTCATCCCAGGTCTGCGCCTTCCAGGCTGCCTCAAGCCACAAATTAATGGCTTTAATATAATCGCCTCTTCTCCAGGCTATGGTGGTAGTGATATCTTTGAACGTAGCAGGGTCAAGCACGTGGGGTAGCGGGTCGGGCTTGCCATCCTTGGCGGTCTTTTGCAAAGACGACGACTCCACCCCTATCCGCTGGGTCTGAATCAGGCCGGACATGGCCCGGTTGCCATAGCCCTGCTGCAACTTTAGGATATCGAGCGGCCTGGCCTGCTCCGGCTGTGCGACAACTTGGGGCAAACTTATCAGGCCGGCCGACCGAGCGCCTGTCTTGGGGTGTTGGTGTTGGGTCGAGGTGGTAGTAGTAGCTGAGTTTGGCTTTTTGGATTGGGGCTGTTTCATTTCAGAATGACCTGCTTTGGGCTTACAGGATGCCAAATTGACTGAAATAACCAAATATACTTAACCTTCTAGCCGGGCAATCGCTTCAACCGGCGATACCTCTTTCTTGATAATCGCCTCGATCCCCGGCAGATAGTGATCCATAGCCGTCACATTGGCATAGACAATCTGGCCAAATAAAGCTTCGTTTAATCTGTCGCCTTCCACATCGATACTGGTCTTAAAGTGAATAGCGCCAGTTTGCCAGTTCATTTCAAAATTTCCTACGGGCAGACCCCAATTGGCCCGCGTTAAAAATTCGGCCAGGGCGGCTCGTTTGTGCTCCGGTACAGCCAGCGGGCAAAGGGAGTAAAACAGGGCTTGCTCTTGCTCCTCGCGGGCGACAGCATAACACTCCCATTCGCCATGGTCGCCGGCAAAGCCGACATTGACCGTTTGCTCACCATAGCTAATAATCGGCCACTCATTTTCGGTAAAAAAGTTAAGCAGCGTGGTCTGCAGCGGCCCTATTTCTAAAGCCTCGGCCTCATCCTCTTCGGTTGGGTCTTCTTTAGCCCAAACGGTGCGATAACCGGCTTTGAGCGTGCCAATTTCGGCCAGTTCCGGCGGTAAGGGGACTTCTTGTTTGACTTCCAGGCCGTACCAACTGCCGGTAGATAACAGGGGATGGTCGGTTCGCGCCTGGCTCAATTCAAACAGTTTGGAAACCGCTTCATCCGCGTCGCCGGTTCCCTCGTTTAGATAAGGGAGCATTTCCTCGGCCAGTCGGGCTTCAATTTCAACCTCACCCGCCGGATCAAAAGCGCCGCCAAACAAAGGGCCGCGCGCTTCCGGTTCAAGGTGCAGCAGTGCTTGCTGGTCAATTTGGGCATACAGGTCCGGGCCGGCTCTAAACGTGACGAGGCAGCTAACAATTTTCTCGTCCCTTTGCCCCAGGCGTACATGCTCCACCGGCAAAGCCAGCCACGCGCCGGCGGGGGTACGCAGGTTAAGGGGTAAATCTACTTTATAATCGGAAGTTTCGTAATTAGACATAGTTACTCTTTATTTTGATATTTATGATACGCTACGTGACCTTAGGCTTCCAGGTTCCCGCCTCAAACATCAACCCGATCAAACGTTCATTCTTTTTGATTTTTCCCTTAACTATTCCCGCATTACCGCCAAGTTCTGTAACTTTTCTAAGCTCAACCGAAATCTTCACCCCTGGTGTGTTAGCTGTTTTGGTTATGCCAACCACAATCCCCCCGCCGACGTTCGGCTCAAATCCGACCTTGTCATCCATATCTTTCCCCCATTCATGAGTATATGGTTTAAGCATGTCTGCACTGCCCGCCACGCCTTGCCCGGCGCTAGCTAAAGCCTGGGCGATACCAACGGCAGCTTGTCCTCCACTTATTGTTCCTTGATATTTTTCAATTGCTGTTCTTGTAGCCTGTATTGCAGCCACTATAAAATCAATTATGGTCTTGGCCAAAGCCCCTTCGCGTACATCCACTTTATATTCGGACTTGACCTTCAATTCAAGCTCCCTAAATTCGGTCTTCTCTGTTTGCAGATTTTCTTCCCAACTACAAAGGCCCTCAGCCTCCCCCACCAAAGGACCGGCATCTGCTTTGAAAGCTAGCTTAAGACTGTTCACATTTGCTCCAAAAGTCTCCATACCGCCGCGGTGTTTAGGCATATAAATTTGACCCAATGCAGACTGTTTGCCTTGATTAAACGGCCCTGCCCCAAACTGACCTTCTTTTGTAAGGAATTTCTTTTTAAAATGTTCAACAGATTTTTTATTAAAATTGCGCCCAGCCTGGAAGGCAAGCTCACCTTCCAGGCCAACCTTCTTTTCTTTATTGAGGTTAATGCCGGCCTCGCCCCTGGCTTTAGCTAAAGCGCCGGTTTGAACATAAGCTTCCTCGTCTCTAGCGAAAATATTTTCCTCTACGTTGGCGGCCAATCTTTCGGCCCGTTTGTAACCGATGGTTTCTGAAGTGCTGCCTCCCCAAATTTTACTGGCGACTTCCCGGACGTTGGCTTTAGACTCACGGACACGGCGATAAAGGCCATAAGATATCAATCGCATGGCATCCGATGTAGTTTTAGCCTTAGCTTCCAAGTAACCCCCTAATTCTCCTCCAAGTTCAGCTATGCCAATATCCGCCCCACCGGTTATTACCAACTCTGTTTTTAGTTTAACGTATCCCTCATCTCGTTCGGCTTCAACCTTCAATCGCCCACCAACATAAGCCGGTGGGATCGGGATCTTTAATTCCGTCTCGACTTCACCTGATGTCCCATCGGTTGGCACTGCCAAATCTATGAGCGGGGCCACTTTGGTCAAGGACGAATCAATCGTTCCTTCGTATTGCTCTTTGATTTTGGTGAATTTTTGGTTGGGGTCCCGCGTAACGGCGGGGAGACCTTCGCTTCCCTGAAGAGCTTTCTGTCTGTTTGTAATAATTGTTTTGGCTCTCTTCAAAAGCAAGTCATAAAATGATTTTTTCATTTTATCATAAATACTTGCTGCGCCCTCGTCTCCCTCATAGTCTTTCAGCCAGTTTATGGTAAGATATTCGATTTCCTCAATGATCGCTAAGGCCGCCTGTGTCTGTTTAAGGCTCGTATATTCTGATCCATTATCACTCGGCCCTAAAATAGGTAGCTTAGGGTCTTTGTGGTTGACATATTCTTCAAGTTCTGCATCTATAGCTTCCAGGGTTTCATCACGCATTCCAAAGAGACCACGATTAGATATATCTTTGAAGTTGGTTGGACTCATAAACCGCTGAATCGGGCCGGATCGAGTCCGGCTAACCTGGGGCAAACGGAGCGACGAGGTTGATTGGGATTGGACGCCGGACTCCCCTGGAGGTACAGTTTCGGCCTGGGTGTTTAACAAGCGCGAAATGGCTCGATTGCCGTAAGCGCGCTGCAACTGCAATATATCACCCGGTCTGGCCCGACCCGATTTGGTCCCGGTATAAGCCGCCAGCGCAGGTTGGATTTGCTCTAACATTGGTAACGACTGATCCCGCTCAATCGAGTGGGACTGGGAGGTTGTCTGTTGGACCGGCGGCTTTACTTTTGGGGTGGGTTGGTGGTGGCTCATAGGTTACTCCGATTTTAAACGTCGGTCTGCAAATCCGCCTCGTTAACCAGGCGGCCCATCTTCTGATACTCGCGGCGGACGCCGTGCATCACGTGTTCCATCGTCACCACCTCACCGTCGTTGGCCGCCAGGTAAGCCGCGCTGAGAATGATGTTGCGGATGTTGCCGCCGGGTAGTTTGAAACGCTCGGCCAGGATTTCAAAAGCCAGATCGGGGGACTGAGGCACGTCGGGCGGAAAGAGGGTCTGCCAGATGCGCAGCCGGTCGGCCACCTTTGGCTCCGGAAAATCAACGGCAAAGTGCAAACGCCGGGTAAAAGCCTCGTCCACATTGGCCCGCAGGTTGGTGGCTAAAAAGGTAACGCCGTCATAGGCTTCCATCCGCTGCAGCAGATAGCTCACCTCGATGTTGGCGTAGCGGTCGTGGGCGTCCTGCACCTCGGAGCGCTTGCCAAAAATGGCGTCGGCTTCATCAAAAAAGAGGATGGCATTACTGCTGGCCGCTTCGGTAAAGATTTTTTCCAGGTTCTTTTCCGTTTCGCCAATGTATTTGCTGACGACCGTCGAGAGATCAATCTTGTACAAATCCAGCCCCAATTCACCGGCGATGACCTCGGCGGCCATGGTTTTGCCGGTGCCGGGCGGGCCGGCAAACAGAATGGTGATCCCTTTGCTGGCGGCCAATTTGCGGCCTACCCCCCATGCTTCCAGCACTTGGGGCCGGTTGCGGATGGTAGCCACAATTTCCTGCAAAATTTCAAGCCGGTTAGGGGGCAAAATCAAATCGCTCCAGCAGTAGCGCGGCGTAATTTTGCGGGCCAACTGGGCCAGGCGCGAGTTGGAGCTGGCCCGGGCCGCGGCCAGGAGATGACGCTCCTGTAGCGGCTCCCCGTCCTGAGCGGCCAGGTGGCGGGCCAAGCGGGCTGCATCCTGAATTTGGGCAGTGGGCAAGGCAAACTGACCGGCTACCCCGGTCAATTCAGATTCAAGGCCGGCCTGCTCCGATGCCAGAAAATGACGCCACAAACCCAAGCGTTGGGTATAGGCGGGCAGCGGAAACTCGGCCCAAAAGATGGGGCGGCCGGTGGTTATCCCCCGGACCGGCCATTTTTCCCGGCCGGCGATCATAATCAACTGGGGCAGATGCTCTAGCTCGCGCAGCGTGGCGGCGGACAGCCTTGGTTCATCGTCAGCGGTCTGGCCGCTATCCCAGCCCAGCAGGCCCAGGGTTGCGCCGGTTAAACGCGCATCGCGCAGGGCCAGGTGCAGTGCTTCGGCGGGCGGCGCGCCGTTTTTGACCACTGCCGCCAAATCAACCTGTAGCAGCAAGGGGCCGCTTTGGGCCGCGGCCAGGTGCATAGCGGCGGACTGGGCGGCTTGATCCGGCCCGGAAAAGATGAGCAACGGGCGGCTGGTCTGATCACCGCACTGGGTCAGGGCGGCGCTGATCGCTTCCGGCAAATGCGCCCCGACCTTGGCCGGCTGCGGCTGCGCTAAGATGACGTGTTCTTTGAAAAGAGGGGGAGCCTGATAATGGCCCAGCAGCCAGGCGGTCACAGTGGGGTCAACCTGCAAGGCTTGGGCCAGCAGCGGTGGCGTTAAGCCGTTGGTCTCAACCGTCTCGCGCTGAAGCAGTTGGTAACGCAGCAAGGGCGCTTCATCGGCAAAATGGACCAGATACGACAAGCGGTCTGGGCCGGGCGGGGCTAACAAATTCAAAATCAGGTTGACTGAAGGCCAGCGGCGGGTCACATCATCTTGCAGGTAGCCAAACAAGCGCTCATAACGCAGGTCCAGGTTGGGGGCCAGGCAGACCAGCAATGCGTCCAGTTCAAACTGGCTCAAACCAAAAGCGTCGGCCAGTTGGACCAGGCGCAGCGGTTGCTGTTTTTGGCCGGCTTTTCCGATCAATGATTGGCTATAAGCAGTGGTTTTAGCCTGGAGGGCCGTCCAATAGCGTTCTTTTTGGTCGGGCAGGGTGACGCTTTGCCCCCAACTCAACCCTACAGGACGGTTCAGAAGGTTTTGAATATCGTCGTCCGAGAGGTGCAAGCCGCGAAAAGCATCATGGGGGTTCTGGCCGGCCAGTTGCCAACGTTCTACTTCCCGTTGAATCAAAATATCTATGCGGGTTAATTCGGCTTGGAGGTGATTGAGATTCAAGTCGGTAGCAGTCATCGCTAAATCTCGGGTTGCCAGATAAGAGGCCAACTTAATCAGAATCAGGTGGCTGACAGGAGATGGAGCAAAAAGCCATCACAACTCCAGGGACAGGCATTGACGCCGACCAGGAAAATAAAGGGAAACGATAAGGTTTTTAATGCCGGGAATTATGACATTAAGTCTAACATACCTGAAGGGAGTTATCATCTGCCAGCCCGCGTATTTTGAACTAAACAAAAATAGCCAGCCGATAAGGGCTGGCCTAAACGTTTGTTTAGAGCTTTAAATCTAATTTTCGCGGAGGGCGTAGATAATGGCTTGACTGCGGCTTTCTAAGTTTAATTTGCCCAAAATGTTATGCACATGAACGCGCACTGTGCCCTGGCTAATTTGTAACATTTCGGCAATTTTTTGGTTAGAAAAGCCCTGGCCCAGCAATTGGAGCACTTCTTTCTCGCGGATGGTAAGGGGTTCGGAGGGCAGGGTGGCTGCCGGCGGGTCGGCGGGTGGCCGCGGCTGGCGCAGCCCGGCTATGAGTTTTCGCATCACTGCCGGGGGGAGATAGGGATTCCCCCGGCCTACTTCGCGGATGGCCTGGAGTAATTCTTCGCGCCCGGTATCCTTAACCAGGTAGCCAATTACCCCGGCCTCGATGGCATCTCGCAATTTTTGGTCGTCGTTGGAACTGGTTAAAACCAGAATACGAGCCTGGGGGTTATCTTGCAGGATGGCGACAATAGCCTGAATGCCATCCTGGCCTGGTAAAAATAAATCCATAATGGTTATATCGGGCTGCAATTGGCAAACTCGCTCCACGGCAGTTACCCCGTCCTCGGCTTCACCCACAACTTCTATCTCTGAATCTACTTCAATCGCGGCGCGAATGGCCTCGCGCATCATGGGATGATCATCTACAATTAACACGCGCAGTTTGCTCATTGGACATATTCCCGACTTTTTTCAAGTTACAACACAGTTAAAACATCTTTTTGTTGTATTTTTAGACACAATCGTGTTCCTTGCCCCGGCTTCGAGTCGATCATCAGCCGGCCATATATCCGTTCGGCCCGATCTAACATGTTTTGTAGGCCCATGCCGCCTCGTTTGCGATCCAGATCAAAACCGCAGCCATTGTCCGATACTTCCAGTACAACTTCTTGATCATTACTGCGCAAATTAATCAATACAGCATTGGCCTGGCTGTGTTTAAGCGCGTTATTCAAGGCTTCAAGGGCAATACGGAAGATAGACTCATTCCAGGCAGACGGCCAATCAGCTTGAACACTTACCGTGAATTGAGCGTCTATCCCGGCGCGACGTTCCACGTTGTCCAGCCGCAGGGTCAGTAACTCAACCAATTCTTTAGTGTCGGTGGTTGGTTGGAGGTGGTAAAGCAACAAACGCATCTCTTTGAGCGCCTGACGAGCGCTGGTGGCCAGTTGGTGCAGCAGCGACTCCAGTCGCTCTGGTTTTGTTGAGGCAAAACATAAACCGCCGTATCGGCCAACAGCGTCAGACTGTGCAGCGATTGGGTGACAGAGTCGTGCAGCTCGCGGGCCAGCCGTTGCCGTTCATGCAGGGCTGCCGCTTCGCGTCCTATCTCCCGCAGCCGATCATTTTCCAGGATCAGTCCCAACTGGTCGGCCAGGATGTTGAATAGAGCCAAATCTTCCGCCGAAAAGGTTTTTGGCTCGGCCCAGAACAGGGCTAAAACTCCTATAACCTGGGTGCGTAAGTGGATGGGTGTACCCAGATAGAGTTCCAAGCCCGCCAGGGCAGGTTCGGAGCGGCTCAACTCCGGGATCATTTTGGGTGTTTTTGTTTCGGGTAGCCAGCCAGACGGCAAAATTTCAAGACAACGACGGACAGCGGCGGAAAGTTCCCAATGAGCCGTCAGGCGCAATTGTCTGGCTTCATCAGACCACTGGTACAGGCCGACAGAGCTGGCCTCAACTACGGCGTTAATTTCGCCCAAGCACTGTTCAACCAATTCGTCGGTTTCCAGTAACTGACCGTAGAGCATAATGACCTCATACAATGCGGCCATTTTGCGGCTTTGGTCGGCGATGCGCTGGGCCATATTTTCCTGGAGGCTCCGCAACGAGGCTTCGGCCTGCCGGCGCTCGTTCACTTCTTTTTCCAGGTTGTAGACTATATTTTGCAATTGGGCAGTCCGCTGTTTAACCAGAGATTCCAGTTCGGTATTCAAGAGGTATAAGGCGTTCTCAAATTGTCGGGGCGTGGTAATGTCGCGGGTGACAATCACTCGTCCAATCAACCGTTGGTTCGACCGATAAAGCGGAAAAATCCGGGCATCGAGATAAACCGGCGGCGGCCCTGGTCGCACCAATTCAACCTGTTGGTAAGCTTCGGTGTCAAGGGCCAGGGACAAGACATGATCCTCACCGGACAGGGTCAGCTTAAACTCGTGGCCCTGGAGCTGAGCCGAGAGTTTAAAGTACCGTTGCGCTGCCGGGTTGAAGCTAACCAGGCAGTTGCGCTTATCTAATACTACCACGCCGTCGCCAATATTCTCAAAGAGCAGTTCATGCGTAATGGCCCCCAAATCAAATGGCCCCAACCTGGAAATCGCCCAGCCACGGGCAGAAAGTTTATACCAGGCCAGCAGCGCAATACTAACAACCAGAATACTCCCCAGAGTGAAGGTAAAAATATAACCCTGAAAAATCCACTCCATATTTGCAGCCTTACTTGGAGGTCAAACTGAGTGGTGTTTGAAGTTTCTCTTGCCGTCGAATGGATGTGTCCAGACTATATTCCATAATGCGGATGGCGTACTGCTGTTGTTTGGCCGGTATCTCACCCCAGCCGCCCTGCCGGTCAAAAATTTGCCGCAGATTGTCCGGTCCCCAATTATAGCCGACCAGCATCCAATGCTGTTCATTATAACCTCTGGTCCGACAAAAATCTTTCAGATAAACCAGATAAGCGGCAGCCACCTGAACATTGCTGTACGGATCATACGGGTCAATTACACCCACTTGCGCAGACCATTCGGCCCAGGTGTTGGGGTGAATTTGCATCAGGCCCATTTCGTTATGCCGGCCAATAGCCCAGGGATTGAACCGGCTTTCCTGGTAGGCTATTTCAGCCAGCAGTTGCCAATCCAGGCCATACTGTTCGGCAACCTGCTCAAACATTTGCTGATAAGTCATCGTTGGGGGGGCGCTATCTTCTAATCCGGCTGAGGGTGAATTACCGGCTTGAAAAACCGGGGTTGTCCACCAATCGGGCCTGGAGGTGGGCGTGCTTGCGTCATTTTTGGATGTCACTACCGCAGGCGCAGGCCACAGGCCCGGCAACCAGAAAGCGGTCAGAACCAGCAGACCAAAGGCTGCCAGGGTCATTAACCGGGGGCCAATGAGGGGGGTAGTCTCAACCCATCCCGTCCGTGATCGGTATAAAGAGCGTTGGGCCAAAATAGTGGCGGTAAAAGCAAAATAATGTTTGCGTCGTTTCAAGGCCAATAACGGCGGGGGTGGCACGGTGATCTGCGCTGATACGGTAATAGCCTGACCTGGCCCTACTTCAAACTCAGCCCATGAAACCCGGCCTGTTGGCAGCTTAAATTCAACGTAACAGCCGCCTATTCCACTCTGACCGGCTAATTGAAACAAGACAGGCCGGTGACTGTTATTGATGAGGCTGAGTGTGGCCTGAGTAGAATATTTGAGGGGAGCCAGAATGTGGCTCTGGGGTAATAACTCGTTTACGATAAAGTCGGGCAGAGGCAGATGAGGCGTGGAAAGGTCATTCGCGTGGTCAGCATCCAATTGGTTTGAAGGTGGCATATAACGATGATACAACAAATTTTTTGGCCGGTCAACTCCCTTTTTGGGTCTGTCCCGGGTTTTAGACGACCCTCTCCCCCAAATCCCGCCCGGTTCGCACTGAGGCTTTTATTGTCTGACCAGCATCAACGAGGTCGCCGGTGTTCCGGCTACTTCAAAAAAAGAGAAAAGGCCCTATCCTCGAATAGGGCCTTTTCTTTTCCGCCTGCTAGAATGGTGTGCAGCATCAAGCCGGCAATCCCACCTGTTCCTGAATCCAGGCCTTAACCCGCGCCTCAATCTGATCGCGTACCTCTCTAAATTTCTTCAGCGTTTCCTCTTCCGAACCAACAAAGGCGGCTGGATCTTCAAAGTCCCAATGATAATGCCGTCCGGCGCTCATCAAAAAGGCTTTGGGGCAGTTCTCTTCGGCGTGGTTGCAAACTGTAAAAAAATAGCTAAAGACGGCATTCGCCAAATATTCTTTAACATCCTTGGACCGATGCCCCGCCATGCTGATCTCCTTCTCCTCCATCACCCGCACGGTGTAGGGGTTAAGCCCTTTGGGGTATAAACCGGCGCTGTGGGCTTCATACTTATCGCCGGCATAAGCTCTGAGGAAAGCCTCGGCCATTTGACTCCGGGCCGAATTACCTGTGCATAAAAATAATACTTTTTCTTTGGCCATCGTTGTTCTCCTTGTCTTAGGTTTTTGTTTAAGATGTCACTGAATTCGCGGCCAGGCTCGAACAAAGGCAGGTACTTGTTCGGCTATGGCATCACGCACGGTGCGGAAAATTTTCCGGACTTCTGCTTCGCTGCCGGTGGCTCTGACCGGGTCAGGAAACCCCAGGTGAAGGGGCATCGGCTGGCTCTGGTCGAGCCAGGTGGGATGATGCTCTCTGGCGTTATCACACAAGGTTACGATTAAATCAAAGGGCATCGTTCTAAATTCATCGGCGTGCTTGGCCGCCCGTCCCCGCCAATCAATCCCGATTTCGGCCAGGCTCTCCACGGCCTTGGGGTGGACACATCCCGCCGGTTGTGTGCCGGCTGAAAAGGCAGCCCAGTCATCACCCAGCCGGGTATTGACAATGGCCTCGGCCATCTGACTGCGACAGGAATTGCCGGTACAGAGAAAAAGCACGAAACGCTTCCGCTTGGGGTCAACCTCAGTGGGCTGAGGAAGATTCTCTGGCACCTGCCGCCCTTCGGGGCCGCATAAAGCGGATCGAGCCTGAACCCGGGCCGGGTCGAGGAACTGGCCCAGCCAGGCCCGCCAGTAAGCCAAACCATCCTTGTTGGCCGCGTAATAAATCCAGCGACCATCAATGGTATCGTGCCGGGTACGGACCAGCCCGGCCTGACGCAACACCCGCAAGTGATGGGAGAGCAGGTTAGGAGGCAGGCCGACCTGCTGCACGAGTTCACTGTGGCACGCTTCTCCTTCGGTCAGCAGGTCGAGGATATGCAGCCGATACGGGTCGGCCAAAGCCTTCATCGTCTCAGCCGCTTTTTCCAGACGGAGCTGCCACTCGGTCAAATTCTTCGCCATACAAACTTCCTCTCCTGGTCAAAATTTTGGTCATTAACTCGTGCCGGTACGAAGCATCCGGGCAAATATGGAAGGCATGGTGCTGGCTTCAATCGCCCGCGCGGCTCGTTCCACATCATAACTCACCCGGATAAACTTGACCTCCAGATTACGCTTGTGTTCATTTAAAACCACATAACCCGCTCGGGAGTCCCAATCCTTGGGTTTACCGACGCTGCCGGCATTAACCACGTGACGACCACTCGGCAAAATGCGATGATAGGGCAAATGGGTATGACCGCACACCAATACATCCGCTTCAACCAAATCAAGTAAGCGCTCCAGGTTGTCCTCTGGACGGTCTTCAAATAAGTATTCGTTAATCCGGCGCGGGCTGCCGTGGACCAGCACCACCCGTAACTCCCCCAATTGGAGCGGAATTTGCGGAACTAACTGGCGCAAAAAAGTTTTGTTTTCTTCGGTCGTATGGTCGTTGGTCCAGGCAATGGAGCGTTTGCCAAATGCCTCGGCTACCGGTTCGGTGTAAGCGCAGCCGCAATCATCACTGCTGTTCCCCACGCCTTGATCATAGTTGCCCATCAAAGTTGGAACATTCCAGTCCCGTATAACCGAAATTACCTCGTTGGGAAAAGTACCATAACCGACCAGATCACCCAGGCAGTAAAAATTAGACAGACCCCGTGCGGTCATATCAGCCTGGACAGCTTCCAGCGCCGGTAAATTAGCATGAATATCACCAAAAACCGTTATTTGATTCATGACAAGATTTCCCGTAGATTAAATCAAGAATTTTTATATTAAAATCTTTTGAATTATTTTTATACTATACCCCTCAATGAGTCCTTTGTCAAATAAGATTTACTGCATTATCGCAGGAATGTTTCGAAGAAAATTGAAATATATGACAAGTATCACCTATTTTTGTGATAAACATCACTATCCACTTTTGGTGGAACGATATATACTTTATTTCAGTGAACGTTGAATTAAATCGTCCGGTTGAACCAGGGGGAAACCTATGGTTGAAACACCATTCATCAATAAACAAAATCTGACTGAAGCAGCCGCTGTGCTTAAAGCACTGGCCGATCCCAACCGCCTGCGCATCTTCAACCTGCTGATGCAGGGCGACTCTTGCAACGGCGAACTGAATGAGCGGTTGGGGTTGCCGCCCAATCTGCTATCGCACCATTTGCGGGTGCTGCGAGAAGTAGGCTTAGTCCGCAATCGTCACGATGCGGTAGATGCCCGTTGGATTTATTACACTGTGGACCGGGAAGCAGCGCAGCAGTGGCAAGCCTGGTTTAGCGAACTGCTCAATCCGGCCCGGATTCAAGCCCGGCAATGTTTGTGTGGCCCGGAAGGGCAGCAAATCGCATCATTGCCAGCCGGGATTGAGGCATTGTCATGACCATTAGCACGAAACCGGTTCTCTGGGGTGAAGTAGATGAAAATGGACGGCTAACCATCCCCGCCGAAATAGCCGCTCAATACGGCTTAAAACCGGGCGCGAAAGTGCTGTTTGGACAGGAAGAGTCAGGGGTGCATTTACACCGGCCCGTCACCCACCTGGCTAAACTTTATATCGAGCCGTCGGGGCGCTGCAATCTGGACTGCGTGACCTGTATGCGGAATGTCTGGACTGCGCCCAATGAAATTATGGCCGAGGCGACTTTTGACCGGATTATGGCCGGTTTGTCGGAGTTTTCACCCCCACCGCTGGTCTTTTTTGGCGGCATCGGCGAGCCGCTGATGCACCCCCGCCTGCCGGAGATGATCGCCCGGGTCAAGACGTTAGGCTCATCGGTTGAACTGATTACCAACGGAACGCTGCTAACCGAACGCCTCTCCCACCAATTGATCGAAGCCGGGTTGGATGTGCTGTGGGTCTCGCTGGATGGAGCCACCCCGGAGAGCTACGCCGATGTCCGCCTGGGGGCGTCGCTGCCCAAAGTGCTGGAAAACCTCAAACAGTTTAACCGGGCCAGGCCCAAAGGCCACCGCCCCATCCCGGAGATTGGCATTGCCTTTGTGGCCATGCAGCGCAATATCCACGATTTGCCGGAAGTCATGCGGATTGGCCGGCAGTTGCGGGCCACCCGATTGTCGGTGAGCAATGTTCTGCCCTACACCGAGGAAATGTGCCAGGAACGGCTGTACGATAAAGTCTTGAACAATATGTCGTTTCAGCCCTCGCCCTGGGGCCGGAAAATGAGTTTGCCCAAAATGAACCCGGATGGGGTGCTGGGCGAGGTCCTCAGTCAGGCCTTGAATAAAGGCTGGAATATCAAAGTGGCCGGTAGCAACCTGGGTTCAACCAACGACACCTGTCCCTTTATTGAAAACGGGACGATGGCGATTGGCTGGGACGGTGGAGCCAGTCCGTGTTTGCCCCTGCTGCACAGCCATATCAGCTATTGGGGCACGCGGCACTATTTCTCGCACCAATACATTATCGGCAATGTGGCCGAGAGGTCGCTGCGGGCGTTGTGGGAAGCGCCGGATCATCAGAGCTATCGCCACAAAGTGCAGGGCTACGAGTTTGCCCCTTGTACCTTCTGCGGCGGCTGCGAGCTGGCTTATGAAAATCAAGAGGACTGTTTTGGCAACGAATTCCCCACCTGCGGCAACTGTTTGTGGTCGCAGGGGGTCATTCAATGCCCCTAAAAACGCGGGAGATGAGAGATTGGAGATTAAATCTATCTCCAATCTCTCATCTCTCATCTCTCATCTCTCATTCGGAGGATACTATGCTCACTATCAAAGTTTTAGGACCTGGCTGTAAAAACTGCCAGATGTTGGCCCAAAAGACATCCGAGGCACTGGAGTCGGTAGCCGCGACCGGCCGGAAGAATTTGAGGCGACCCTTCTCAAAGTCACCGAAACGCAGGATATTATGAAGTACCCTATTATGCGCACCCCTGGTCTGGTTATTAACGAAAAGCTGGTCAGCGCCGGGCGTATCCCCACGATGGATGAAATCAAAAGCTGGTTGACCGAGGCTTTGACCACGCCTGTCTGACCGTTTGGCTGTCCCTGGCCTGTTGCCCTACCCCGAAACGCGCAAGTGGTTTCGAAAAGCAGCATAAGCTGGAGATAGCCATTTCTTACGCTGTTATATTTCAATATCAATTGAATTGATAGGGCGGATAACCCGTCGCCGGAATTCAAAAGAGGAGGAAAAATCATCTATGTCAACCTCAGAAACAACAGAAGCGTTTTCACTTAAGCTCACCCGGCAATGGCCGGTCTTGCTAATAGGTACGGCAGTGATCTGGTATCTGCTTTACGGTCAGTTGCAAACCATTGCCGATTGGCTCACTTTCACCGTTTTAAAGTTGTCCCCGGAGACCCATTTAGCCCAGTCGGTCAATTTTTTCCTGTATGATGTCCCCAAAATCCTGATGCTCCTGGCCGGGATGATTTTTATCGTCACCTTGATTCGCTCCTTTTTCAGCCCGGAGCAGACCCGCGCCCTGTTAGGTGGTCGGCGGGAAGGGTTGGGTAACATTCTGGCCGCCAGTCTGGGGGTCGTCACCCCTTTCTGCTCCTGTTCAGCCGTGCCCCTATTCATCGGTTTTGTCGAGAGCGGTATCCCGTTGGGCGTGACCTTCTCCTTTTTGGTGGCCGCGCCAATGGTCAACGAAGTGGCCCTGGCGATGCTCTTTGGCATGTTCGGCTGGAAAATCGCCGGGCTGTACCTGGCGACGGGGCTGCTGGTTGCCATCATCAGCGGGCTGGTCATTGGACGTTTGCGGATGGAACGCTATGTTGAGGATTTTGTCTGGCAAATTAATCGAGGACAGCACGGGCCGGACATAATTTACAAGCCCACCTGGAATGACCGGCTGCGCGATGCGGCCCAGTCCACCCGCGAAATTGTCGGAAAAGTGTGGCTCTTTGTGGTGATCGGTATTGCCGTAGGAGCGGGGATTCACGGTTATGTGCCGGAAGATTTCCTCATCAACATTATGGGACGTCAGGCCTGGTGGTCGGTGCCGGCAGCGGTCGTTATTGGTGTTCCGCTATATGCTAATGCCGCCGGTATTATGCCAGTGGTTTACGCCTTGATGGAAAAAGGGGCGGCGATGGGCACGGTGCTGGCTTTTATGATGGCGGTGGTCGCTTTGAGCCTGCCGGAGATGCTCATTTTACGCCGGGTGCTCAAGCCGCGCCTGATTGCTACCTTTGTTGGTATCGTGGGGGTAGCCATTGTGTTGACCGGCTATCTGTTTAATCTGGTTATTGGATAGCTCATCCAGTCAAATTCTATAGATCCAATTTTTGAAGCGGAGCAGTCTCCCGCGCCTGCGTGGGAGCCGCCACTGCTGGCAAATTTGGATCTACTGAGTATTTCTTATTACTTCCGTTGATTGATTTCGCAGACTCCGGTGTTTCAAAAGCTTTCACCAGGCGGCTAACGCGGTACTGCTTGACCGGCGTTAGCTGCCGGTCACCCGTCTGGTCCAAAGTAGAGACCCAGTGGCTGAAGTCCACCGTAGCCTGATAAGCCCCGCCAATCCGGCCATCGGGCGTAGTGTACCTGAGCCAGATTTCGGCCCGGTTTTGCCCTTCGTCGAGTTCAAGGGTTCGCACTTCCTTCAAATAGTTCACCCAATCCCAACCCTGGCGCATAAAGAGTTCTCGCTCGGCCACCTGCTCATACCGGGTAAGGCCACTCCAGCCCCGGTAGAAGGAACGCAACTGTGATACCTGACCCCGCCGCAGCGCCAGATCTTCCAGCGCTTCCAGCTCCAGGTGGCCCCAGCAGCGACCTTCGGGCAAATCCAGCACGGTTGGGGCAAAACGATGACCGCCAAAGTGACTGGTACGCCACACCCGGAACAGGTTCGGCGTATGGGCCGCGTAGCGCTGGAGAGCCTGAAACGCGGGAAAGCCAAATTTGCCGCAGCACGCATCCCGGCTGCCGTGAGTGCAGACCAGCAGTTCGCGCAGATGGGTGGTGGGCTGCCGGAAGGGCGTGAACTCAGCCAGGGCGGCGGGATTTAATAACAACGCCTCGACCAGGGCTGTCACGGCCCGATTGGGCACAATAAACTCCTCTTTAAGGTATACGGCAAACGGACCCACGGGCCGGCGCAGTGAAAATAGGCGCGTCCAGCCGGGCCGGGAGTGGTAAGTTAAACTGGGTAAAATGGCCTGGGTTGCCAACCGCAGCCCCTGCGTTCTGGCCTGTTGAAAAAGATCGGTCAAACTGTCGGGGGTGTGCCCGGCCTGCCAGACCTCTTCCGGCCAGGGCGGCGCTAATTCCAGCGCCAGCAGATGGTCAAAGTCAGGCGCGGTGCCGATAGGGTCTTCGTCATTTTCCCTGGACACAACAGCGCAAAATCGGCTCTGGCTGGTTAAGCTTTTAGCGGCGGTAGCGGTCGCGCCATTCGCTATCACGGTCATCTTCCTCCTCCTCCTCTTCCTCCCAGTTGTCAAGTCTGTCGAGTTCTTGCTCGCCCAGGGTTAAATCTTCATCTTCCAACTCGTCAAAATCCTTCTCATCCAATTCTATCGCGTCCTCATCGTCAAAATCATCCAGGGCCTCACTCTCCGCGTCCTCTTCATCGGATAGCTCATATTCAATAAACTGTATTAGCTTTGAACCGGTGTCGTTGTGGCTAAAACCCGGTCCAACAGCGCCCCTTCAATTGTCCCGTATTGTTGATATTTTTCAATTAGCCGGTGAGCCGGGCTTTTGCGCTCGATCATGCTTTGCGTGAGCGGCTCAAGCAAGGCATGGTCGGGGTCTCCGGCCAGGGCTATATCCACGGCCTCTATCACCGCCAACGCCATCAAGTACAGGCGCTGACTATCAAAACCACATCGCGCCGATAATTGATGCAATGCGGCATCGGGAGTCGTGGCCCGGTCCGGCAGCAAGCGGTCCAACGCCAATCCTTTGAGCAGGGCCAGCAAGCCGGCATAGAGCGAAAAATCAGGACAAACATCAAATGCCTTAAATTCAATCCGGCCCACTTCTGCCGGCAGCCGGGCCAAAGTGGTCAAAGAGGGTTTGCTCCTAATCAACTGCTCCGGCTCGGCCACAAACACCAATGCAGCCGGCCTGGCCCCGGTTCTGAAAAAGGTACGGGCCGATAATCCTTCCCATAACTGCCCGCCATAAAACGGCGCATTGAAGCTGAAGGGCACGAGATACGGACTGTAGTGGGTTAGCTTTTGGCCCAGATCAATCATCTGTTCCGCCGTCATGTCCTTGATGGACAGATTCAGGTCCGGCCCGTAAGTCAGCATCGCAATACCCTGAGTAAACATTTCGGGCGATTGATGCTGAACCCCGATTTCGTACTCATTCAAGGGCGGGTCAGGTTCAAACACCGTTTGGTAGGGATTGTAAGCCACACACACGGGGGTATAACCACACTGCTGGGCCGTCTCAACCAGGAGGTCATAGCTACTGCTCAGTTCGGCAATGGCGCCCCGGATGCTCGGATGGATCGTGGTTCTGATCTCAATCCCTTTGGGATGGCAATTGATAACCTTATCATCGTCTTTGAACCGCTCAAAACATTCGATGTACCAGCGCTTCTTTTTGATCCCGGCGTCGCCCCGGCGCAGGTGGTCATAATCACCGGGATAGAGCGGGAGTTGCTCGATAATTTGGTCGAAATCGGCGTAGCTGGTGCGCGAAAAATCGGCAAACCGGCCTTCGTGGTCAAGAAAAGCTACCTCATGTTCAATGCCAAAAGAAAATTCCATATCCGGCCCCTTTATCTATCCAGAGTAAGGCACTTTGCTAATCCAGGCAATAGCTCCGGGTTAATGTTTAAGCTCAAGTTTGAAAACTTCTTTTTTAATCTCGGTTAACTTTCTTCGGGGGCCGATACCAACAAGTCCATCATCGCGCTTAAAGCCACTTTTTTCGCCAGCCTGTCACCCTGCCGGCCAGGCAGCGGGCGCATCACAGTATGGCATAACTCATCAACCCAACCATCAACTCGAACCCGGTCTGCGCATCTCAGGCAATCTCTTTCTGCTGTTTCAACCTTTATGAAATCAATCAATGAGCTAACAGTACAACAACTCGCCAGGATAATCAATAGACCACTGTTAAGGTTGCTAATAGCTCAGAGGGGAATATTTTTTAACCCGGAGTAAATTTAAAGATGACTCCGCTAAGGTTGAGCTTTAACACCGGGCTATTGGTTTTTGGTTCAAGGTGTAGTAAGGTAAGAGCCATGCTGCCGGCCCACGTTCCCCCCTCTGAAATTGCTCTTACCCTATGCAATGGCCTGCCCAATGAGTAAAAATAAAATCAGGTGAATCTTTTGGTGATACCTCAGCAAATTTTGCTCTATCTTGTTTTTTTTGTGGTTTTGTTAGCTAATTTTAACACCCCCGTCCTGGCGCAAGAAATCCTGCCCTGGCAAGCGGCCAGCCAAATTCGGCAGAATCTGCTGGAAGCCCAAAAGGAACTATTGGCGGCCAGCCGGGCCGAAAATCCGGCCGGTCATTATGAAGCGGCCGCAGCTTATATAGATGAAGCAAGCGCCCAGTATACAGAGACGCTCCAAACCGACATAGCCGCGCAGGTTCCCGCAGCCGATCAAGCTATCTTGCAGGCGCTAAATGCGGGTCGAGAAGCAGCCCTGGCCGGACAGACCACCGCCCTGGCCGCTGCGCGGGGACGGGTGTGGACCAACCTTCTCTGGGGCAGCTATGAGGCAACGCTGGCGGCGCTGGCTCAAGGCCAAACCGACTCGGCCTCGGCCTGGCTGCAACTGCGCGAGTACCGCCAAGCCACGCGCGTGACCGTGATTGAAGATGTTTCAACCCGGACGATGACCGCCCTGAAAGCCGGCGAGATCGAAGCGGCGGAAGCCTCGACCATCATTGGCAGCGACCTGCGCGACGCTTACTTTTTCCGCCTGCGCGAAGCCCTGAACCAACTGGAGGAGGCCGGCCGGAACCAATTTACCAGCCGGGCCGCCGAGTGGGCCGGTCAAGCCAGGGGTTACGCCCATATCCTGCGAGCCGATATGGCGACCAAGTTAGGCGAGGAAACGAGCGTCAATTTAGCCGCCAGTTTGACTGATTTGGAACAAGCGGTATTAACGGAAGATTGGCCCGCTGCCGCTACCACGCTCGAAGCCGCCCGCTCGATTCTGTCCACCTATCTGCCGGTCGAACTGGACGCGGCCCAGGTAGCCAAACGGGGGCAGTTGCTCTATCTCTTCACCGATCTGGTTTACATCGAATACAAGGATGGTGTCCGCAACGGCCAGATTACCATCCCCATTGAATATCAGGAAGCGATCACCTTCCGCAGCCAGGCCGAAGCCGTTTTTGAGGAACTGCGCCCGCTCATGGCCGCCAACGATGCCCAGGCGGCGGCGCGATACGCACAGCTTCTAGCCGAGATGGAAGCGATTATGGCCGAATTAGGCGAACCCACCGAGGTTAAAGTCCGGGTGGAAGAGGCGCTGGGTCTGGTCGAGCGGACGTTGGCGGTTAAAGCCGACGCCAACAACACCGCGTCAACTTTGATTGTCATCAACACCTTGTTTGATGA